>NZ_DASVTX010000082.1:0-3943 GCF_036387355.1 Longimicrobium sp.
GCGCGCGCGCGCCGGACGTCCGCCGCGCCGGTGAGCGGGCCGGCGAGGGCGAACAGCTCCGCTTCCATGGACGCGCGCACCGCCCGGGCCCGCGCCCGCATCTCCGTGGGCGCGACGTCCACCGAGGTGAGGGCGCGCACCGTGGCGCGGTAGCAGGCGGCGCCCTGCGGGAGCGCGGACAGGCCGGACTCCGCGCGGGCGCGCGGCAGGTACTCGCGTTCCAGAAACGCCAGGTAGCGCCGCAGGGCGGGGTACACGGTGCCCCGCAGCTCCGCTTCCCAGTCGCTGACAAAGGCGGGATCGGAGTCGCGCGCGGCGGGGCTCCAGAACGGGGATCCCTGCACGGAGTCGGGGAGCATGCCGCGCACCTGTTCCGCCACCCGCAGCACGTTGTCGCGCGGGGCGCTGTAGCCGGCGGCCAGCCCGGCGCGTGCGTTGGCGATCTCCACGTCCACAAAGCGGCCCAGGTCGCGCCACCGCGCCAGCGCCCGCGCGCGGTTCGCCGGTGTGCCCACGGGCTGGCGCGCGGCGGCGGTGGCCAGCCCCAGGTGCCACCCGAAGATCTGGTCAATTCCGCCCCACAGCTCGCGCCGGCACACGCGCTCGCCCGCGGCGGACTCCAGCGCTTCCGCCAGCATGCCGTGCGTCACCCACCCCGGCGTGCCCCACAGCGCGCCAGCGTCCACGCGGCCCAGGCGCGCCCGCCAGCCGTCCTGCTGGCGCTCCCAGGCCCGAAGCGCGGCGGGCGAGCGGTCCACCCAGCGGTCCGCAGGCGTGGTGTCGCCCACCTCGGCGGCCGCGGCGGGGTCGCGTGCCACGGAGGCGCGCACGAACTCGTCGGCCACGGCGCGCACTTCGGCGGCGCCGGCGGGCGGGGACTGCGCGGCGAGCGGGTGCGCGGCCAGGAGCAGGGCGGCCGCGAGGGCGGCGCGTACGGGACGGGCGGTCATGGGGCGAAGGTGTCGTGAAAGGGGCCGATGGAGAACCGCGGGCGGAGGATGATTATGCGGCGCGCCGCCGTTTTCGCAATTGAGGGACGAACGAAAGCCGCCACCCCGGCGCGGAGTGGCGGCTTTCTGCCGATGGGGGACGGACGAGGATCAGCGCGCGTGCGCCGCGTCCTTGCCCTGCTCGGAAAGCACGTCGGCGATGGCCAGGAGCACGCCCGTGGCGACGGCCCAGCCCAGCATCATGCCGATCCCTTCCTGGCGGCGCGCCTTGCGCGGCAGCCGGGGCGCGCCGTTGTCCCTGTGCAGCGCGGAACGCGTGTAGCTGCGCGCCATCTTGCTCGCGGCGCCCCCCGCCACCGCCCACATCACCTTGCCGGCCAGCTTGCCCATATCCGCCTCCTGCCTCGGGTTCCTGAGGATGAGCCGCGCCCGGGTTGCAACGCGCGGGCCAACGTCGCCACGTGCGGGAACGGTCAGGGTTCGTCGTCGTCGCCGGGAAGGAGGAGAAGCCCCCAGATGTCCACCACGGTGCGCAGCCGCTCCCAGGCCTCCGCGGGAATCCGGATCCGCGCCTCCACCGTTCCATCGGCCGCCAGCTGCTCCACGACCAGGCGGGTGGGGGGCGTCCGGAGCGGATCTTCGCCCATCTCCTCCATGCGCACCCGCAGGCGCGGGGGACCCTGTGCGGGCCAGACGCCGCCCTGGAGCATCGACTCCAGCGTGGAGCCCTCCGCGCGCGAGACGCTGAACCCGAACGAGAAGGGTGTTCCGAACACTTCCGAACCGTCGAAGCCGCCGGGATTCACCCTCCACTCCGCCCCGTCCCGCCGCATGTGCAGCACGGCGGTCTGCTCCGGGACCAGCGCGAGCGGGGCCGGGTAGCGGGGTGCGGAACGGTACAGCACGTACGCCGCGTCGGCGCGGTCCGGCGCCGCGACGTGTCCGATGACCGTGCGCACCGTGGGTGGAATGGCGCGCACCAGCAGTTTGCCCCCGACCGTGTCCGCCTGCTCGCGCGCCACGGCCCGGGCGATCCGGCGGGGATCGCTCTCCTCTACCAGCCGCGCGACCAGCTGCCCCGGAGACATCGCCTCGAACTCCTCACGCGAGGTAGCGCCCAGGGATGTGCGGGCGAGCCGCGCGCTCTGCCGCATGTTCTCGGTCCACTTTCGGGCCTGGTACTCGGCCACGACGCGCGGCATGTCCGGATCGTCGCGCATCACCTCCTCGGGGGTGATGGAATCGGTTCCGGGCGCGCGGGCGAGGGCCGCCCGCTCGAGCGCGGCCTCGCGTAGCCGCGCGAGCGCTTCGGGGTGCATCCAGCGGGCGGCCTCGTTCCACTGCTCGCTTTCCATCGCACGAAAAAACGCGGTCGCGGCGGATTCGGGCGTCATGGTGGCCGGAGAAGGCGGGCGTGTCTGCGCGGCCGGCGCGGCGGGGAGCATGGCCCCGAGGACGAGCGCGCCGCCCATGGCGCGGGCAACGAGGGAAAGCATGGTCACGGGGGCGAAAGGGTTCGGCGGATGGCCGGCCGGGGGTTTACGGGCGGACGAGGAGCACGACCGGGTGTGCAGCGCCATTCCCGCCCGTGCCGCGCGCCGGACACTCGGGCGAGCACGCCGGCGGCCGCCTCCGCGCCGGGTTCCCGGAAACCGCAAACGGTTGCCTCCCGGCAAGTTGCCGGCCCCAGGAACACGGTACGCGTCTTGCCCCTCCATCGCTGCGACGGAAGGCACATCCACACAGGGAGATGACGACCATGGACGAGCGCAATCTGACCGACCGCGGTCTCGACAACAACCTCACCGGTAAGCTCAAGGACCTGGGCGGCAAGGTGAAGGACGCGGTGGGCGGCCTGACCGGCGACACCAGCCTGCAGGCCGAGGGCAAGGGCGACCAGCTCGAGGGCAAGCTGCAGGACAAGCTGGGCGACGTGCAGCGCGGCCTCGACAAGCTCTGAGCCGCGGCTTCAAGGCTCAAACCAGCGCGGCGGCCTTTCGGGGCCGCCGCGCTCTTTGTTCATCCCGTCCGCGGCGGGTCAGCCGAGCTGCGCCGCCAGGTCCTGCGCGCGCACGTCAAAGTGCGTGGCCGTGTACCCCGTCTTGCCGTTGCGCAGCAGGATCACCTGCGGCGACTCGTGGGCGATCCCCGTCTTTTCGGCCACGTACGTGCTGGCCTCCGGCGCCTCGTGCACGTCCAGCCGGTAGAGCGGCGCGTCGGGCTGCTTTTCCATGAACGCTTCCATCTCGCCGCGCGCGTTGGCGCTGATGGGGCACGTCATGCTGTACTTGAAGAGGATGGCGGTGTCGGCGCTCAGCGCCTCGTCCACGTCCCCCGTCGTCGCGATCTGCTTCATCCCACGCTCCTTGTGCGTTCGCCCGGAGCGGCGGCCCGGCCGGCCGCCGTCAGCCGGGCGCGGGCAGGCGCAATCCGCATACCGCCCGCCCGGAACCCGCCGTCACCCGCGCAGGTTCCGCAGCAGCGCGTACCCTTGCGGCCACTCGCCCAGCCCGCTCGCGCTGTTGATGTGCCCCAGCGCGCCCGCGTTCACGAACTCGCTCCCCCACGCCTGCCCGTACTCCCGCGCCCGTTCGAGCGTGACGTACTCGTCGTTCGTGCTGGCCACGACGATGCTGCGGAAGGGGAGCCGTTCCCGCGGCACCGGCGCAAAGCCCGTGGGCCCCGCGGGATACGCCGGCGCGTCCGGATCGCTCGGCGCCACCAGCAGCGCCCCGCGGATGCGCGCCAGGTTCTCGGCCGAGGCCGTGCGCGCCCAGTGCGCCACCAGCGCGCAGGAGGAGCTGTGGCACACCAGGACGGCCGGCCCGTCCAGCGCGGAAACCGTGGCGTCCAGCACCGCGGCCCAGTCCGCGCACCGCGGCGCGTCCCACTCGGCCTGGCGCACGCGCCGGCAGGCAGGGTCCATCTGCTCCCACCGCGTCTGCCAGTGCTCCGGCCCCGAATCGCCGATCCCGGGAAGGATCAGGGTCGCC
>NZ_DASVTX010000083.1:0-5828 GCF_036387355.1 Longimicrobium sp.
CGCCCCCGCTCTGCTGGGCGGCTGCCCGCGCCGGAGGCCCGCGCCGGTGAGGGTGCGCGCGGGAGCCGCCCATCGATCACCGGCCCATCAACAGGCGCAGGGCGACGAAACGCAGAACGACTTGCCGCAGTTGGTGTCCGCGCAGGTGTTCGGGAAGGAAACGAACATCTCGTTCCCCCGCACCGTCCCCCGCTCCTCCGTCTCCGTCACCGCCTCGAAGGTCTCCACCTTCAGCGTGTCCAGGCTCAGCTTCATCTTGTCCATGGGATTTCTCTCGCGTTACGGCGTGGAAGGCGCGGATCTCCGGACTGGTAAGCATGCAGCGCGAGGAGTTCGCGCTTCAGGGCGTAAGTGAAACTGTGGACATGGGCACTTCACTGCGCGATTTACAATGTACGTCGTATTAAGTGAGCCGTCCAGAGTCTTGTTGTCTCCCACGGAGCGGCAGGGTTTCCGAGGCTACGTGGTGCGCCTCTGGCTTGTAGCAGTGCCTGCCCAAAGCCGTCGCGTGTTCCCGCTGGCCCGCGCCTTGCACCTGCGCGGGCGCAGCGCAAACTCATGCACGAGGCACACTTAGATGGCAGTACGCAGCTTCACGGCGCCGGACGGGACCGAGTGGAACGTGTGGGAGGTGATTCCTGAAGAGATGACGGACCCGCGCGGGAACGGGTCTCACCTTCCGCGGGAGATGGTCGACGGCTGGCTCTGTTTTGCGGGCGGCGGCGAAAAGCGCCGCCTGTATCCGCGTCCGCCCCACTGGGCCGAGCAGACGGATGACGGGCTGTGGGAGTGGTGCCAGACGGCGGTTCCCGTGATGCAGCGCCCGGAGCGCACCGCCGCCGAAGAAGCCGCCGCGCGCACCGCCGTCGTGTAGCGGACGTTGCGGAGCGCCCCGCCGCGCGCCGATCTTTCCCGCTTCTCCCGGACGGATGAGGCGGATTGGACGAACGGCGGGCGGCACCAGCGACCAGCACCAGCGCGGCGGCGGGCACGGAGCCCGTTTCCGTGCGGTTCGACGCGCCCGGAGGTCCGGGCGGCACGCGCTCCTTCCGCTTCCGCGGGCTGCGCGCCATCCTGCGGGCGGACACGCTGGACGGCGTCGTCCCCACCCTCGCCGCCGTGCAGCGCGCGGCGAACAACGGGCTGCACGTGGCGGGATACGTGGCGTACGAAGCGGCTCCCGCCCTTGATCCCGCCCTCGCCACCCGCCCGCCGGACCCGCGCCTCCCCCTCGCCTGGTTCGCCGCCTATGAGCACCGCGACGAGGTCGCGCCCGTTTTTGCCAACGGCGCGGCGGCGGAGCTGGGGCCGTGGCGCATGCGCATCGGCGAGGCGGAGTACCGCGCCCGCATTGAGCACATCCGCGCGCTGATCGCCGCGGGCGACACCTACCAGGTCAACTTCACCGCCCGCCTGGGCGCCCCCTTCCGCGGCGATGCCGACGCGCTGTACGCGCGCCTCTGCATGGCGCAGCGCTCCGCCTTTTGCGCGCACCTGCGGCTCGGCCCCGTCTCCATCCTGTCCGCCTCGCCGGAACTTTTTTTTCGCGCCAGCGATGGGCAACTGGAGCTGCGGCCCATGAAGGGTACCCGTCCGCGCGGGCGCTGGCCGGCCGAGGACGCCGCCCTCGCCGCCGAACTCGCGGAATCCGCCAAGGACCGCGCGGAAAACCTGATGATCGTGGACCTGCTTCGGAACGACGCGGGGCGGGTGAGCGAGTTCGGCAGCGTGCGCGTGGAGCGGATGTTCACGCCGGAGCGCTACGAAACCGTCCATCAGCTCACGTCCACCATCCGTTCCCGCCTGCGCGCGGACGTGGGGCTGGTGGACCTCTTCCGCGCGCTCTTTCCCTGCGGATCGGTGACGGGCGCGCCCAAGGTGCGCACGATGGAGATCATCGCCGGGGCGGAGGAGGAGCCGCGCGGCGTGTACTGCGGCGCCATCGGCTTCGTGTCCCCCGGCGAGGCGGTGTTCAGCGTCGGCATTCGCACGCTGCTGCTGCACCACGGCGCGGGGTCGGCGGAGCTGGGCGTGGGGAGCGGCATCACCTTCGATTCCGACCCCGGCGCGGAGTACCAGGAGTGCCTGGACAAGGCGCGGTTCACTCGCCGCGCGCCCGTGGATTTCGATCTGCTGGAAACGCTGCTCTGGGAGCCGGACGGCGGATGGCTGCTTCTGGATGGGCACTTGGCGCGCATGGCCGCCTCCGCCGCGTACTTCGGTTTCGCGTGGGACCGTGCGGCGGTGGGGGACGCGCTTCGCACCGCCGCGTCCGGCTTCGGCAATCAATCGATGCGCGTGCGACTGACCGTCGACCGGGCGGGCACGCCGTCCGTCGCCGCCGCGCCGCTGGATCCGTCGCCCGAGCCCGTGCGCGTCGCCCTCTCCGCCGACCCGGTGGACAGCCGCGATCCCCTGTTCTTTCACAAGACCACGCATCGCGCGGAGTACTGGCGCCGTGCCGCCGCTCGCCCGGACGTGGACGACGTGCTGCTCGTCAACGAGCGCGGCGAAGTCACGGAATCCGCCATCGCCAACGTCGTCGCACGGATCGACGGCGCGCTCTGGACGCCGCCGCTGGACTGCGGCCTGCTCCCCGGCGTGCTGCGCGGCCACCTGCTGCGCGCCGGCGAAATCCGCGAGCGCGTGCTGACCCCCGCCGACCTGCGCGGCGCGGACGAACTGTGGCTCATCAACTCCGTCCGCCGCTGGCGCCGCGCGGTGCTGGTGGAGTGAGGGGCGATTGGCGCGGGGCGTGCGGCGCGGGGCGGCACACCAACGGGAGGGGATTAATGACGGGACGGGCGACGCGCTGGACGATGGGGATGGCCGCGGCGGCGGGGGCGCTGGTGCCCCGGCCGGCGGCGGCGCACGTCAAGTGGTTCACCGAGTTCAGCTTTCGCGACGAGCCGCGCACGCTGGCCGAAGCCGTGGGCCCGCTGTTCATCGCGCTCGCCGTGCTGAGCATGGCGGTGATCGCCGCGCTCGTCTTTGTGGACCGCAGGCTGGAAACGCTCCCCGCCTACCGCCGTGTGAACGAGTGGCTGGAGGCGCGCCGCGGCGACTCCGTTCTGGTGATGCGCATCGGCATCGGGGCGGCGCTGCTGCTGTCGTGGCAGGCGGACGCGCTGCTGGCGCCGGAGCTCAAGGGCGGCGCGGGATGGATCGGGTGGATGCAGTTCGCCTGCTCGTTCCTGCTCCTGTTCCGCCGCACGGTGCCCGCGGCGGGCGCCGGCCTGATCGTCCTCTACCTGATCGGGCTGGCGCGGTACGGCGCCTTTCACATGCTGGACTACCTGCTGTACGCCGGGGCCGGGTGGTATCTGCTCACCAGCGGCGCCAAAGGGGAGCGCATCCGCGGCACCGGCATTCCCGCGCTGTACGCCACCGTCGGCTTCTCCCTCTGCTGGGTCGCGCTGGAGAAGGTGATCTATCCGCAGTGGGCGCTGCACGTGCTGGACGAGCATCCGCAGCTCGCGCTGGGGTTTGACCTGCGCTTCTTTCTGCTCGGCGCCGCGTTCGTGGAGTTCAGCCTGGGCTACCTGCTCATCATCAACCTGCTGCAGCGGCCGCTGGCGCTGGTCATTACCCTCGTCTTCTTTACCACCACGCTGGTGTTCGGCAAGGTGGAGGTGATCGGCCACACGCCCATCCACGCGGCGCTCGTGGTGTTTCTGCTGGAAGGGCCGGGCACGGCGTACCGCCCGCCCATCGCCTTCCATCGCCGGATGGGGCTGCGCACCGCCTTTGCCGCGGTGAACTTTGCGCTGCTGCTGGCGCTCCTCCTCGTCCCCTATTCCGCCATGGCCGGCTCGCTGCACCGCAACGCGCCGGACGAGCGGCGGCAGCCCTCCCCCGCGGACCGGTGAGCGCGGCTCAGTTTTGTGAGCATTTGCGCGGGTTTTCGCAGCGCTTAGATTGACCGGCGACCACCCGGGCACCCCGCCATCCGGAGCGCGCATGCGAAGCGTCCGCGAGCTGTTCGATCTGTCCGGCCGTGTGGCCCTGGTCACCGGCGGCGGCCGCGGGCTGGGCGAGCAGATCGCGCGCGGGCTGGCGCAGGCCGGTGCCGCGGTGGCGCTCGCGTCGCGCAAGCGGGAGGCGTGCGAGGGGGTGGCGCGCGAACTGGCGGACGAGCACGGCACGCGCACGCTGGCGCTGCGCATGGACGTGGCGAGCGAGGACGAGGTGCGCGCCGCCTTCGACGAGGTGCAGGCGCGTCTTGGGCCGGTGGACCTGCTGGTGAACAACAGCGGCACCAGCTGGGGCGCGCCCGCCGCGCAGATGACGCTGGACGCGTGGCGCAAGGTGATGGACGTGAACGCGACTGGCACCTTTCTGTGCTCGCGCGAGATGGCGTTGCGGCTCATCGCGCGGGAAGCGCCGGGCGCCATTCTGAACATCGCCTCCATCGCGGGGCTGCAGGGGAGCCCGCCGGAGGTGCTGGACGCAGCCGGCTACAGCGCCAGCAAGGGCGCGGTGATCGCCCTCACGCGGGACCTTGCGGTCAAGTGGGCGCGGCACGGCATCCGGGTGAATGCGCTGGCTCCGGGCTTCTTTCGCACGCAGATGACGGAAAAGGTGCTGGACCGCGGCGAAAAGGCGCTGGCCCGTATCGTTCCGCTGGGCCGCGTGGGCGCGGAGGATGAACTGCTGGGCGCGGCGCTGTTCCTGCTCTCCCCCGCCGCCGGCTACGTGACGGGCCAGGTGCTCGCGGTGGATGGAGGGATGTCCGCGTAGGACGGGGCGGCGGAGGGGCGGACGGCAACGCCATTTCCGTGCACCACGGATGAAGTGGCGCATGCTGACGCACCCCTCTCCCCCCAGCCCCCTCTCCCGCAACGGGCGAGGGGGAGCCGTTCGGCGCGCGGGCGGGCGACGGTGCGCGTCGCGTGGCCAGTGCGGGTGGGTGTGGGGCGAGGGCGCGGAGCCTATCGGACGCGTCGTCCGGCGGTTGAAACCGCGTCTCGAGATACACGAAGTCCGCCTGCGCGGACTGCATCCGCGGCATCGATGCCGGCCGCGCGGATGGGGACCGTAGCCGGGTTGGTTGAAGCCCCGAACGTGGACGCGACAGCGGCCTCGTGTCGGGGGTTACCGCTTCTTGAGCGGCGGATTCATCCGCTCAGGCGCGCCGGGGCCTGGGTTGAATCTTCTGGCTCGCACGATGCGCGGGCACTGGACCCTGGGAACTGGGCACTTGAACCTGGGCACTTGATTTCTCGGGCGCGTCCGTCTTTCCGCCCGCGCACAACCGCACTAACTCACGCCCTTACATGGAGCGCGCGATGGCAACGACGCTGGAAGAGCCCGCCACCCGGGCGGCGGTCCAGATGGAGATCGAGGACGGGTTGGCCGTCATCCGGATGAACGACCCCGCCCGCCCCGTGAACGTGATCTCCGCCGGGCTCATCGAGGAGATGAACGAGGTCATCGAGCGGCTGGACGCGGGCGAAGACGGCGTGCGCGCGGCCGTGCTCATTTCCGAAAAGCGCGGCACCTGGATCGCCGGCGCCGACATCGAGGAGTTCAAGAACTTCAACACGCCCGCGGATGCCGAGGCCGCCAGCCGCGCCGGCCAGCAGCTGCTGAACCGCCTGGAGCGCCTGCGCATCCCGGTCGTAGCCGCCATCGACGGCGCCGCGCTGGGCGGCGGGCTGGAGACGGCGCTCGCCTGCACCTACCGCATCGCCACCGACTCGCCCAAGACCAAGCTGGGCCTGCCCGAGGTGAACCTGGGCATCATTCCCGGCGCGGGCGGCACGCAGCGGCTCCCGCGCCTGGTGGGGCTGCGCACCGCGCTGGACCTCATGCTCACCGGCAAGCAG
>NZ_DASVTX010000084.1:0-17236 GCF_036387355.1 Longimicrobium sp.
CGCCTCGCGACGCGGGTCCGGCGACAGGTCGTGCACCAGCACCGACAGCGCGGCGGACGCTTCCTCCCGCCGCACGGCGCCGCCCTGCATGGCCGCGTACTGCACGAACCAGGTGCGCAGCCGGCGGAGCGTGGGCGAGTACGGCGCCGTGCCCTGCAGGAACTTCTTGAGCCCGGTGGGGCTCATGCCGATTTCGCGGGCCACGCTGCGCAGGGAGGTGTTCTCCACGCGGGCCTGGGCGGTCTCGCGAAGGTGCTTGATGGTGGCGCTTCGGGTATCGTTGCTCATCGTCCGTGCCTTCCTTTTCTCGAACGTCCCTTCCGGGGTGGAACCAGGGCAGTGGTCCGCGCTGTTCTGCCACCTAATCTACTACCGAACAAAACCCGAAGCAAGTGGCCGGACACCCTTCCTAACTGCGCAGAGGGTGTGCACTTACGTCACTTTTCCCGGCCCGGTTTACAGAGTGTTCAGGCCCAAACGGCCCTCTGGCAAATGGTTCGGGCGGTGGCGCGCACGGAGTGGACGGGCGTGCACGCCGCCCCTCCCGGAGCCGTCCACTTCGCTCCGGCGGTGGCGCATTGCGGACGGGAACGGGTGCGCGTGAAGCGGTGCTCCGGGAGCCCGCTGCTCCGCGCCACGGTTCGAATATACTCCGAAAAAGTGCGTTGTGCACCAGTTTACGCCAGCGGTGGTGTAATCTGTCCATCTGTAACGATCGCCGCCGGCGCCCCGCCTCGCTGCCCCGAAGCTGGCCCCGGGGTGGCCTGCAGCCCGCGCGGGGATGGATGACGGGCGCGTGTCGACGGCCCTTCCGGCTGCCGCGCCGCATTGCCCCGCGCCGGGCGCGGCGGCATTTTCCGGGCTGCGCCCCGCCGCCGGCGGGGCGCTCCGAACCGCACTGCCTTGCCTGAATGCATTCGCACGCCGCACCCGCCGAGCCGCTGGCCACCTCCCCCGCGGCCCAGCCTGATCCCGGGCCGCCGACCGTGACGCCGCTGCTTCCCCGCGCCGTGCGCGCGCAGGAGGTGCCGCCCGACGCCACGCTGGAGCACCCGTCGCTGTACTTCAACCGCGAACTGGGGCTGCTGGACTTCAACTGGCGCGTGCTGCAGCAGGGGCGCGACGCGCGCACGCCGCTGCTGGAGCGGGTGCGCTTTCTGGCCATCACCAGCAGCAACCTGGACGAGTTCTTTCAAAAGCGCGTGGGCGGCCTCAAGCGGCAGCTGGCCGCGGGGGTGCAGACGCGCTCGCTGGACGGACGGACGCCCGGCGAGCAGCTGTCCATGATCACCGACGCGGCCAGTGAGATGTACGCGGCGCTGGCCCATGCGTGGGACCGCGAGCTGCGGCCGCTGCTGCGCTCCGAGGCCGACGTGGTGGTGAGCGACTGGCACGAGCTGACGGGAGGCCAGCGCGGCGCGCTCACCCGCTACTTCCGCGAGAACATCTATCCCGTCCTCACCCCGCTGGCCGTGGACCCCGGCCACCCGTTCCCCTTCATCAGCAACCTGAGCCTTTCGCTGGCCGTGCTGATGCGGCACTCCGCGCGCAACACCATGCACTTTGCGCGCATCAAGGTGCCCACCACGCAGGGGCGGTGGGTGCCGGTGCCGGAGTCGCCACACGCGCACCAGTTCGTTCCCGTGGAGCAGCTGGTGCAGGCCAACGTGGCCGAGCTGTTTCCGGGAATGGAGGTGCTGAGCGCCAGCGCGTTCCGTGTGACCCGCAACGCCGACGTGGACCGCGACGACGACGAATCAGAGGACCTGCTGGCCCTGATCAGCGAAGAGCTGCGCGAGCGCCGGTTCGCGCCCGTGGTGCGGCTGGAGGTGGAGCGGGGGATGCCTCCGGAGGTGCGCGAGCTGCTGTGCCGCGAACTGGAGCTGGACGACGCCGACGTGTACGAGTCCGCCGACATGCTGGACCATGCGGACTGCACCACGCTGGCGGACCTTGACCTGGCGCCGTTCCGCTACGACAGCTGGGAGCCGGTCGTTCCCGAGGCGCTGCAGCACGAGGGAGAAACGGAGGACGAGCGGAACATCTTTGCCATCGTGCGGCGCGGCGACGTGCTGGTGCACCATCCCTACGAATCGTTTACCGCCAGCGTGCAGCGCCTGCTGGACGAGGCCGCGGACGACCCGCACGTGCTCGCCATCAAGATGACGCTGTACCGCACCGGCGGGCAGTCGCCGGTGGTGCAGGCGCTGCTGCGCGCGGCGGAGCGGGGCAAGCAGGTAGCCGTGCTGGTGGAGGTGACGGCGCGCTTTGACGAAGCGAATAACATCGTCGGCGCGCAGATGATGGAAGATGCGGGCGTGCACGTCACCTACGGTCTCGTGGGGCTCAAGACGCACTCCAAGGTGACGCTCATCGTGCGGCTGGAAGAAGGAAAGCCGCGCACCTACTGCCACGTGGGCACCGGCAACTACCACGCAAAGACGACGCGGCTGTACACCGACTTCGGCCTGCTGACGGCGGACCCGGAGATCGGGCGCGACCTTGTCAACTTTTTCCACTTTCTCACGGGGTACGCGCCGGACCAGAACTACGACCGGCTGGTGGTCGCCCCGCGCGACATGCGGCGCGTATTTCAGGAGCGCATCCGCCGCGAGGTGGAGATCCAGCAGTCCGGCGGCACCGGGCGCGTGATCGCCAAGATGAACGCGCTGGACGACTTCGGGATGATCGTGGAGCTGTACCGCGCGTCGCAGGCGGGGGTCAAGGTGGACCTGGTCATCCGCGGGCACACGCGGCTGCGGCCGGGGCTGCCGGGGTTCAGCGAGAACATCCGGGTGACGAGCATCGTGGGCCGCTTTCTGGAGCACGACCGCATCTTCTTCTTTGGCAACGGGGGCGACCCGGAGATCTTCATGGGGAGCGCGGACTGGCGCGGCCGCAACCTGAACGAGCGGGTGGAGACGCTCGTCCCCGTGGTGGATGGCGCCCTGCGCAGCCGCCTGATCGACGTGCTGCACTTTGCGCTGAACGACAACCGGCTGTCGTGGGAGCTGAACGGCGACGGGCAGTACGTGCAGCGCCGCCCCGCGCCCGGCGAGCCGGAGGTGAACTACCAGGACGTGCTGATGCGCGACGCCGTGGCCCGCAGCCGCGCCCAGGCTGCGCGTCCCTGGGAGTTGAGCGTGTGATCCGCTGGAAACGAAATCTCCAACAGAGGCGCAGAGACACAGAGGAGAGAAGCACCTCATGTTCCGGGCAGGGAGGTGAACCCGGCCCACCCGCCAACGAGAACGACCCTGGTCCACCAAGACCAGGGTCGTTCTGTGTTGATCAAAGCCTTCTGCTGATCAGGCCAGAAATGTGTCGATGATCAGTGCCGCCGCGCCGGCCGCCATGCAGGCGATCGCGCAGGCTGGCAATCTCGACCGCTGCAGAGGTAGGCCGGTCGTCCACGCTCGATGGACAGCGAGAAGAAAGAGTGCGCAGCCGGCGATCACGCCGCAGATCGCAAGAAGGCGGGTGGCTGCCCCAGGCCCATCTGACTGCAGCGCGTACCACGCGAGCCACAGGTGAAACGAGAGCACCGCACTGAAGGCGATCGCGATGACGGCCAGGTTGAAGCGCCGTGCCATCGGCGGCGGTTCGGGACGGATCTGAGAGTCCTGCATTGGCCTGCCTCGTTAGACGGTCGGAAGCAGCATGCCCGGAGAGCACACCAGGAATCCGCCGTTTCCGGCACACACGGTCCGCGTGGACGCAACCGTTGACGGTGATCGTATGTTTACCGCCGGAAGCTAACGGCAAAACGTATCTGCGCAAAGGGAGCGGCGCGGCGGGGCGTGGCGCTGGTCTGATGCTGATGAGCCCTGCACGTTCAATCGTGGCACCAGCACCATGCTCCTTCGCGCGAGTCCATGTCGTCGCGGCACTCTGGTCCGCGCGGAATCTGCTACGATTCTGAATTGGATATTTACCGCCGGAATCCGGGCAAGCCGTCGCGGCCGTGCCCAAAGCGGTGGCGCACCTTTCGTTGAACCAGTTCGGTGCGGCGGGGCGAATCCGGCCCGCCCTGTTCACTGCAAGCATCTGTTTCCGTATCCGGGAGTTCCGTATACAGTTACGCGGACGACCAATCCGGCTGCCCTGCCGTGCATACCTTTTGCGTCTCTCCTTTTTGGGCAGAACTCAGGGTACGTTGCCCGAACGACCCCATTCCGCCTTCGCGTGCTCCCCTGCGCGACTCCACACACCCCGGAGGACGGATGTTCAAGTTCCACACTCTGGCCGTGGCCGCTCTGGCTGCGGCCACCCTCGCGGCCTGCGGCGATGCGCCCACCGCGTCGCGCGCCGCTCCCCCCGAAGCGGCCACCGAGCAGCAGCTGGACGCCATCTTCAACCAGGCCGCAGAGGAGTTCGGCGTGCCCGCGCCGCTGCTCAAGGCGGTGGGCTACGTGGAGACGCGCTGGCAGATGGTGCGCGGCGAGTCGGAGTTCCCGGGCCAGGAGCCGGCATTCGGCGTCATGGCGCTGCGGGGCGCGCGGGTGGCGCAGGGCGCCGCGCTGGCCGGCGTCACCGAGCGGCAGGTGAAGGAGTCGGCGCGGGCCAACGTGCGCGCGGCCGCTGCGCTGCTGGGCGCGTGGGCGCGCGAGGCGGGGATCGCGGCCACGGACCTGGCCGCGTGGGGGCCGGTGGTGGCGCGCTACAGCGGCATCGGCCGGCAGGACGCGCAGTCCATGTACGTGCACAACGAGGTGTACGCCACCATGAACCGCGGCGTGGTGGGCCAGACCGGCACCGGTTCGCTGGTCGCCTCCATCATGCCCGTGCAGGTGCGGGCCGCGTTCGCTCCCCCGCCCGACGGCGCCACGCTGGCCGTGGCGCCGGACTATCCGGTGGCCGGCACCATCTGGCGCCCCTCGCCCAACTACAACACGCGCCCCTCGGGCTCGCTGGGCGGCGTGCAGCTGGTCATCATCCACACCTGCGAAGGCTCGTACGCCAGCTGCTGGAGCTGGCTCACCAACACGGACGCGCAGGCCAGCGCACACTACGTGGTGAACGAGAGCGGCAGTGAGATCTCGCAGCTCGTGCGTGAAAGCAGCCGCGCCTGGCACATCGCCGCCACGTACGACTGCTCGCTCAACGGCAGCACCCTCTGCGGGCTCAACGGCTACAGCAGCAACAACTTCACCGTCGGCATCGAGCACGGCGGCTTCGCGTCGCAGACCAGCTTTCCCTCCGGGCAGCTGGACGCGTCGGCGCGCCTGTCCTGCGACCTGAGCAAGGCGTACGCGATTCCTCGCGACCGCTACCACTTTGTAGGCCACGGCCAGCTGCAGCCTTACAACCGCTCGGACCCGGGCCCCAACTGGCCGTGGACGGACTACCTGAACCGCATCAACGCCGCCTGCGGCGCCACCGCGGGCTTCGTGGTGGACAACGACAACGGCTCCAACAACAGCGCCACCGGCCGGTTTGAGTCGTCCGCCAGCTGGACGGCGTCGTCGGGCACCAGCGGCTACTACGGGAGCGGCTACTCGTTCGCGGCCACCTCGCCGGTTTCGGACGGGGCGACCTTCTGGTTCTACCTGTCGGCCAGCGGCTCCAGGACCATCGACGCCTGGTGGACGGCGGGGACCAACCGCGCGGCCGCGGCGCCGTTCATCGTCTACAACGCCGGGGGCACCGAAGTGGGCCGCGTGAGCGCCAACCAGCAGCTGAACGGCGGCCGGTGGAACGCGCTGGGCACGTGGAACTTCACCGCCGGGTGGAACAAGGTGGTGCTGAGCCGGTGGACCACGGACGGCTACGTGGTCATCGCCGACGCCATCCGCGTCCGCTGATCCATCCCCGCCTGTACGCAGTCCGTCTCCCCCGGTGCATGCCGGCCGGGGGAGATGGAGCGCGGCGGGCGGTTCCTTCCCTTTCCACCGCCGTTCCGGTGTTCTGTTGATGACGACGATGCCCCGATCCTCGCTTCTTCTCCTGGCCGCCGTGTGGATGGCGGGCGGATGCCGCGACGCGCGTTCCGCCGAGCCGGGCGCGCCCGTGGACGACATGCGCCGCGCGGAACGGAAGGCGCTGGCCGGGCAGATCATCTTCGTCTCAGAGCGCGACGGGCAGGCGGAGGTGTACGCCGTGCGGGCCGACGGCTCCGATCCGCGGCGCCTGACCAACAGCGCGTCGGCGGACTATCCGGGCGCCGTGTCGCCGGACGGCCGCGCGCTGCTGGTCGTGTCGGTGTCGGGGGATGACAAGAACACGACGGAGCGGATGGCCCTGCTTCCGCTGGATGGAAACGGGCGGGCGCGCAGCCTGGGGCCGGTGAGCGCGCGGGTGCGTTCGCCGGCTTGGTCGCCGGACGGGTCGTGGATCGTCTTCGAGTCCGACACGGCCAGCTTTCGCGACCTGTACCGCATGCGGCGCGATGGAAGCGGGCTGCAGCGGCTGACGGACAATCCGCAGGGCAACTACGACCCCGCCGTTTCGCCGGACGGGGAGTGGATCGCGTTCGTCAGCAGCCGCGACGGGGACGCGGAGATCTACCGCATGCGGATGGATGGGAGCGGCGTGCAGCGGCTGACCGCGTTCCACACGGATGACTGGGCGCCGCGCTGGTCGCCGGACGGGCGGCGGATCGCGTTCATCAGCAACCGGGGCGGGCGCGACCGGGTGTACCTGGTGGGCGCGGACGGTGTCGGCTTCCGAGCGCTGAACACGGCCGCGGACACCGCGCAGGAAGCCGAGCCCGCGTGGTCGCCGGACGGCACGCGCGTGGCGCACACCATCCGAGCGGGCGAGGGCTCGCGCATCGCGGTCACAGACCTGCGCACGGGCCGGCGGGCGGTCATCAGCCCGGCCGGCGAGTCCGCCTCGGCGCCCGCGTGGTCGCCGAACGGGCGGCACATCGCCTACACGGCGAGCCGCGGCGCGGAATCCGACATCCGCGTGGTGCGCTCGGACGGCGGAGCGTCCTTCACCCTCGTGCGCACTCCGGGCGCGGACTGGCTCCCGCGCTGGATTCGTTGATCGTTCGCGATCCCGGAAGATCCGGAATGGCCGTCACGGAAGGATGCAGGAGAAAAAGATGGACGGGTGGACAGCGCGGGTCCGCGCCGGTTCCCCCCAGCCCTCTCCCGCACGCGGTTGAGGGGAGCACCGGGTACGCACTCCACGGTTCGCCGCGCGCTCACCACTTCCGCCAACTGGATGCGGCTCGTACAGTCGGCCGCCGCCCGCCTGATCGGCCTGGGTTCGCGCCACACTCTCCGCGACCTCTGCGCCTCCCGCGTCCTTCGCGTGAGGGCAGTTGCGGTTGTGGATGATTCCAGTCAGTCACTTCCAAGCGCAAACTCCACGATCAGCGGAAAGTGGTCGCTGCCGACGTTCGGTCCGCGCTCGCGGCGGGTCACGTGCACGCCGCCCGTGGAGAGAAAATGGTCGATGGTGATGCCCAGCAGCGCGTTGTCGGCCGGCCAGGTGCGGCCCACGCCATGGCCGGCGCCGCTGTCGCGAAGGCCCGTGCGCCCCAGCAGCCGCCTGAACCGGGCGGACCACGGCGTGGTGTTCAGGTCGCCGGCCAGAATCACGGGGCCCTGCACCCGGGCGATGTAGTCTCCAACAGCACGGAGGTGCAGATCGTGGCTCCGCGCGCGCTCCGAACCCAGCGGTGGGAGCGGGTGCGTCCCCACGAGGGTAACTCGATCCGGCATCATGAACTCGCCCACCACGCTCGGCAGCCGGTCGGGCCCGAGGTGCACCACCTCGCAACGTGAACAGGGATGCCGGCTCAGCAGAGCGATCCCGAAGTTGTCGCTCCGCGCCTCCACCACGCCGTACGGGTACTCGCGGCGCAGGTCCGCCATGTCCTGCATCCAGCGTTCGTCCACCTCCATCAACAGCAGCAGGTCGGGCCGTTCCCTGCGGACGAAGCGCCGCACCGCATCGTGGTCGGGGTTGCTCGTCAGCACGTTCATGGAGATGAGCTTGGCCCTGGCGGCCACCGGCTCCGGACGCGACGGGACCAGGTAGGGCAGCACCACCGCCGCGTTCAGCGCCGCGCACGCACCGATCACCATCCCCGTCCGTCTACGCCGTGCGAGAAGGCAGAGGGCGGCGAGAACCGTGGCGAGAACCAGATACTGCACGCGGAAATGCGCGAGCAGGTCCAGCGGCCACCATGCGCCGCCCGCGAAGGCGAGCAGCGATGCCAGCCACAATCCTCCACCGGTTGCCAGGGCGCCCGCCTCCAGCATCCCGCCGCCCGAAATCCCGGCGTATCCTGCACCCGCCTGAGGGCGCGTTCCTGCTCTCGTCGTTGACACGGGTGCACACTGATTCCGGGCGAAGAAGGCCAGGCGCTCCGCGGCCTTCCGGAATGTACACCCGCCTTCGAACTCTGCACGCTCCACGAGTCGGCCGCTGCGTTCGAGCCTCGCCGGAAACGCGGGTTGGCCGGGGCGCGAACGTGCTACGATCAGCCGAAGAGGGAGGATGGGACACGGCTCCCATTCTTGCTCCTGCCATCTCTTCTTCCGTTCCGGCTCGTAAACAACAAAAAAGCGAAAGTCGCAGAGGAACAGAGAAAAGCCAGAGATGCAGAGGAGCCCTGTGCGGTCCTCTGTATCTCTGGCCGTTCTCTGTTCCTCTGTACCCCGATCTTTTTTCAGTCACTCCCCCGCCCGCGCGTTGTTGCCCGCGCGCACCGCCAATCGTAGTTTGCTCCGCCCCGCGGCCGGCCTCGTTCCGACACTCCGGCGCGGCGCACCTGCGATCCACTCGCACAGCAGAGGTGAGCGTTGGCGGACAACAACTTCGACATCGTGGTGATCGGCGCCGGCCCCGGCGGCTACGTGGCGGCCATCAAGGCGGCGCAGCTCGGATACAAGGTGGCGTGCATTGAGGAAGACAACCCCGGCGGCGTCTGCCTGAACTGGGGGTGCATCCCCACCAAGGCGCTGCTGGAGAGCGCGGCCATGATCACGCACCTGGGGCACGCCGCCGACTTCGGCGTGAACGTGGGCGAGATCAAGACCGACATGGCGCAGGCCGTAAAGCGCTCGCGCCAGGTGAGCGAACGGCTCACCAAGGGCGTGCAGGGGCTGTTCAAGAAGAACAAGGTCACCCACTTCCCCGGACGCGGCCGCCTGGCCGGCAAGGGCAAGGTAGAAGTGACGCCCAAGGACGGCGGCGCCAAGCAGACGGTGACGGCCAAGCACGTCATCATCGCCACCGGCAGCAAGCCGCGCGACCTGCCGTTCCTCAAGATCGACCACCAGCGCGTGTGGGACAGCACCGACGCCATGCTGGCCAAGGAAGCGCCCAAGACGCTGGCCGTGGTGGGCGCGGGCGCCATCGGCTGCGAGTTCGCGGACGTGTACGCGGCGTTCGGCACGCAGGTCACCATCATTGAAATGGCCGACCGCATTCTGCCGCTGGAAGACCGCGAGTGCAGCGCGGTGGTGGAAAAGAGCTACAAGAAGCGCGGCATCCAGATCCTCACCAACGTCAAGCTCGACAAGGCCGAGGTGGGCGCCGACAGCGTCAAGCTGTCCATCACCGACGCCAAGGGGCAGACGCAGACCATCGAGGCGGAGCGCGTGCTTTCCGCTATCGGCCGCGTGCCGCTGACGGCGGACCTGGGGCTGGAGTCGGCCGGCGTGCAGCTTACGGAGCGCGGCTTCATTGGCGTGGACCGGCGGATGCGCACCAACGTGGAAGGCATCTACGCCATCGGCGACGTGGCCGGGCCGCCGCTGCTGGCGCACAAGGGATCGCACGAGGGCGTGGCGTGCATCCTGGGCATTCACGGCGACCCGCACGCGGGGATTGACTACAACAACATCCCCAACTGCACCTACTGCCACCCGGAAGTCGCCAGCGTGGGGCTCACGGAGGAGCAGGCGCGCGCGCAGGGGATCGACATCCAGGTGGGCAAGTTCCCCTGGATCGCCAACGGGCGCGCGCTCACCGCCGGCGACACGGACGGCTTCGTGAAGGTGATCCGCGATACGAAGTACAGCGAACTGGTGGGGGCGCACATCGTCGGCCCGCACGCCACGGAGCTGATCGCGGAGTTCGTGGTGGGCCGGCACCTGGAGACCACGGTGGAGGAGATGGACCGCGCGATCCATCCGCACCCCACGCTCTCCGAGGCCATCGGCGAGGCCGCGCTGGCCGCCCTGGGCCACGCACTGCACATCTGATCCTGATCGGATCGCGGTGGATGGACGAGAACGGCCCCGGAGCACACTCCGGGGCCGTTCGGCGTTCTGTCACTGCGGATCAACCAATCCGCTCAGCCGCCACAGCCGTTGCACGTGTAGTTGACGGTGTAGTCGGTGCCGCACTGGTACGGGTCGCACGTGTACTGGCCGTAGGTGTCCGGGCAGCCGCAGGTCTGGCCGCTCCCGCCTCCCCCTCCCCCGGGGACGCACTCCTCTTCCGTGTAGCCGCACTCCGAGGTCGGCGCCACCCTCATGTTGCCCTGCACGGTGCCGAGGCCCGCGGCTTCGTCCGTTCCGGTGGTGTACGACTGCACGTGCAACTGGTCCAGATTCAGCTTTAGCTTCTTCATGGGATTCGGGGCGGTGCGGCCCAAAGGGCGCGCGGTGAGGAGGATTGCCGTCCGGGGTCATGGACGGCGGCACGCGGCCACCCTTCGCTGAGGGGGCCGCTGTCCGGCATCAACGGCGACCGATGGAGGGCACGGCTGATGGCCCGGCAATCCGCATTTCCAGTGCCATTATCGTCCGAAACAGAGAGGTGGCCCAGATGCGCGGTGCCTCGTCGATCAGGCAGATCGATAGGTGCTCTCGCGGCGCGAAACCGCGTTTCCTCCCCACGCGGCACCCTGGCCAGCCGTGGGCGGAGGCTCAGGCCGGGACGGTGCCGCCCAGATCCGATGTGCACGCCGGGCAGCGCGTGGCGGCGATGTGGATGCGGGACCGGCAGAACGGGCAGTCCTTTTCGCTCGGCTGGGGCGGCGCGGCGGCTTGGCGAGCGCGCAGCCGGTCGTATGACTTCACCAGCAGGTACACGGCGAACGCGGTGATCAGGAACGCGAGCACGTTGTTCAGAAACACGCCGTAGCTGATGATCGGTGCGCCCGCCTCCACCGCGGCGGCACGGGTGGCGAAGCGCTCGCCGGACAGCGGAAGATAAAGCTCGCTGAAATCCACGCCGCCCAGCAGCATGCCGATGGGCGGCATCAGGATGTCGTCCACGAACGACTTGACGACGGTGGTGAACGCGGCGCCGATCACGATGCCGACCGCCAGGTCCATCACGTTGCCGCGCGCAATGAAGGAGCGGAATCCGCTCAGCATGGGCTTGTCCGGAGGGGGAAGGGTGGGACGGATGTGGACGGGCGGGAGATCACGGAGGGCGCCGCGGGCCGGCGCCCTCCGCCGTTCATGCGCTCAGCCCGACCACTGCTCGTCGGCGGTGGGGCCGTAGGTGGCGGGAACGGGGATGTCCAGCATCCGCAGGTACACGCCGATCTGCGCGCGGTGGTGGATGATGTGGTTCAGCACCATCGACCGGATCACCGCCACCCGCGGCATCTGCAGGATCACGTGATCGCCCACGCGGAGCGTCCACTGCCCCTGCATGGTCGCGTCCGCCGCGCCGGTGATGGCGCCGCGCACGGCTGCCGCGTTCTCGTCGAACATGGCCAGGATGGCGGCGCTGCTCTCCGGGGACGACTGCTTGCCCTGCGTCGCGAGGTCCAGTTCATCGCTCGTGAGAATGACGCTGGTCCACCCGGTCAGGTTGGCCACGTGAGAAGCCAGATCGCCGATGCTGAACGACTTGGGGTGCGGCTTCCACCCCAGCTGGTCGGTGGGGACGCGCTCCAGCACGCGGCGGGTGGCGGCCAGTTCAGGCTCGAGGTCCGCCAGCGCGGTGCGGGCGATGGAGTGCTCGGTGGTGGTCGCGGTCTCTGTCATGGCGTGTCGATTGGGGTGATGGGTTCGGGCGCGGCCCGGGCGAGCCGCGCGGTACCACGATGCAGCCGGCCGGGCGCCCGCGCAGGGGGTCAGCGCGGGGGACGCGGCACGGGATCGCTCACTCGTGGAGCAGCGTTGCCTTGCCGGGCAGATGGCGCCGGATGATCCCGCGCAGTTCCGCGAGCGTGTGCGGCGCAATGGTGCGGCGGGGGATGAAGAACGCGTTGCCCCAATGGTAGAAGATCAGCACGAACTCTTCCGTTTCCACCACGCGCCGGAGCGAGGCCCACGCAAAGAACGCGTCGCCCTTGCCGTTGCTCCGGCGCACGCCCCGGTCGCTGAACGTTGTTACGATGGACCGTCCATCCGGGCCGATCTCCCGCTCTTTCATCCTGGCGAGCTGCCGGGCGGCAAGGTTCGGAATCAGCCAGCAGACGAACAGGATCGCGCCCGTGATGGCGGCGACCCGCACCGCGTCCGCCGGCGTCTGGATGTACCTGCGGATCGTGCTGGCGTACAACAGTGCCAGGAACGCCCACCCCACCCACGGCGGCAGAATGCGTGAGTGGCGATGGGTCGCGTCCCACGACCGCAGGAACTCCGCCCGGTTCCACTCGAAGCGCACGTCCAGCGGGGCTGAATCAACCGTTTGCGTCGTCATTGTTCCGTACTGTTCGGGGCAGTGGCCACCGCGGTTGTGGATCCAGGTGGCGCCCTGTTCCTGCCCTTCCGTCACGCCGCCGAACGAGGCGCCTGATCCCTGATGATCTGCGCGAGAGCCCGGAGCGCGCGGTTCACCGATTCGGCGTCCGGGAAAATCTCGGCCACGTCCGGGTCGAGCAGGACGAGGTTGGTGCCTTCGGTGAAGGGTATGCGTATTTGCCCCGCACTGCGCCCGCGAGGCTGTACTCCGGCAGGATCTCGTCGTCCGGAATGCCGTTTCCATTCATGATTCACTCCAGTCGTTCGCGTACTCCCGGCTTTCGCGACCTGTCATTCGGCGCGCGCTGATGATTCGAATTGTTTTCCCACGGTCTGTGTGCATCACCGCCAGCAGGCGGTCCCGGGCAGATCTCCCGAAGAGCACGTACCGGGTCTCCTCTCCTGAGTGCCGCTCGTCTTCGACCGTTGCGCAGAGCGGGTCATGGAATCGAGATGTGTTCACGCGGCGGCGGCTCGGGTACGTCCGCGTCAGCTTGCGGCCGGGGCGGGCGGCGGCGACTCGCCGCGCAGGATGGGCTCCAGCGTCTTCCACACGGTCTCGGCGACGATACGATGGCCGCGCGCGTTGGGATGCACGCCGTCGGCCAGGTTCAGGTCGCGGTTGCCGGCCACCCCCTCCAGCAGAAAGGGGATGAGGGTAAGCCCGTTGCGCTGGGCCAGTTCTGGATACGTGGGATCGAACCGCTCCACGTACGCCCGCCCCAGGTTGGGCGCGGCCCGCATCCCCACCAGCACGATGCGCGCATTGGGCCGCGCGGCGCGCACGGTGTCGACGATGGCCTGCAGGTTGGCGCGCAGCGAGTCCACGTCCGTGCCCTGCAGCATGTCGTTGGCCCCCGTCTCCAGCACCAGCACGTCGAACGGCATGCGCAGCAGCCATCCGATGCGGCCGCGCGCGCCCGCGCTCTTTTCGCCGCTGAGCCCGGCGTTCACCGTGCTCCACGCCAGCCCCGCCGAGTCGATCTTCTGCTGGATGAGCGCGGGGTACGCCTCGTTGCGCTCCAGCCCGTAGCCGTCCGTAAGGCTGGTGCCCAGGAACACCGCCACGCGCCGCGTCTGGCTCGGCGTGGCGTCGGACGGCTTCGTGCCCTCCGCCGAACGTTGGGCAGACCTGTTGCCATCCGGGCGTCCGCACCCGACAATCAAGGCCAGCAGGGCCAGCGCGGGCCCCGCGCGGCGCAGAGAAGACACGATGCTCATCGCAGACAATCTCCAGAAGACCTATCGCAGCGGCGGGCAGCCGCTGTCCGCTCTCCGAAACGTACACTTTCAGGTGGAGCCCGGCGAGACGGTGGCCATCGTGGGGCCGTCCGGAAGCGGCAAGACCACCCTGCTGGGGCTGCTGGCCGGGCTGGACCGCCCCACCAGCGGCCGCGTGCTGCTGGACGGCACCGACATGGGCGCCCTGAGCGAAGACGGCCGCGCCCGGCTGCGGCGGGAAAAGATCGGCTTCGTGTTTCAGTCGTTCCAGCTGATCCCCACGCTGACCGCGCGGGAAAACGTCGCGGTGCCGCTGGACCTGGCGGGCACCGGCGGGGGCGCCGCGCGCGCGGACGAACTGCTGGGGCGCGTGGGGCTGGGCGGGCGCGGGCACCACTATCCCACGCAGCTTTCCGGGGGCGAGCAGCAGCGCGTGGCGCTGGCCCGCGCCTTCATCCACCGCCCCACCATCCTGTTCGCGGACGAGCCCACCGGCAACCTGGATGCCGCCACCGGCGAGCGCATCGTGGAACTGATGATGGAGCTGAACCGCGAGCTGGGCACCACGCTGGTGCTGGTGACGCACGACAGCGGGCTGGCCGCGCGGATGCGCCGCGTGATCCGCCTGGCCGACGGCGCCGTGGTGAGCGACGAGCGGGGCGCGGCGTGAGCGCACTGCGGCCGCTGTTTGCCCTCTCGTGGCGGGAAAGCCGTTTCGCGCGCCGCCGGCTGCTCCTCTTCCTCTCCTCCATCACACTGGGCGTGGCGGCGCTGGTGGCCACGCAGTCGTTCGCCGCCAACCTTGCGTCTGGAGTGCGCGAGCAGGCCAAGTCGTTCGTGGGCGCCGACCTGAGCCTGAGCAGCAACCGGGTGATGGGGCCGCGCACGCAGCGGCTGATCGACTCCCTTCGCGCCGCGCGCGTCCCCGTGGCGCGCGTGACCACCTTTGCTTCGATGGCGCTCGCGGAGCGCACGGCGGGGGCGCGGCTGGCGCAGGTGCGCGCGGTGGAGCCGGGGTTCCCCTTCTACGGCGAGATCCTGACGTCCCCCGCCGGCCAGTACGCCCGGCTGCACGCCGGCCGCAACGCGCTGGTGGACCCGGCGCTGCTCGTGGCGCTGGACGCGCGCGTGGGGGACATGATCCGGCTGGGGGAGGCGCGCTTCACCATCATCGGCACGCTGGAAAAGGTGCCCGGGGCCGTGGGCGTGGGCGCGCTGTTCGCGCCGCGGCTGTACATCCCCGCGCGCTACCTGGCGGAAACCAGGCTGGTGCAGTTCGGCAGCCGAGTGGAGTACGAGGCGTTCGCGCGGCTGCCGCAGGCGGGCGCGGCGGAGCGGTGGGTGGAGGCGCACCGCCCCGTGTTCCGCGCGGAACGGGTGCGGGCCAGCACCGCGTCCGGCCAGCAGCGCGACCTCGATGAGGCGCTGGGGCGGCTCGGGTCGTTTCTGGGGCTGATCGGCACCTTTGCGCTGCTGCTGGGCGGCATCGGGGTGGCGAGCGCGATGGGCGCGTACATGGCGCAGAAGCGCGACACGGTGGCCACGCTGCGCTGCCTGGGCGCCACCGCGCCGCAGGTGCTGTTCATCTACCTCCTGCAGGCGGGGGTGATGGGGCTCATCGGCGCCGGCATCGGCACGGCGATCGGGGTGGCGGTGCAGTGGGTGCTGCCGCGGCTGCTGGCGGACCTGCTTCCCGTGGAAGTGCAGACCGCGGTGAGCCCGGCCGCCGTGGCGACGGGGATCGGGATCGGCGTGTGGATCGCGGTCGCCTTCGCGCTGCTGCCGCTGCTGGCCACGCGGCACATCAGCCCGCTGCAGGCCATCCGCCGGCGGGTGGAGGAGGAGCCGCGGACGGGCGGACGCGACCCGTGGACGCTCGGCGGGTGGGCGCTGCTGGCGGCGAGCATCGTCGGCCTGGTCATCTTTCAGGCCGGGGAGTTGAGGAACGGCGCGGGCTTCGCGGCGGGGATCGCGGCCACGCTGGGCGCCCTGTGGCTGAGCGCGTGGACGGTGATGTGGCTGGCGCGGCGCACGCCGGGGCGCGGCCTGCCGTATCCCACGCGGCAGGGGATCGCCAACCTGTACCGCCCGGGGAACCAGACGCGCGTGGTGGTGCTGGCGCTGGGCTTCGGCGTGTGGCTGCTGGCGACCGTGTACCTGGTGCAGCTGAACCTGCTGGCGCCGCTGCAGGTGAACACGGCCAGCCAGGGCAACCTGCTGCTGTTTGACGTGCAGGCCCAGCAGGAGCGCGGGGTGGATTCGCTGCTGCGGGGCAGCGGGACGTCGGTGCTGCAGCGCGCCCCCATCATCCCCATGCGCATCCACTCCATCAACGGCGTGGATGCGTCGGTGCTGGCCCCGGACAATCCGGACTCCGAGGCGGACGGACCGCCCGAGGAGGAGCAGGGGCCGCCCAAGGGGCGGGAGAAGGGTGCCCGGCGGAACGACGGCCAGCCGGAGCGCTGGGCGGTGCGGCGCGAGTACCGCTCCACCTTTCGCGACACGCTCGTGCGGTCGGAAAAGGTGCGCGAAGGAAAGTTCTGGCGCGCGGGCGGGGGCGGGGCGGACGCTGGCGGGGTGGCGGAGGTGTCGATGGACCTCACCGTGGCCGAGGACCTGGCCATCGCGCTGGGCGACACCATCGTGTGGGACGTGCAGGGGGTGCGCATTCCCACGCGCATCAGTTCGTTCCGCGAGGTGGACTGGGGGCGGCTGGAGCCCAACTTCTTTGCCGTCTTTCCCTCGTCCGTGCTGGAGGGGGCGCCGCAGACGTGGGTGATGCTGGCCCGCGCGCCCGACGCGCCCACCCGCGCCACCGTGCAGCGCGACGTGGTGCGGCGCTTCAGCAACGTCGCCGTGCTGGACCTGACCGCCATTCAGGCCGCCCTGGACGAGGTGCTGGGGCGCGTGGCCGCGGTGATCCGCTTTCTGGCCGCGTTCAGCGTAGCGACGGGGTTCATCGTGCTGCTGGGCGCGGTGCTCACGGGCCGGCTGCAGCGCATTCGCGAGAGCGTGCTGCTGCGCACGCTGGGCGCCACGCGCAGGCAGGTGGCCGGCGTGCTGTTCGCCGAGTACACGGCGCTGGGGATGATGGCGAGCCTTGCCGGGATTCTGCTGGCGGTGGGCGCGGGCTGGGCGCTGATGAAGTGGGTGTTCCAGTCGGAGTTCCACGTCCCTGCGCTGCCGCTGCTCTGGCTGGCGCTGGGGGTCACGGCGATGAGCGCCGTGGTGGGGCTGCTCGCGAGCCGCGAGGTGTTCCGGCACACGCCGCTGGAGGCGCTGCGGGAGGAGTAGGAACCCGGCGGGGTTGATGGATGGATGGGTGGGTCTGGCGAGGTTGGTGCGTGCGGCCAGCGCCCTCACCCGGCCGGCGCCCTCACCCGGCCGGCGCCCTCACCCGGCCG
>NZ_DASVTX010000085.1:0-10954 GCF_036387355.1 Longimicrobium sp.
GGGCTGTACATCATCCCCGCGCGGCGGCGGCAGGCCAAGCAGGAGTTCGCCAAGAAGGTGGGCGACCTGCGCCGGCAGCTGAACGAGGGCCTTACGCGCCAGGTGCACGCGGCGGTGGGGGATTCGCAGGAGAAGGTGAACGAGAGCATCGCGCCGTACCGCCGGTTTGTGGAGGTGCAGCAGCAGCAGCTGAACGAGGCGCGCGGCGAACTGGTGATCGCCGAGGACGCGCTGCTGCGCCTCAGGACGGAGCTGTCGGCGTAGGGGACATCACCTGCAGGCGGGCGGCGGACTCCAGGGCGGCCCCCACCCGGGCTCGCATGACTCGCCCACCCTCCCCCAAGAAAGACTGGGGGAGGGTTTTTGTGGGGCGGATTTTCGGTGTGAAAGGCCGGGGAGTGGCGCGGCCGAAGGTGGGCTGAGCGACTGAAGTCGCCGCAACAACGGCGGAAAATCCCCCAAACGGACGGGGGGACTTCACCTGCACGCGGCGGAAACCCCGGTGTGGGTGGGCGGGGGTAGCCGCGACCACGGGCTGGCCGAGCGAGTGAACTCGCCGCAACAACGGCTGAAAGCCTCACGATACTGCCGTGAGGCTACACCCCCGGCCCGCAGCCCCGTGGTAAAGCGCCCCTCTCCGTGCGGCTGTTTGCACGGGGAGGGGCGGGGGGAGGGGCCCCGAGCTCCGCGGCCGAGCCGAAGCCCGCTTCGAATGCCCGAACGCCGCCTGCGCTCTGAGGTCTCCCTTTCTTGCGCGAGAACAGGGGAGAGGGGGCTTTCCGCATGCCCGGCAGAATTCGGAGTGCGCCCGACCTCTCCTGAGCGGATCAATCCGCCGCTCGGAAAGCGGTAAGCCCGGACTCGCGGCCGCTGTCGCGTTCACGCTCGGGGCTTCAATCTCAACTACTTCCGGCATCTACGTTCCCATGCGGTTCTCCCCTCGCCGTGCGCAGTTTGCACGCGGAGGGTCCTGCGAGGCACGCCGCACGAGCCGCCTGATCCTCCGGGACCGCGCCCCCTTCCCGCCCGCCCCGATGGGCCGCGTCTTGCGGCGGCGGTGGCGCGAAGGGATGTTGCGCGCAGCTGCTCTGTGACCCGCCTGCCGGCCGCGACCGGCCGTCTTTCCATCCGTCCCGCCGCACCCGGATGTTCCCATGAAGCGACTGCTCGCCTGCCTCGTTCCCGCGCTGGCCCTGCTGGCCGCCTGCAACAGCGACTCCAGCGGCCCCGAGGTGGAAAAGCCGCGGACCGCCGAAGCCAGCCTGGCGCTGCGGCCCTGGAACCTGAGCGATCCCGCGTACCGGAACGCGGTGCGGAACTCGTTCGCGGGGCTGCCGGTGGCCGCGGGCGCGCCGATCACCGCCAACGAGGGGGTGCAGATGCTGGCCGCCTTCGCCGCGGTAGACTCCCGAATGAACCCGGGCCGCATCCCTGAGCTCATGGACACCACCCGCGCTTTTCAGCGCTTCCGGAGCACCGACCCGGCCATCGGGCAGGTGGGCGACAGCCTTTCGTACGCGGGCCTGCGCACCGCGCTGGTGGGCGCGATGTCGTACGAGGGCGGGGCTGAGCTCGAAAAGTGGGTCCTGGGCGCCCGCTCTCCGGCCGGGGGGCTCATGCTGGCGGGGATGATCTTTTCCAGTACCCTTCCCGAAACCGTTCCCGCGCAGATGACGGTG
Organism: Longimicrobium sp.; assembly: GCF_036387355.1. Classification (GTDB taxonomy): domain Bacteria; phylum Gemmatimonadota; class Gemmatimonadetes; order Longimicrobiales; family Longimicrobiaceae; genus Longimicrobium. The sequence goes on from NZ_DASVTX010000085.1 coordinate 1,680, forward strand.
CTTGCCAACGGGCGGCTGCTTCTGCGGGTGAACGCGCGACTGATGTACGAGAACCCTCTGCGCCTCATCCCGCTGATCGCCCACGAGATCGCCGCGCATCAGGACGGGCAGAATTCCCGGGCGGAAGAGGTGGCGGGCAGCCTTCTGGAGCAGATGATCTGGTATCACATGCTCACCGCGCAGGAGTCGCTGGCCGAGGGCGGCACCGTGCTGCCGGTCACGCGCAACCTGCGGCTGAGCGCGTTTCTGCAGTCGGGCACGGGCAGCAGCCTGGGCCTGACCGCGGCCAACGGCTCCCTGTTTCCGGACATGGAAGCCGATCATCCGCTCGGTGCTACACGCTCCTTCGTGCAGTTCGTGCAGACGCAGTATCCCGGGGCGACCGCCGCGGCTTCTCCGTCCAGCGTGTCGCTCACATCGTTCCTGGCCGCGCTGGGACTGCAGTGCCCCGCGACCGAGTTCTCGGAGGCGCACCTCACCTGCCTGCATGCGGAGCTGGGACGCATCTCATCGGGCCAGATGAACGGGTTTGCGTACGATCGGCGGATCGCCGTCATGTCCGCGCTCAGGATGGCGCCCGGCCAGGGAGGCGGCGGACCGGTCACCCCCCGCTGATCGCCGTGCAACCTCCCGGCGGGCCGGCGCGAGCCGCGGGATGACGAACGCCGGCCCGGATGGCTCCGGGCCGGCGTTGTTTTCCCCTACAGCCGCGGGTCCACGGGCTCTGACTCCAGCGCCAGCACGCCGAACACGCACTCGTGCACGCGGCGCAGCGGCTCGCCGCGAACGAACCGCTCCAGCCCCTCCACCCCCAGCGCGAACTCGCGCATGGCGAGGGAGCGCTTGGCACCCAGCCCGCGCGCCCGCAGCCGCTCCAGGTTTTCCGGCGCGCTGTACTCCGGGCCGTAGATCAGCCGCAGGTACTCGCGGCCGCGGCACTTGACCGCGGGCTGCACCAGCCCGCGTCCGCCCCGCGCCACGAAGTCCATCGGCTTCACCACCATCCCTTCGCCCCCCGCGGCGGTCATGGCCTCCCACCACGCCACCGCCGCCGCCTCGCTTTCCGCATCCGCCAGGTTCACCACGCGGTACTCGGTGGGGTACAGCAGCCGCCCGCCGCCCGCGCGGATGGCGGCGATGCGCTCCATGTGCCACCGGTGGTCGCGCCCGGTGTGCACCGCGCCCTCCGTGGCCAGCAGGTGAAAGGGCGCCAGCCGCAGGTCGTCGACCGATTCCACGGGCCAGACGTAGCGGTTGTACGAGGCCGTGTACGCCTCGGCCGCGCCCAGCCGCTCCTCCGTGCGCAGACGCAGGGCACCGACCCCCGCGCCCCGCGCCTCCGCGCGCCGCAGCGCATCCGCGGCCTCGCCCAGCGACGCACGCGCGGCTGCACCCACGGAGGCGTACTGCGACCGGATCAGCTCCTGCGCCTTGGCGGACCAGGGCATCAGCTCGCAGTCCAGCACGGCCCAGTCCGTCGCCATCTCCTCCCAGAACCCGGACGCCGCCATGGCGTCGCGCACGATGCCGAGCGCCTCCGCCTCCAGCGCGTCGTCATCAAAGAAGCGGCGGCCCGTCCGCGTGTACACGATCCCGATCCCCTGCCCGTGCACGCCGAACCGCCGCGCCGCCGCGTCCTCGTCACGGCAGACGACCACGACGGCGCGCGAGCCCATGTGCTTTTCCTGGCACATCACCTCCGCGATCCCCTCGCTGCGGAAGTAGGCGAACGCCTCCGCCGGGTGCTCCAGCAGACCGGGCGCGCGGCTGGTCTGCGACGGCGACATGGTGGGCGGCAGGTACACCAGCCAGCGCGGGTCCGCGGCAAAGCGGCTCATGACCTCCAGTGCCGCCGCCGTGTTCTCAGCACGCAGCGTCACCATGCGCGCCAGCGCCGTCTCCACCCGGCGCGTGCCGCTGACGTCGTCGATGTCCAGCAGATCGTCCGCCCGCTGCTGGGCGGATAGAACCGCCTCCTCCTCCACCAGAAAGGGCCGCGCGGGCTCCGCGTAGACGGCGCGCGCGGGGACGGAAACCAACTCCTTTTCCGGCCACCGCAGCGCCGTAAGGCTGCCGCCGAACACGGCGCCCGTGTCGATGTTCAGCGTGCGGTTCAGCCACTCCGGCCGGGGGACCGGCGTGTGGCCGTAGACCACCGCCGCGCCGCCTCGGTACTCCGCCGCCCAGTTGAAGCGCACGGGGAGCCCGAACTCGTCCGTTTCCCCCGTTGTTTCGCCGTACAGCGCAAACTCGCGCACGGCGCCGGAGCCGCGGCCCTGGAACTCCTCCTTGAGCCCCGCGTGGGCGGCCACCAGCGCGCCGCCGTCCAGCACGTAGTGGCTGGGGAGCCCGTCCAGAAAGCGGTCCACCCGGGCGCGGAACTCCGGCGTCTGCTGCGCCAGGTCGTCCAGCGAGGTCTGAAGGCCGTGCTTGATCTGCACGTTCTTGCCGCGCAGCGCGCGCAGCAGCTTGACGTCGTGGTTGCCGGGAACGGCCAGGGCGGTCCCCGCCTGCACCATCGCCATCGCGGTCGCCAGCACGTGGGCCACGCGCGGCCCGCGGTCCACCAGGTCGCCCAGAAAGACGGCCTTGCGGCCCTCGGGGTGGCGCGGGACGCCGTCCTCGCCGGGCGCGTAGCCCAGCGCGGCCAGCAGTTCGTCCAGTTCGTCGCCGCAGCCGTGCACGTCGCCGATCAGGTCGAACGGGCCGTGGTCGCCGCGGCGGTCGTTCCACAGCGGCTCGCGGCGGATCTCCGTCAGGTCCTCCACGTCCCGCGCGCTCAGCACGAAGACGTGGCGGAACCCTTCGCGCCGCAGCGCGTGCACCGAGTCGCGCAGCTGCCGGCTCTGCTGCGCGATGGCGTGCGGCGGCACCTGCCGGTCCACCCGGGCGGCGTTGCGTTCCCGGCACACCCGCTCGGGGATGTTGAGGACGATGGCGACGGGAATTACGTGCGTTTCCCGCGCGATCGCCACCAGCGGCTTGCGCGCCATCGGCTGCGTGTTGGTGGCGTCGATGACCGTCAGCCGCCCCGCCCGCAGCCGCTTGCGGGCGACAAAGTGCAGCACCTCGAACGCGTCCGGGGTAGAGCTCTGGTCCAGCTCGTCATCCGCCACCATCGCGCGGAAGAAGTCGGACGACAGGATCTCCGTGGGGCGAAAGAACCGCCGCGCAAAGGTGCTCTTTCCGCATCCGGACGCGCCCACCAGCACCACCATGGAAAGGTCGGGGAGGGCGATGGCGGGCTGCCGCCGCGCGGTCTCGGTGTTCTCGGTCGTATCCGTCATGACTCCACGCGCCGCGCGGGCGCCTCGTTCCGTCGTTCAAGAATCCGTCAGCCGTCGTCCCGATCCGCGGCTCCGCGGGATCGAAACGACGGACGGTCATCAACATTTCACGCCGCGGCCGCCAGCGGCTGCATGCGGAGCTGCACCAGCAGGTCGTGCAGGGCGCGGCGGGTGGATTCGCCGGGCGTGTCGGGAAGGGTGCTGCGCTCGGCGGATTCCACCAGGAGCGCGTGCAGCCGCAGGTACTCCGCGCGGTGAAACTCCACGTCCGCGTCGCGGATGATGCCCTGCTCGTCGCCGTTCACCTTGCGTGCGATCAGGTCGTCGATGTACGGCAGCCCCATCTCGTAGTTGCACGAGGGCAGCGACGCATTCACCCGTCCCGTGCGCATGAGGGTGATCCCCGTCAGCAGCACGCGGTACAGGTACAGCAGCGGCTTCAGGCGGCGCGGGTGCTCGCCGTCCCACAGCCGCCACTGCCCGGCGGCGAACCCGGCGTAGTGCCGCACGCAGCCGCGGGTAATGCAGCCGCGCGCCACGCGTTTGAGCTCCGCGTGCCCCGGCGTGGTGTGCACCACCAGGGGCGAGTAGAGCTGCTCCAGCACGTAGCCGTTGTTGCGCAGCAGCAGGCGCAGGAACTTGCACGCCTCGTGCGTCACCAGGTCCACCTCGGCGCCGTCGCGCACGTGCTCCAGCGACACGGTTTCTTCGCCCGTGGACAGGCCCACCAGGTGCTCCAGCGGCAGAAGGTGCACGCCGCGCAGGTCGTGGTCGGAGTCCGCGGAGGGGAATCCGTACAGGTGCGCGCCGCTCACGGTGGCGAACAGCAGGGGGTACGGGTGCGCGTTTATTTCGGCGCGCAGGCGCGGATCGGTCGTCATGCGGTCCTCGTTTTCCGGCGGCACGCGTTGGCTGCGTGCATCGTTTTGACAGATGAAGAACTGCGTTTGGGCGTGCCCCTCCGCTGCGCTCCGGGTCGGGCTTCGCGCGCCGTAAGGCACGATACAGCTGTGCCTAACGGCGCCGAGCCCCCTGCGTTCCGGGGCAACGGTACTGCTGTTGCCCCTGCACTCCGGTGTCTCGGCCCTCCGGGCGCGAATCCCTCACGCGAGAACGGCGAGTGCGGAGTGCGGAGTGCTGAGTGCTGAGGAACGGAAGTGCCCAGTTCCGAGTGCCCAGTGCCCAGTGGCGGTGCGCTGGGCGCGCCTCACGGCGGCCCCCACCCGGGCCGGCACCACCGGCCCACCCTCCCCCAAAACAGACTGGGGGAGGGTTGTTGGCGCGAGCGACAATCTGGAGAGCGCACCCATTGCTCCCTTCCCCCAGGGTTTTTTGGGGAAGGGCTGGGGATGGGGGCCTCTCTCCGCACGCGCCACCCTGTCCGAAACGCGCCAGACCGCCGTTGCCGTGTGCCCCCTCCCCCACATCCGTTCGTGGGAGAGGGTGGACGCGTCTCAGCGCGGCCGGGTGAGGGCGCCGGCCGGGTGAGGGCCACACGCCGCGGCCACACTCGACTCCGCTGCCCCTCAACCCTCGCCATCGCCCTCACCCCGGCCCGGCTCATAACTCCACGGCGGCGCGGCGGGCGCGGACCAGGTAGTCGTTCGCCCAGGCGTAGTCCGGCGCCTCGGGCAGTGTGGTGGACGCGTACGCCGCGTCGAACTCGCGGTGCAGCGCCAGCCGCCACTGGTTCACCTCGTCCCACTGCGCGCTTCCGGCGCGGATGTCCAGCAGCGGCGCCCGGTGCTCGTCCCGCACCGCGATCGGCAGCGTGCCCTCCCGCAGCGCCGCCACGCCGGAGAGCAGCAGCCGGATCAGGTGCATGGCGTGCTTCCACCGCGGCGCGCCCTCCATGCGAAAGTCCGTCTCCAGCCGCTTGAACTGCGACAGCACGTACCCGTTGAACGTCTGGTACACGCGCCGCGACAGAAAGCGGTGCCGGTTGTCCAGCAGCTCACGCGCGACCGGCGTCGAATCCAGCACCAGCGGCGTGTACAGCACCTCCAGCACGTTGGGGTTGGCCTTGAGCGCCAGCACCAGGAACTTGCCGACCTCCCAGTAGACCTCGTCGCTGTCCGCGCTTTCCAGCTGCTCCGGCACGCCGTAGAGCGCCCAGTGCAGCCGGGCAGGCGGCAGGTAGAAACCGCGACGGTCCACGTCGGATTCAGCGGACTGCAGCCCGTACGCGCGCGACCCCACCACCGCGCGCAGCGCCACGTGCCGGGTCAGGTCGTACTCCGCCAGCGCGTCGGCCTGTAGCAGCGCGGTGGCGTGCTCCTGCTTGCGGATGGTGAGCTGGTCGCGCCGCATGGACACCTCGGCGCCATCCGGCATGCGCACGCGGTAGGCGTGCGCCGCGTCGTCCGGCGCGCGCACCACGTGGCCCACGGCGCCCGCGGGCGCGACCAGCGCGCCCGCGCCGGTGGTGGCCGCCTGCCGCAGGGTGACGCGGGTGCCCAGGGGCAGAATCAGATGCGTGTTCATCGTCGTTCCCGTCCTTCCGCCCCGGCGCGCCCGCGCCCGGTCAGCGAAGGACGAACAGGAGCCAGTCTCTCATGAGTGGCGGGACGTGTTCGCCCGCCTCGTGCAACGCCGCGCGTGCGGCGCTCTTCTGTTCTTCCGTGGGCGGTGCCGCCGTGCGGTTCAGCCCGTCTCGCCAGCCCCGCAGATGATCCTGCGCGGTCCGCGCGAGCGACGCGTCAGGGCCGGCGCAGCCGCGCAGAATCCACCCGATCGAATCCCACCGCGAGCCGGACGCCAGCAGCCGGAACGCGTTGCGGCGGACGTGCGCCGGCTGCGTTTCCGCCATCCGCGGCGCGAGTGCGGCCCGCGGCACCCACCCGATCCGCGGCCGCAGCGCCTCTGCCGCGCGCCGGGACACGCGGGCGGACGGGTCCACCAGCGCGGCGAGAAACACCTCCACTTCCTGGGCATCCGCGAGCCGCGCCATCGCGCCGACCGCGGCGGTCCGCACTGTCGGCCGTGCGTCGGTCAGGCAGGTGCGGACGAGGTCCGCGTCCGCCGCCGTCCCGGTTTCTCCCAGGCCGGCGATCACCGCGGGCATGCGGAGTCCCGCCTCCGCGATCCGCTCCCGGTAGAAGGCCGCCGCATCCACCGGCCCGTGTGCGTCCAGGTGGAATCGGGCGGCGCTCCGCACGCGGGCCGACCGGTCGAGCAGCGCCTCCCGCAGCACCGCGTCCCGCTCCCCCGGGCCGAGCGCATGCACCGCCACATCCAGTCCGGCCGTGCGGATGACGGGTGCCGGGTCAGCCAACAGCAGCGGGAGCAGCGCCCGCTGGCCATCCTGCCGAAACGTCCCCACCCAACCCGCCGCCCGGCGCCGGATTCCCACATCGCGGCATCCGAGCGCAATGCGGACGCGGCCGAACCTGCGCGGCCCGTCGTGCCGGGTCAGGAGCTCGAACGCCGCGCGCCGCACCTGCCGCTCGGGGGACTCCAGACAGGAGAACATCCGGTGCTCCGCCCGGTCCGATGCCAGCAGCTCCATCACCCGCTCCGCCAACTCCGGATCGCCCCGTTCTCCGCCGCGCACCCAGAGCACCAGGGCCAGGTTGCGCGCCCAGTGCACGGCGTAGTCATCCCCCACCCGCCCGCGGAGCGCCTCCCGGGCCGCATCGCGCACCTGCGGAACCCAGTCCCGGGCGCGCAGCAGCAGCGGCCGCAGTTCGCGCCCGTCCCGCTGCTCCGCGAGCCGCCGGACCATCTCCGCGCGGATCAAGCCGTTCCCGTGCGACGCCAACACCTCCGCCGCGGCGGAGCCGGGAGCGATCACGACGTCTTCCGGGATCTCCGCGTACTCGTCCAGGTGGCGCCAGCCGCGCAGCCTCTCGTCCACGCGGGGCCACTCGCCGGGGAGGATCCCGTCGATCTCCCGCCGCAGCCCGCTTTCGGCCCGATGGCGTGCGGCCGCGGGACCCTCGAGCACGTCCCCCAGCCGCATCGCGACCCGCCCCTCCGCCCTGGCCGGATCCGGCGGGAGCGCAGGCCGCGCAATGAACGAAGCCCGGGGAGTGCCGCGGATCCAGCGGATCAGTCTGCCGATCATCCATCCCCCTCCCGTGAACCCGCGTTCTCCGCCACGGGCGTATCCGCGCGGGCAAAGACGGCCATCTGCGTCGGCGCGCCGACCTCCTCGTCCACCGGGCCGACGGGGAGAAAGCGAAGCGTGTAGCCGAACCGCGCGCAGACGCCGTCCGCCCACGCCTGGAACTCCGCCCGTGTCCACTCGAACCGGTGGTCCTTGTGGCGAAAGCGGCCCGCCGGCAGCGAGGGCCAGCGGACGTTGTACTCCGCGTTGGGCGTGGTGAGCACGACTGTTCCCGGCCGCGCGTACTCCCACAACACCCGCTCGAACGCCGCCAGACGCGCGGCATCCAGATGCTCGATCACCTCCACCACGGCGGCCGCGTCGTAGCCGGCCAGGCGCCGGTCGCGGTAGGTCAGCGCGCCGTGGATGAGCCGCAGGCGATCGCGCACGCGCGGCGCCATGCGGTCCAGCTTGAGCCGGTCCGCCGCCACTTCCAGCGCGCGGTGCGACACGTCCATTCCCACGATCTCCGTGAACCGGGGCTCGGCCACCAGCAGGCGCAGCAGCCGGCCCTCGCCGCACCCCAGGTCCAGCACGCGCGCGGCGCCGCTTTCGCGCAGCACCTCCATCACCTTTTCCAGCCGCTGCTGGTGCAGGCTGATGCGGGACTCCAGCGCCCCCTCCTCCGCGTCGCGCACGCTGGCGGCGCTGGGTTCGGCCGCCTCCGCTCCCTCCACCGCCGCTTCCACCGCGCCCTCTTCCGCCACGTCCGGCTCCGGCTCCACCAGCCGCGCAAGCGCCTGGTCCACCAGCGAGCGGCGGCGCTTCAGGTAGCGCGCGGCGATCAGGGTGCGGTCGGGGTGCGCGGCCAGCCATCCCTCGCCGTGCCGCAGCAGCTTTTCCACCTCCTCATCGCCCACCCAGTAGTGCTTGGCGCCGTCCATCACCGGTACCAGCACGTACAGGTGCGTCAGCAGGTCCGCGAGCCGCACCGTCGCCCGCAGCGTGACGGTGAAGTAGCGGCTGTCGCCCCACTCGGGGTGTGCGGGGTCCAGCGGCTGCGGCGCCGCCTCCACCTCGTAGCCCAGCGGCTCGAACAGGCGCCGCAGCACCGCGTCGCCGCCGCGCACGGGGAGCACGGCGAGGCGCGCCTCGAGCGGGATGGGGGTGGCCGCCAGTTCCGCCCGCTCGCGGCTGATGCCCGCCATGGCGCTCCGCAGCACCCGCGAGAGCGCGACGGAAAGAAAGGACGACGCGGCGTACGGCCGGTCGTTGACGTACTGGTCCAGCGCACCGCTGTCGCCGTGGCCGCGCCCGCGCACCAGCCCCACGGGGTCCACGTCCAGCAGCAGCGCCGCGGTGCACGCATTTTCGTCCGCTTCGGGGTAAAAGACGTGCGCCGTCCCGAAGCCCAGGTCAAAGCTCTGCGCGCGGGCCGGGTTCTTCGCCAGCAGGTAGCCCAGGTCCGTCGCGGGGACGTGCGTGGTGCGCAGGGTGAGCAGCATGGCCGTACAACTCTGTTTCGATGGATGAAGCGCGGCCGTTCGCCGCCCGCGCGCTGTTGTCCGCGACTGGATTCCGGTGTGCGGCGCCCGTAGACTCTCGTCCGATAGCCGGGCCGCGTGGATGGGTCAACCGACCGGGAAAGCCGCGAATCCCGGCGATCCGCCGCGCCGTACCGGTTCCGTACTCCCGGCCCGTCACCGCACGCCCATCCGACCCGATGCGCATCCCGAAGCTGATTCTGCTGCCGCTGGCCCTTTTCGCCGCGGCTTCCCTGCACGCACAGCCCGACGCGCGCCGCGCGGCAGAAGGCATTCGCGAGCCGTCCCTCCGCGCCCGGGTGGAGTGGCTGGCCGGCGACGCCATGCGCGGCCGTGCCACCCCCAGCCCGGAGCTGCAGGCCGCCGCCGACTCCATCGCGGGAATCTTTCGCCGTG
>NZ_DASVTX010000086.1:0-6556 GCF_036387355.1 Longimicrobium sp.
ACCGTGGCCGACGCGCTGCAGATTCCCGCCCCGGTAGACGCCTGGGTGGTGGACGACCGCGCCCCGGCCGAGGCGGACCTGCTGGCGCACTGGGAAGAACGCTGATGGGGATGGACACTCCACCGGAGGACCGCACGTGAACGCACCCCGACGCAGCCGCCTTGTGGGCATGGGGCTGCTGGCGCTTACCTTTCTGGTCGGCATGCTGGCCGGCGCGGCCTCCACGCGCGTGCTCAACGCGCGCGAACCGGAGCGCGCCGAGGCCCGGCCGCCCGCCAAGGGCAAGCACTACCTGTTCGAGGAACTGGACCTGCGCCCGGACCAGCGCGCGGCCATCGACGCCATCATGGCGCGGCGGCGCGTGCTGATGGATTCCGTGTGGAAGGAGCACGGCGCCCCCATCCGCGCGGCGTACGACAGCACCCGCGCCGAGATCAGCACGGTGTTGACCCCCGAGCAGCGTGTGGAGTACGATGCACTGCGCGCGGCGCGCAAGGCAGAGCGCGAGCGCCAGAAGCAGGCGGCCGCCGGCGCGGGCCGCTGACCCTTCCCCCTCGCACCCCGGCGGACAGCCATGGCACGCACCTTCTTCATGCAGCGCTTCGAGGAGCCCGCGCTGGCGCTGCTGCGCATCGTGGCGGGCGGCATGCTCATGCAGCACGGCGCGCAGAAGCTGTTCGGCCTGCTGGGCGGGTTTGGCGGCACGCCCGGCGCGCGCGCGCCGCTGGTTTCGCAGATGGGGCTGGGCGGCGTCATTGAGTTCTTTGTGGCGCTGCTGGTGGTGCTGGGGCTTTTCACCCGCCCCGCCGCGTTCCTGTGCTCGGGGATGATGGCGGCGGCGTACTTCATGGCCCACGCGCCCGGCGGCTTCTGGCCCGTGCTGAACAAGGGCGAACTCGCGGCGCTGTACTGCTTCGTGTTCCTCTACTTCTCCGCCCGCGGAGGCGGCAAGTACAGCCTGGACGCGCTGATGGACGGCCGCGCCGCCGTCCGCCGCACCCGCATCTGAGTCTTCGGACTCCCCACGAGCTGGACAAAAGAAAGAAGAGGCCGGACGCGCGATGCGTCCGGCCTCTCTTTCGTTCGGATGACGATTGTCAGCCGCCGGGTGCCGGGGGCGCGGCGTTGGTCGCGACGGCGGCGTGGTAGCGCGCGTAGATGAGCAGCAGGCGCTGGCTGCTGACGGGCGCCGCGCGGGCCAGCAGGGTGATGATCTCGTCGCGCTGGGCCAGAATGCCGTCCATCTCCTTCTGCTGCGCGGGCGTCACCTGGGTGCGCAGGATCTGCAGCTCGGCAAATACCTGCGTCATGAGCTGGCGCGAGCGCTCGTAGTTGCTGCGCGACGCCTCGGTGAGCGCGGCTCCCATCTGGCCTTCTACGCGGGAAACGCGCAGCTCCAGCCGCGTCTCGCGCAGTTCCTGGCGCACGCTCCGCCCGATGAGCCACTGCGGAAAGAACCCGATCAGAAAGCCCGCCACGGCGGCGGAAAGAATGAGGGTGCGGGTGCGGTTCATGGGGCCGGGAGCGGGATGAGGACGCGTGCGCGGACCGACAATCATGCCGGTGCGTGGGCCGGGCTGCAAGTGGCGGCTGGGCTTTGGGGAGGGAATAGGGAATAGGGAATAGGGAATAGGGAATAGGGAATAGGGGCGGCGAGGATGTCAGGTGCGGCGCTCGCTTCCGTGGCCCGGTGCCTTCGTCCCCGTTCGCACTCGCCGTTCCTCCGTGACCTCTCCGTTCAGACCTCCGTGCCCTCCGTGAGAGACGCGGTTGCCGTTCTCCTACTCGGCCCCGGCGCCGGGCTCCGGGACGGATTCGGTCTCGGGCACCACGTCGGATTCGTCGGATTCGCCTTCCCAGCGGCTCGCGACGGACTGTGCCTGTAGCCCGTGCTCACGCAGCCACCGCACCACGGGCTCGCGGTATCCGTGCGTCACCCACACGCACTCCGCGCCGGTGGCCTGCACCGCCGACAGCAGCGACGGCCAGTCCACGTGGTCCGACAGCACGAATCCGCGGTCCACCGAACGGCGCCGCCGCTGGCCGCGAACCCGCATCCACCCGCTCGCGAAGGCCGTGGAGCCCGCGCCGAAGCGCCGCATCCACGGCGTTCCCGCGGCGGAGGGGGGCGCGATGACCATCGATCCCCCGAACTGCGTCCCTTTGGGCATCGCCGCCGGATTGTGCGTCTCCGGAATGCGGATGCCGCCCGCGCGGTAGTCCTGGTTCAGCCGCTCCACCGCGCCGTGGGCGTAGATGGGGCCGATGGACGCATCCACCCCCGCCAGCAGCCGCTGCGCCTTGCCCAGCGCGTAGCCAAACAGCATCGATGCGCGCCCGGCCTCGGCGTTGGCGCGCCACCAGGCGTTGATCGCCGCGAACACCTCCGCGTCCGGCGACCAGCGGTAGATGGGGAGCCCGAAGGTGCTTTCCGTGACGAAGGTGTGGCAGCGCACGGGCTCGAACGGGGTGCAGGTGGGGTCCGCCTCCGTCTTGTAATCCCCCGAAACCACCCACACCTCGCCCCCGTGCTCCACCCGCACCTGCGCGCTCCCCAGGATGTGCCCCGCGGGGTGCAGGCTGATGCGCACCCCGTTCAGCATCACCTCTTCCCCGAAGTCCACCGCGCGGATGCGGGCCTGGTCGCCCAGCCGGGTGCGCAGCACGCGCTCTCCCTCGCGCGAGCCCAGGTACGCGCGCGAGCCCCAGCGCGCGTGGTCGCCGTGTGCGTGGGTGATCACGGCGCGGTCCACCGGCTGCCAGGGATCGATATAGAAGTCCCCCGCCTCGCAGTACAGTCCGCGTTCGGTGCTGCGCAGGAGCATGTCCGGTCGTGGGCGTAAAGAGGGATACGGTGGATGACCCGCGTCGCGAGGTGCAGGGACCATTCCCGTCCGCGAAAAAGGCCGCCTCCTTCACGGGGCGGCCTGTGCGACGTCATCCGGCTCGGTCCACTGCCCTTGTGACCCTCGTGCGCGGGCGGCGGAGGATCAGCGGCGCGCGGGGCTGGTGGGGTCGCCGGAGCGGGGCAGGTGCAGGGCGGATCCCCTGGCGCTGGTGCGGGTCATCCCCTCCCAGCCGCAGCCCGGGCACCAGCGGCGCTGCAGGTTGCCCATCATCATGCGCGACATGCCGCGGCCCAGCGGTCCCATGCGCACAGCGAGGGTTTCCGTGTCGCACTCGTCGCAGGTGCGCTCGGCCGGAAAGATCAGGTAGCACATCGCCACGGCCAGAAAGAACTTGGACACGAAGGCGACGAAGATGAACGCGATCCAGAGCAGCAGCATCGGGTACCACGGTCCTGCGGTGATGGCCAGCGGAACGGCGGGAACAGCTGTGTCCCGCGCATCCCCCGTGCCGTGTCGGGTACGCCGGGGCGGGGGGATGGTTCCAACTTCTTTAGGGAATAGGGAATAGGGAATAGGGAATAGGGGGAAAGGCAGGAGGATGGCGCGTTCGGCGTCTGGAGGGCTGTGCGTCTGATTGCGGGTGGTTGGGGCTGCGGGTAGCTTCGGCAGCCGGGTTGCCAGGGATCGACCCTTCTCATGAGAGATGACGATGCGCGGCTTGCGGTGGGGGATGGTGCTGGCGATGGCGGGGGTGGCGGCGTGCTTCGGCAACCGGGGCGGCGCGCGGCCGGGCGAGCCGGACGCGGCGACGGACCGGTAGCGGGCGTACGCGGGGTGCTACAGCCTGCCGGAGGGCGAGCAGTTCGTACTGGACACCATCCCCGAAACGCGGCTCAACTCCGGGCGCGCGGGCGTGCGGCAGGCCCGTTTTGCCCCGCGGCCGGCCATCGTGGGCGCGTACTGGTACGTGGAAAAGGACGGCGATGCGTGGCTTTTTCGGCACGACGGCCTGTGGGGCACGTCGTTCGAGTTCCAGGCCAGGGGCGACAGCCTGACCGGCGTGCGGTGGATCGGCACCGACGTCCCCGATGCGCGCCCCGCGCCCACCCGCGCCGTCGCCGTGCGCACCGCATCCTGCCCCGCGCCGCCCTGACCACACCGCCATCCCGATCCGCCCAGCACCGCCCCGACGCTGCCCCGCGCCGGGGCGGTCCCGTTCCCGCTATCGACCGCACCTCACCCTGCCCGCCAACTCCCCGCGCACCGAAGCCCGGCCCCCGCGCCGAATCACCCATTCCCTATTCCCTATTCCCTATTCCCTGTAGTTCCAATACTTTCGCCCGCATGAACGTTCTCAACGTACAGGAGCTCAAAAAGAGCTACGGCACCCGCACGGTGTTCGACGGCGTCTCGTTCGCACTGGACGAGGGCGAAAAGGTCGGCTTCATCGGCGTAAACGGATCGGGCAAGAGCACCCTGTTCCGCATCGTCGCCGGGCTGGAGGGGCACGAGGGAGGCACGCTGGCGTTCCAGCGCGGCATTCGCGTGGGCTACCTTTCGCAGGAGCCCGAGTTCGAGCCCGGCGCCACCATCCTTTCCGCCGTCGCGGGCGGCAAGCCCGACCTGCTGGAGGCCATCGGCGAGTACCACGCGGTGGGCGAGGCGCTCACCGCCGGCACCGGCGACGTGGACCGGCTGCTCGCGCGGCAGGAGCGCGCCGCCGCCCGCATCGACACGCTGGGCGGGTGGGACTACGAGCACCAGATGGAAAACCTGCTCACCCGGCTGGACGTGCAGCACTGGGAGCGCCCCGTGGAGGGGCTTTCCGGCGGCGAGCGCAAGCGGGTGGCGCTGGCGCGCGTCCTTCTGCAGCAGCCGGAGCTGCTGCTGCTGGACGAGCCCACCAACCACCTGGACGCCGACACCACGGCCTGGCTGGAGGAGCACCTGGAGTCATATCCCGGCGCGGTGATGCTCATCACCCACGACCGGTACTTTCTGGACCGCGTGGTCACCCGCATGCTGGAGGTGTCCACCGGCGAGCTGACGCCCTATCCCGGCGGCTACACGGAATACCTGGAAGCCAAGGCCGAGCGCATGGAGCGCGCTTCGGTGGAGGAGGCCAAGCGCCAGAAGCTGATCACGCAGGAGCTGGCGTGGGTGCGGCGCCAGCCCTCCGCGCGCACGGGGAAGCAGAAGGCGCGCATCGGGCGGCTGGGCGAGCTGGAAGCGGAGCAGCGGGACAAGCGCCTTCCCAACCGCACCACGGTGGAGATGGCGATGAACGAGGCGCCGCGGCTGGGGCGCACCGTGCTGAACCTGCACCACGTCCGCAAGAGCTTCGGCGAGCGCACGCTCATCCGCGACCTGGACACCATGATGGCCGCGGGCGAGCGCATCGGCATCATCGGGCCCAACGGGGCGGGCAAGACCACGCTGCTGCGGATCATCCTGGGCCAGGAGCCGCCCGACGGGGGCGAGGTGGAGATCGGCAAGAACACGCGGATCGCCTACTTTGACCAGCGCCGCGAGGACCTGAACCCCGAGCACAGCGTCTACGAGGCCGCCGCGGACAGCGACTGGGTGATGGTGGCCGGGCAGCGCACGCACCTGCGCAGCTACCTGGAAACGTTTCTGTTTCCGCCGGAGAAGCAGCGGCAGGTGGTGCGCTCCCTGTCCGGCGGCGAGCGCAACCGGCTGCTGCTGGCGCGCCTGTTTCTGCAGGACGCCAACCTGCTCATGCTGGACGAGCCCACCAACGACCTGGACCTGGTGACGCTGCAGGTGCTGGAGTCGGTGCTGGCCGACTACGGCGGCTGCGTGCTGATGGTGACGCACGACCGCTTCTTTCTGGACAAGGTGGCCACCGGGCTTATCGTGTTCGAGAAGCAGGGCGCCGTTCGCCGCCACGCGGGCAACTACGACCTGTACCGCCGCCTCAAGGAGCAGCGCGAGGCCGAAGCCGCCGCCGCCAGCGCCGCGCAGGCCGCGGCCCAGCCGCGCAAATCGTCCGCGTCCGCCCCGGCCGCCGGCAAGGCGGACGCGGGAAAGAAGCTGAGCTGGAAGGAAAAGAAGGAGTTGGATGGGATGGAGGCGGCGATCGAAAAGGCGGAGGCGCGCAAGGAGGAGCTGTCCGCGCGCCTGGCCGACCCGGCGCTCTACTCCGCCCCGCCCGACGAGCTCGCCCGCGCCACCGCGGAGTTCCGCGAAGCGAGCGAGGCCGTGGACGCCCTCTACGCCCGCTGGGCCGAGCTGGAGGAACTCGCCGGCTGACCATCGGCCGGTTCTGGATGGAGGTGAATGGACAGCGCGGGCGGCACCCTCACGGTGCCGCCCGCGCTTTGTTACCGGACGAGGATGATCGCGTGGCGGCTTGGGCGTGGCGCGTGGCGCGGTGTTCCTGGCATGCGCTTGCGTGGGTGCGGCGCGCGGTGGGGAGCGGCGAAGAGGGCCGGGCACGCCGCGCCGGCCAGCGGCCCCGCGGAGAGTGCGGCCCGGGATCCTTCAGTCGCACAAAGGCGGCTTGTGGGAGAGTGAGGCGCACTGCTCCTTCAGGATGACGCTCAGGCTCCGAGGCGCCACGCGAGCAGGGTCCCTGGAGACGCTCTCCGTGCCAGTGCCGTCACCCCACCAACGGAACGGCCTTGTACCCTAACTCTTTGCAGCGCAATAATCTGTCATCCTGAGAAGGCGCCGGAGGTACCATC
>NZ_DASVTX010000087.1:0-12689 GCF_036387355.1 Longimicrobium sp.
GCACGCCCAGATCGCGAGCGAGCTCTTCCAGCTTCCTCTCCCCGCTGGAAATCAGACGAACCGCCTCCAGTTTGAACTCGCGCGTGAACTGCCTTCGCTTCTCGGCCATGTGTCACCTCCTGCCCGTAAACCTACGGCTTATGTTGGTGTCCACCAAGCCGGGGCAATCCTAATCGAGGCTTCAACCGACCCGGGGGACGGCCACACGCACCGTCACCTCACCCGGTGCCGAACGGCTCCCCCTCTCCCGCGGAGCGGGTGGAGGGGGCTGGGGGGAGGGGGCCTCCTTCGGCCGCATCGGCACCGTCCGGATCGCACCGAGACGTCGTTCTCCCCTCTCCGCGCGGCGGTTTCGCGGGGAGGAGCGGGGGAGGGGCGCCGTTGCGGTGTGCCTCCTCTCCCACATCTGTTCGTGGGAGAGGGTGGACGCGTCTCAGCGCGGCCCGGTGAGGGCGAGGCCGGGTGAGGGCCACACCCGGCCGCGCACACCGATTCCTTCGCCCTCCGCCGATCCCCGGTTCTACGCCGCGTCCAGAAACGGCGCGGGGTGATCCGCATCCAGCAGCCCCGCATCCGCCGCGCGGCGGAACAGTTCGCGGATGGCGCGCTCGCCCTCGGCCTCCACATCCACCGAAAAGCGGTTCACGTACAGGTCGATGTGCTGCTTCGCGACTGCATCGTCCATCTCCTGCGCGTGCGCGCGGACGTACGCGCGGGACTCGTCCGGGTGCGCAAAGGCGTGCTCCACGGAGCGCCGGATGGCATCGTCCACCCCGCGGATGGCATCCTCGCCCAGGGAGCGCCGCGCCATGATGCCGCCCAGGGGAATCGGCAGCCCCGTCGTCTGCTCCCACCACTCGCCCAGGTCTGCCACCTTCACCAGCCCGTGCTGAGGATACGTGAAGCGCGATTCGTGGATGATGAGCCCCGCGTCCACCTCTCCGCGCTCCACGGCGGGCATGATGTCGCTGTACACGACCTCGATCCCCGGCTCCGCGTCCGGCGCAAACAGGCGCAGCAGCAGGTTGGCGGTCGTGTTGCGGCCGGGGATGGCGATGCGCTTTCCCGCCAGCGACGCACGGTCCATCGGCTCGCGCGCGACGATGAGAGGGCCGCACCCCCGGCCCAGCGCGCCCCCGCTGCGCAGGAGCACGTAATCGCGCAGCAGCCCGGGCGCCGCGCCGTACGAGATCTTGGTGACGTCCAGCTCCGCCGCCGCGGCCAGGCGGTTCAGCGTCTCCACGTCTTCCAGCCGCTCGGTGAAGCGCATTCCGTCCGCGGGGACGGCGCCGTGCACCAGCGCGTGAAAGATGAAGGTGTCGTTGGGGCAGGGCGAATAGCCGAGCGTGAGCGTATGCGGATCAGCCATGGTTCGGTTCGGTCGGTGTCGTGTTCCGGATGCGCGGCCACGCCTGCGCGAGCGCCAGCACCGCGTCCTGCGCGGCCTGCACGGCCGGGCCGATGCGCCAGCGCGCCATGTCGCGGTCTTCCACGTGGTTGCTCACCGCGCGCACCTCCAGGAATGGTACCCCGTACACCGCGCAGACGTGCGCCGCGGCCGCGCCCTCCATCCCCTCGCACAGCGCGCCGAACCGTTCCCCCCGCTCCCGGCCCAGCGCATCCGTGCCGGAGCAGGCGCTCACGGTGACGAACGGCCCCGTCCGCGCATCCATTCCCGCCCTCCGCAGCGCATCCGCCGCGCGGTGGACCAAGCCGGCATCGAGGGCGAAGTCGTTGAAGACGGCGCCCTGCTCGCCGCGCCAGAGCGGAATGCCGATCGCGTCCGTGCCGATCCATCCGCCCGGCGTGTCCGCCCCTTCGTCGCCGTAGATGGCGTGGGTGGCGAGCGCGATGTCGCCCAGCGCGAGCCCCGAGCCCGGATACGCCCCACCGATGCCGAAGCAGATCACTCCCGACACCGCGCGCGCCTCCAGCAGCGCCGTGGCGGCGTGGGCGGCGTTGGTCTTGCCCATTCCGCCGGGCAGGAGCACCACCGGCGTGCCGCCCAGCCGCCCCGCCCACCCCGGCTTGCGGCCGATCGTGACGGGCTCGGCGCCCTCCAGCGCGGCGGCCAGGCGCTCGCACTCGAACGGGACGGAGCAGAGCAGCGCGAGGGGCGCGGAAACCGGGTTCATGTGATAGGATTCGGGTTCGTGCATCGGGATGCACGAATCTACAGGCCACGCCGGGGCGCCGCGACGGCACGCCCCGCCATCTCCTTTTCTTGTACGACGATGCGCCGCTTCGTTCCGCTTCTCCTGCTGCTCGCCGCGTGCGGAGGGCCGTCGCGCCCGCGCCCGGCGGCCGCGCCCGTTCCCCCGCCCGCGCCGGCCGTGGAGCCCGCCGCGCCGGTGCCGCCGCCGATCGTGCAGTTCCAGAGCGTGTGGACGCGCTCGCCCGGCCTGCGGCTGCGCGGCGAAACGTCCATGACGCCGCTGCCGTGGATGTTCATGCGGCTGGAGGTGCTGCGCGCGGACACCACGGACCTGCTGGTGCGGTGCGCCGTCTGCCCCGGCGCGCCAACGGGGTGGCTGGAGCGCGCGGCGGTGGTGCACTACGCGCCCGCGCCCATCGACGCCGCGCGGATGGAGCTGGCGGACTTTGCCTTCGCCGTGCGCGACGCCGCGTCCCGCCGCGACATCCGGGCGCTGCGGCCGGTGATGGCCCGCACCTTTGCCGGCACGCTCGGCCCGGTGGAGGTGGGGATGCTGGAGACGCTGGCCGCGTGGGAGCGGGAAGGCTACCGCAGCCTGGACCGCATGCCGTTCCTGATGGACCGCGGGATCACGACGGTAAGCACCACGCAGGTGTGGGCCTCGCCACCCGAGTACGCCACCAACCCCGCCTACGCCGACCTGCGCGCCGGCTTCCGCCGCGGCCCGGAGGGGTGGGAGTGGGTTTTTCTGGTCGCCAACGGCCGGTGAACTCCCCGTCCTGATCCGGCGGCCACGCCGCGCCTGTTGCGACCCGGCGGACCGGGCATGACAAACGTCACGGCGAAGTGGTGACGTTTCGGAATGGCCGCCCTCCCCCGCCCGCCGCATCATTCCCGCACGGTACGAACGTGCCGCCGCCGTGCGGGAACCCTCATCCAGTGAACCTCATGTCTGCCAACGACAGGCTTTCCCTTTCTGGCCCCGCCCTCGCCCGGCTCGCGCGCGGTATCGCACTCGCCGCCGCGCTTCTGGCCTCCGCGGGCGCCGTGCGCGCGCAGCAGGCCCCCGCGACGCTGATCCGCAACGCGCGGGTGTTCGACGGCGAGCGCGTGCTGGACGGGCGCGACGTGCTGGTGCAGGACGGAAAGATCGCGCAGGTGGGGCGCGGCGTGCGCGCGCCGGCCGGCGCTACGGTGGTAGACGGGGCGGGCAAGACGCTGCTCCCCGGGCTGATCGACGCGCACACGCACACGTTCGGCGACGCGCTGCAGGAGGCCGTCATCTTTGGCGTGACGACGCACCTGGACATGTTCACGGACGTAGGGACGGCGCGGGCCGCGCGCCAGCAGCAGGCGGCCGGCCAGGCGAACGGGCGCGCCGACCTGTTCAGCGCCGGCACGCTGGTGACGGCGCCGCGCGGCCACGGCACGCAGTTCGGCATCGCCATCCCCACCATCACCCGCGCGGATTCGGCGCAGGCGTTCGTGGACGCGCGCATCGCGGAGGGCTCGGACTGGATCAAGATCGTCTTTGAGGACGGGCACACCTTCGGCACCACCATCCCCACCATCGACCGGCCGGTCATGCGCGCGGTGATCGAGGCGGCGCACCGGCGCGGCAAGCTGGCCGTGGTGCACGTGAGCGACGCGTCCGGCGCCCGGGCGGCGCTGGAGGACGGCGCGGACGGCCTGGTGCACCTGTTCATCGACCGCGAGCCCGACGCGGACTTTGCGCGGATCGCCGCGTCGCGCCACGCCTTCGTGGTGCCCACCACCATCGTGCTCAAGAGCATGACGGGAACGGGCGGCGGCGCCTCGCTGGTGAACGACCCCCGCCTTGCGCCGTACCTGCTCCCCGCGCGCGCCGACGCGCTGGCGCAGGGCTTTCCGCGCCGGCCGGGCTCGCCGGAGCGCACCCTTGCCGCCGTCCACGCCACCATCCGGCAGCTGCGCGCGGCCGGCGTCCCCATCCTTGCCGGCACGGACGCGCCCAACCCCGGCACCGCGTACGGCGCGGCGATGCACGGCGAGTTGGAACTGCTCGTGGAAGCCGGGCTGACCCCCACGGAAGCGCTGCGCGCGGCGACCAGCGCGCCCGCGGCGGCGTTCCGCCTGGCGGACCGGGGCCGCATCGCCCCGGGGATGCGCGCGGACCTGCTGCTGGTGGAGGGCGACCCCACGCGCGACATCACCGCGACGCGCGCCATCGTCGGCGTGTGGAAAGGCGGCGCCGCGGTGGACCGGGCGAGCTTTGCGCGCACCGTGGCCGCGGCCCGGGCACGCCCGGCGTCCGGTGGCGTGGCGGCGGTGGCGGACGGGCTGGTCAGCGACTTCGAGTCCGCCCCGCTCGCGGCGGCGATGGGCACCTGGATGCCCTCCGCGGACTCGTTCGCGGGCGGCACGTCCACCGGGACGGCGGCCATCGCCGACGGCGGCGCGAACGGAAGCGGGCACTCGCTCGCCATCGAAGGAACCATCACCGCCACGATTCCGTACGCCTGGTACGGCGCCATGTGGATGCCGGGCGAGGCGATGGCGCCCGTGGACCTTTCCTCCCGCGCGGGGCTGGGCTTCTGGACGCGGGGGGACGGCGGGACGTACCGTGTGATGGTGTTCGCCCGCTCCAAGGGAATGACGCCGCTGATCCGCACGTTCGTGGCGGGACCGGAGTGGCGCGAGGTGCGGATGGCGTGGTCGGACTTCGGCATCGACGGGCACGACGTGACCGGCGTGGTGGTGGCGGGCGGCCCGCGCCCCGGCGCCTTCGGCTTCCGCATCGACGACTTTCGCCTGCGGTGACGCATCACACCAGCAGCGCCGGGGATGAGCGCGCAGACTGACACGGACGCACCGGCCCCCGCGCGGCGCCGGCGGCTGCTTCCGCCCGGGAGCACCGCCGGCTGGCCGGCGTACGCGTGGCTGCTGTACCTCTCCTTTTTTCTGATCGAGCCCGTGGTGCGGCTGCGGCTGGGCACCATGACCGCGGCGCACGCGGCCACCACGCTGCTGGCGCTCGCCGTCTTTCTGGTCTCGTACTTTCGCGGCTTCTGGGTGCAGGGCCGCGGGCTGCTGCTGGTGATCGCCGTGCAGACGGCGCTGGGGGTGGCGCTGGTGCGGCAGAACCCGGGCGCGTCGGTGTTCCTCATCTACGCGGCCAGCTTTGCCGGAACGGACCGTCGCACGGGCCTGGCGGCCGGCATCATCGTGGCGATCTCCGGCGTGGGCGCGGCCACGTCGCTGCTGGTGCACGCGCCCCCGCTGTATTGGGTTCCCGCCGTGCTGATGCCGCTGGTGATCGGCTTTGTGAACGTGCACTACACGCAGCAGGCGCGGGCCAACGCCAGCCTGCGCATGGCGCGGGAGCAGATCCAGCACCTCGCGGCCGTGGCGGAGCGGGAGCGCATTGGCCGCGACCTGCACGACGTGCTGGGGCACACGCTTTCGCTCATCGTCCTCAAGTCGGAACTGGCGGCCAAGCTGGCCACGCGCGACGCGGACCGGGCGGCGCGGGAGATCCGCGAGGTGGAGCAGGTGGCGCGAAAGGCGTTGCGGGAGGTGCGCGAGGCCATCCGCGGCTATCGCGCGTCACTGGCGGATGAGGTGCGGCAGTCGGAGGCCCTCCTGGACGCGGCAGGCATTCGCGCGCGGATGGAGGTGCAGCCGGCGGAACTCCCCCGCGAGGTGGAGGAATCGCTGGCGCTCGCGCTGCGCGAGGCGGTGACCAACGTGGTGCGGCACTCGGGCGCGGCGTGGTGTGCGGTGCGCCTGCGCCCGGACGGTGGCTCGTATCTGCTGGAGGTGACGGACGATGGCCGGGCGGGCGAGGTGACGGAGGGCAGCGGGCTGCGCGGCATGCGGGAGCGTGTCGCCGCGGCGGGTGGCGCGGTGAGCGTGCAGAGCGCGGCCGGTGGCGGAATGCGGATCGCCGTCCGCGTTCCCCTGGGCGGCGGGCAGCCGGTGCGCGGGGCGGACGTGCACGCGGCGGTGCGGAGATGAGGAGGTGCGGATGATCCGGGTGCTGGTGGCGGAAGACCAGGCGATGGTGCTGGGCGCGCTTTCCGCGCTGCTGGAGATCGAGAGCGACATCGAGGTCGCCGGGCGTGCGCGCGACGGCCGCGAGGCGCTGGCCCTGGTGGAGAGCGAGGCGCCCGACGTGCTGCTGACGGACATTGAGATGCCCGGGCTCACGGGGCTGGACGTGGCGGCCGAGATCACGCGCCGCAGGCTGCGGACGCGCGTCATCATCCTCACGACGTTCGCGCGGGCGGGGTACCTGCGGCGCGCGCTGGACGCCGGGGCCGCGGGGTACCTGCTCAAGGACAGCCCGTCCGACGAGCTGGCCAACGCGGTGCGCCGGGTGCACGCGGGCGGGCGCGCCGTCGACCCCACGCTGGCGCGCGAGGCATGGACGGAAAGCGATCCGCTCAGCAGCCGCGAGCGGCAGGTGCTGCGGCTGGCGGGAGAAGGGAGGGCCAGCACCGCCATTGCCGCGGAGCTCTTTCTTTCCGAAGGCACCGTGCGCAACTACCTGTCCGCCGCCATCTCCAAGCTG
Source organism: Longimicrobium sp. (assembly GCF_036387355.1). Lineage (GTDB taxonomy): Bacteria > Gemmatimonadota > Gemmatimonadetes > Longimicrobiales > Longimicrobiaceae > Longimicrobium. The sequence goes on from NZ_DASVTX010000087.1 coordinate 6,708, forward strand.
GGCGCCGGCAACCGGGTAGAAGCGGCCCGCATGGCGCGCGAAAAGGGCTGGCTCTGATGCGCTGCGCCGCCGTCGGCTTCCGGATCGCGACCGCGGCGCTGTTGATGGCGGGATGCGGCACGCCCCCCGATGCTCGTGGCGGCGCCGCCGCCCGCGACGATGAGGCCGCGGAAGCCCGGACGACGGCGGCCGCGCTGGACGGAACGGAGTGGACGGTGGTGCAGCTTCGCGGGGCGCCGCCCCTCCCGCTTCCGCCACTGACGCTGCGGTTCGATGCGGATTCGTACGGGGGATACGGCGGGTGCAACCGCTTTGGCGGCCCCTACCAGATCGCGGCCGACACCTTTCGCACGGCGGAGGTGGAGTCGACGTTGATGGCGTGCCCCGATCCCATCGGCAGCCAGGAACTCGCGCTGCACGCGGCCCTCAAGGACGCGCGGCGGGTCCGGATGGCCGGCGATACGCTGCGCCTGCTGGGCGACGACGGGACGGCGGTGATCGTGGCGGCGCGCCGGCGGCTGGCGCAGATGGATCCCGCCCGGCTGCACGGGCGGTGGCGGCTCGTGGAAGTGGGCGGCGTGTCGCCGCCTGCGGTCCCGGGCGTGTACCTGGCGTTCATCGGCGGCTCGGAACTGCGCGGATTCGCGGGATGCAGGATCTTCACCGGGGCGTACGTGGCGCGCGGCCACCGGCTGAGCGTGACCACGATCGCCATGACGGGGACGGAGTGCCTTCGCGAAGACCTGCTGCGCTTCGAAGGCGGCTTTACGACCGAACTGTCCGGCACCACGGACTATCAGATCGCGGGGGATACGCTGATCCTGCACACCCTGTCCGGCCGCCCCATCCGCCTGCTGCGCGCGCGTTGACGTACGCGCCGCCATCGCGCCGTGCGCACAACATCGTTCGCCTCGCGCTTGGGCGCCTGAGCGTCATCCTGAGCGGAGCGCTGCGCTGGACTGTCAGCCGCTCCGAACCGTGGCGCGGAGTCGAAGGATCCCGCCGGGACGGTCGGGTGCACCATGGCTTGCTGGCGTGCCCGATACTCCCGGCCGCGTCGGACAGTGCGCCGCGCGCCACGCAGCCACTCGTTAGCGGTGCAGTCCGGGCGGGATCCTTCCGTCCGCGCCAGACTCGGAGCACTCGGAAGGCTCGCGCGGTGCCTCCTTCAGGATGACATCCGTAGTCCGGGGTGATGGGCGGGCAGAGTCGCTGGCACGCTCTGGATGGAACGGTAGCGCGGCCGAAGGCCAGCGTTGCTCAGCGACCGCGCCCGCGGCGCGCTTCGGGCGCCCGTCAGGGCGGCGCTGCGGGTCGTGCATGCGGATGTGGGTGGCTACGCCAGGGCAGGAGTGCAACCGCGCGTACGCGCGGTTGCGTGAGGGATGCGGGCCCGGAGGGGCGAGACGCCCCCGCGCGGGACGGAAGGAGCCGCAGCGGATGGAAATCGTGGCGCGGGGGTGGCTCGCCGCACTTGGGCACAGTTGTACCGTGCCCTGGTGCGCCCGCAGCCCGGCCCGGAGCGCAGCGGAGGGACACGCCCGAAAGGCAGTGCGGGAGTGCGGAGTGCGGAGTGCGGAGTACAGAAGTGCCCAGTGCTCAGTGCTCAGTGCCCAGTGCCCAGTGCCCAGTGCCAAGTGCCAGAACGCACGCGGCCCCCGCGGACTGAATCCGCGGGGGCCGCTCCTCACGCCATCCCCGAACCCGCTACGGGCGCGCGGTGGCGCCGCGCAGAACCATGTCCGGGTACCCGTTGTCGGGGTTGCCGCCCCGCTTGAGCACGCGGTCCACCGTGCCGGGCCCGCGGTTGTACGCCAGCAGCGCCAGCTCCGTGTCGCCGTCGTACCGCTTGATGAGCTGGTTCAGGTACTTGAACCCGATGCGCAGGTTGGTGCGCTGGTCGCGCAGGTCCCGCGCCTTGGTGCCCGGCTTGAGCCACGCCGCGGTCTTGGGCATGAGCTGCGTAAGGCCCATGGCGCCCACGTGGCTGGTCGCGCTGTTCTTGAACGCGCTCTCCGTGCGCACCAGCCCGAACGCCACGTCAGGGTCGATGTTCTCCTGCATGGCGATGTCGTAGATGTCTTCCGCCAGCGGCCTCGGAATGTCGTATTCCGAGTACTTCTGCACGTTGCGCTGGATCACCTCGTCGCGCGCCGTGCTCTTGGTCTCCGCCGCTTCCACCCGCGCCTCGCGCCAGGCCTGGCCCACCGCGTGGTCGCTGAGCACGCGTGGCGCGGTGATTTCCGGCAGCACCGACATCTGCCGCTCGTGCGACGGGTCGTTGCGCATTTCGTTGGCGCGCGCGATGGCCAGCGGCCCGGCGATGCCCGCCACGCCCACGCCCACGATGCCGTACTTGATGGGCCCGCGGCGAATGCGGTCGAACGAGCTGGTGCTGCGCTGCGGCAGCCGGATGCCGTCGCTGACGCGGCGCGCACCGGTGTCGGTGACGCGGCGGTCGCCCGCGCCGTCAAAGGCGCGGCGGTAGCGCGCGGGGGTCTGCGCGGGTGCACTCGCCGAAGGAAACCGACGCCGGGTGCGGCCCACCGGGTGCTGCGGCGCGGGGGCGGCGTGCTGCCAGGGCATGGGGCGCTTTCGGGAAGTGTGCATCGGCTCGCTCTCCTGCTGCTCGGGTCGTCCTGTCCGCTGTCCCACCGCGGTCCGGCAGGGGCTTCTACCCGGTGCACGCTCCGTGCCACCGGCCACATATGTTTCCCTCCCGCAACGGGTTGCGCGCGCCGGGGAACCGGAGCCATGTTGCGGGCGTAGCATCCTCTGCAAGGGGCCGCCTTCCGGCCCTTCCCGCACCGATCGGGGACCGCATGACCTCTCCCGCCCGCTTTCTGCTCTTTGTGCTCCTGGTCATCGTGGGGGTCAAGGGCTCGGAGCAGCTGTACAGCTACGTGGCCTACCGCGACGAGCGCGCGGCGGTGCGCACGCTGCGCACCGACCTGCAGCGGACCGCCACGCAGCTGGTGGCCGAGCGCGCGCGCCTGGACTCGCTGAGCGCCGCCGTCTCCGCCGAGGACCGCCGGCTCACGGCCGACCTGCGCGCGCTCAAGCGCTTCTACCATATGTCCACGGACGGCACGCTCTCCCCCCAGGCGTACGCGCGCTGGACGGCGGAGCGCACGCGCTACAACCTGCGCGTGGACGAGCGCAACGCCAGCTTCCGCCAGTGGCAGGAGATCGAGGCGCGCCACCGCTCACTGGCCATTCACTACAACGCGCTGGCCGACAGCATTCACGAGCTCGCCACGCGCATGGGCGAACCGTACTACCAGGTCCCCACCGCGCTGGAGGCGGCGCAGCAGGCCACGGCGCCGGAGCAGTGAACAGCCTTTGGGACCGATGAAGAACGGGGGCGATCCACCGCGGATCGTCCCCGTTGCGCATGTTGGGAACGCTCCTTGAACCAGCGGCGGGCATGGCGACCAGATCCACCCGCGCCCCAAAGGCGAAAACCAAGGAAAAGCCCTGGCGGCGCGCCGGCACCGCGGAAGAGGGCTTCACCTACCTGCGTGGCGACGGCAAGCCGCTGCGCAGCCCGTCCGCGCTCGCCCGCATCCAGAAGCTGGTGATTCCGCCGGCGTGGACGGACGTGCAGATCAGCCCCGATCCCGCCGCCAAGGTGCAGGTCGTGGGGACGGACGCGGCCGGGCGCAGGCAGTACCGCTACCACCCCGACCACGTGGCCAAGGGGTCGCGGCGCAAGTACCGCAAGCTGCTGCAGTACGCCCAGTCCGTCCCCCGGCTGCGGGAAGAAACGTCGCGCCACCTGCACGCGCAGGGGCTGGGGCGCGAGCGGGTGCTGGCGCTGGTGGTGCGGCTCATCATGCGCGGCTTCTTTCGCATCGGGAGCGAGCAGTACGCCGTGGCCAACCGCACTTTCGGCATCGCCACGCTGCAGAAGAAGCACCTCAGGATCGACGGCGACAACCTGATTTTTACGTACGTCGGCAAGAAGTCCATCGACCAGCGCTCCGTGGTGGCCGACACGCCGCTGGTGGAGGTGATGCGCGAGATCCTCACCCTTCCCGGCAAGAGGCTGTTCCAGTACGTGGGGGAGGATGGAAAGCCGCACCCGGTGACGGCCGCGGACGTGAACGGCTACATCAAGCAGATCCTGGGGGCGCGCTACACCAGCAAGGACATCCGCACCTGGGGCGGCACGGTGCGCATGGCCACCATCCTGGCCGACCTGGGCCCGCCCTCCACGGAGCGCGAGGCCAAGAAGAACCTGGTTCTGGCCTGCAAGCTGGTGAGCACGGAACTGGGAAACACCCCCGCCGTGTGCCGCAGCGCGTACGTGCACCCTGCGGTGATGGAGCGGTACGAGCAGGGGAAGACGATCGCCCCGCTGATGCGCGAAACCGTGCGCGAAGACGAGGAGCCGGGCCGCTACTATCCCGAGGAGGCCGCGCTGATGCGCTTTCTGAAGAAGTGGGGATGACGGACGGGGTTGCTCCAACAGAGGCACAGAGACACAGAGGAGAAACAACGGAAAAAAGGCAGGGGCTTTCGTTGCGCCGCCCGCCTTCCTTACTCTTTTGTTGTTCTCCGTGTCTCTGTGCCTCTGTTAGAGACAGTCTTTTTCTGCTTGTTCGGGAGGTCTGGCGATGACGAGCGTGGCGGAGGTGATGGAGGCGGTGAACGCGGGGGATGCGGACGCGCTCGACGCGCTGCTGCGGAACGATCCCGCCGCGGCCGGCGCGCGCGGCGACGAGGGGGGCAGCCCGCTGCTGAACGCCCTCTACCGCGGCCGGCGCGACCTGGCCGAGCTGTTCGTGCGGCACGGGCGGGAACTGGATGGCTGGGAAGCCGCCGCCGTGGGCGACGTGGACCGTCTGCTCGCGCTGCTGCGGGCCGACTCGGAGCTTCCCGCGCGCCGCACGCACGACGGATGGACGCCGCTGCACCTGGCCGGCTTCTTTGGCCAGCGCCAGACGCTGGGGCTGCTGCTGGAGCACGGCGCGGACCCCAACGCGCTCTCCGAGAACCGCATGCGCAATACGCCGCTGCACGCCACGCTCGCCGGGCCCATGACGGTGGAAGGGGTCGCGGCGCTGCTGCAGGCGGGCGCGGACCCCAACGCGCGGCAGCAGGGCGGCTTTGGCCCGCTGCACTCCGCCGCCAACCGCGACGACGTAGCCATCATCGAGCTGCTGCTGGATGCCGAGAGCGACCCCAACGCCGCCGCGGACGACGGGCGCACGCCGCTGGACTTCGCCCGGGCCGCCGGGCACGAGGAGGCCGCACGCCACCTGCTCGCGCGCGGCGCGGAGGGGTGAGCGCCACCTTTGGCCGCCGCGCGGGGTATGGGGCCCGCGCCCTCGTTCGCCCTCGTTCACGACCCTGACGTACAGCGGGATGTTCTCCATGCAGGTTCGCACCGCCCTTCTGTTCAGCGTGCTCGCCCTGGGCGCCTGCACGCCGCGCCAGCCCCCGCCGCGCCCGGCGCCCGCCCCGCCTCCGCCGCCCGTGGCCGTGACGCCGGAAGAGGAAGCCGCCGCGGTCCGCCGCCGGGCCGAGACCGCCTTTGACCGCGGAATCTCCCTGGCGCGCCAGAGCCGCTGGGGCGAGGCGGCGGAGGCGTACCGGCAGTCCACCGAACTGCAGCCCCGCGAGCCGCGCTACCACATGGCGCTTGCCGAGGCGCTGCTGCAGGGCGGCCGCGAGGGGGAGGCGGCGGACGCGCTGCAGGCCGGCATCCGCGCCGAAGAAGCGCTGCCCCGGCCCAACCACCGCGTGCTGGCGGTGGACTACGAGCGGCTCATTCGCCTGCTCACCCGGCTTAACCGGCTGGACGAGGCGCGCGTGGCGCAGGACCGGCAGAACCAGCACCGCCGCGCCCGCGACCAGGCCCCGCCGCGCTGATCCGGATCCGCCGGAAGCGGAGGCCGGGCGGGGTCGCCCGCACAAACGCGGGGCACGGAGGATCAGCGTCCTCCGTGCCCCGCGCTTTTCGATGCCTGTTCCGGC
>NZ_DASVTX010000088.1:0-9199 GCF_036387355.1 Longimicrobium sp.
GTATCCCGTGCAGTGCGCGCGGATGAAGCCGTGGTCCATCACTCGCCCCCGGTCGCGCCGCTCCGCGTCCAGCATCTGCTTCATCATCCCCTTGAGCACCGCGACGTCGCTGCCGGGCAGGGGTTGGAGGTACACGGTGGCGATCTCCGTTCCGCTCCCCGTGAGCGTGGCGCCCACCTCCTGAGGATGGGCGAAGCTCAGCAGGCCGCGCTCGCGCAGGGGGTTGATGGCGACGATTTCCGCGCCCCGCCGCCGCGCCGCCTGCAGCGCGGTGAGCATGCGGGGATGGTTGGTGCCGGGATTCTGGCCGATGACGAAGATGGCGTCGGCCTTCTCGAAGTCCTCCAGCTGCACCGCGCCCTTGCCGATGCCCATCGTCTGCCGCAGCCCCACGCCGCTGCTCTCGTGGCACAGGTTGGAGCAGTCGGGAAAGTTGTTGGTCCCCAGCATCCGCCCGAAGAGCTGGTACAGAAAGGCGGCTTCGTTGCTGGTGCGGCCGCTGGTGTAGAAGGCGGCCTGGTCCGGGTGATCCAGCGCGCGCAGCGCCTCGCCGGCGCGGGCGAACGCATCGTCCCACGAGATGGGGACAAAGTGGCGGCTTCCCGGGCGCAGGATCATGGGCTGCGCCACGCGGCCCTGCTGCTCCAGCCACCAGTCGCTCTGGTGGCGCAGCTCATCCACCGAATGGCGGGCGAAGAACTCAGGGGTGGCGCGGCGGCCGGTGGCTTCGGCGGCCACGGCCTTTGCCCCGTTCTCGCAGAACTCGAACGACGAGCGGTGCTCGCGCGGCTCCGGCCAGGCGCACCCGGGGCAGTCCACGCCGTGCTCCTGGTTCAGCACGCGCAGCGCGGCGGTCCCGGGAAGGATGGCCTTTTCGCGCGCCAGCTGCCGCATGGTGCTGACGATGGACGCCATGCCGCCGGCGGGCTTGGCGCCGGGGTCATGCCGCGGCTGCGGATCGGGAGTGGTGGGCATCGGACGGCCTGCTCCGAAAAGGACGTAACCTGTTGGATGGGAAAGGTGTCGATGGGTTGGGCGGGGGCGCAAGGGGAAGTGGGGAGTGCGGAGTGCGGAGTGCGGAGTGCGGAGGATCGGCGCGGCGGCGGGTGTGGCCCTCACCCGTCCGCGCTGAGACGCGTCCACCCTCTCCCACGAACCGATGTGGGAGAGGGGGCACACGGCAACTGAAGTATGCTGCGGGTCGGATGGATTGGCGCATGGTGACGCGCCACTCTCCGCAACTCCTTCTCCCGCAAGCGGGCGAGGGGGAGCCGTTCGGTGGTGCGGCGGGCGGCGGTGCGTCCGGCGGACTCGTCCGGACATCGGCGCAGAGGACGGTTCAGTGCGTGCGGCGGGCTTCGGAATGCCCCTCCCCCACCCCTCCCCGTGCAAACTGCCGCACGGAGAGGGGAGGACACTGACCGAACCCTGGGGCCTCAGCAGTTGAAGCCCTGAACGGCGCCTGTGGGCGTCGTGTCGGGGCTTACCGCTTCCGAGCGGCGGATTTATCCGCTCAGGGCGGGGTGCGGCTGCCCTGAACTCCGCCAGCCGGGCATTCCGCCCTCGTGCAAGTGAAGTCCCCCCGGCTGTTTGAGGGGACTTTCTGCGTTGTTGCGGCGGATTCATCCGCTCAGGAGGGCGGGGGCCACGTCGGGCTGTGCCACACACACCGATCCATCCGCCCCGCAACCCTCCCCCAGTCTGTTTTGGGGGAGGGTGGGTGAGTCATGCGAACCCGGGTGGGGGCCGCCGTCGGCTCGCCATCTACACCCTGCTCCTCGCCCGCGCCGGTCGAACCTCGCAGCCGTACGTGAGGCTTTCAGCCGTGGTTGCGGCGACTTCAGTCGCTCAGCAGTGCCGTGCGGCTTGCGCGGCCGCGCGGGGGGCGTGAGTTTTGGCGCATCCCGCCAACCGACTCCGATCATCCAATGCCGTCACATACGAACCCCGCGCCCGAGGCGCTGCCCTGGGGCGCGCCCGCGCTTCCCGCCACGCTGCACCCGGACGGGCCGTGGACGTGGCCCAACCTGGTGACCGCCATCCGCCTGGTCGTGGGGCTGGTGCTGTTCACCATGGCCGCGCTCACGGGCAACGAAACGCTCAACTACTACGGGCTGGCCGTCTACTGGTCGCTCGACATCGCGGACGGCGCCGTCGCCCGCAAGCTGAACCAGGAAACGCTTCTGGGCGGGCAGTTCGACATCTTGTCGGACCGGCTGCTGGTGGCGTTCTTCTACCTGAACGAGCTGTATCTGCACCCGAACATGGCGGTGCCCATCGTGCTGTTCCTGCTGCAGTTCATGGGGATCGACCACTTTCTGAGCAACCAGTACCTGCGCCACCCCGGCATCATTTCGCCCAACTACTACTACCTGGTGGACCGCAAGGTGTGGCAGCTCAACTGGTCGCCGGCGGGCAAGGCGTTCAACACGGGGCTGGTGACGCTGCTGCTCATTTTTACTGGATCGCCCGTGCTGGTGAGCGCGGTGGTGCTCGCGATCCTGGCGGTAAAGGTCTACTCCGTCATCCTGCTGCAGCGCCGCCCCGCCCCGGCGGCCTGAACGGATCGCGATCCGATGCACGACGGGCCGGCTTCCAGCGAGGGGAGCCGGCCCGTCTCGCTGTTGGGGCTGGGGTTCTGGATTCGATGCGCCGAGCGGAGTTTGCCGGCGGCCCCCACCCGGGCCGGCATCACCGGCCCACCCTCCCCCAAAACACCTGGGGGAGGGTTGCGGGGCGGATGGCTCGGTGTGTGTCGCACACCCTGACGCGGCCCGCGCTCTCCTGAGCGGATGAATCCGCCGCTCCAGAAGCGGTAAGCCCCGACACGACGCCCATAGGCGCCGTTCGGGGCTTCAACTACGTTCGGGACCGGCCTCGACCTTTCAGGTGCAGTCCGCGCAGGCGGACTTCGTGTGATTCGAGGCGCGGTTTTCAACCGCCGGGCATGAACCCCGTCCGCCACGCCAATCCGTCCGAAATACCCGAACCCCCGCCCGCCTTCACCCCCCGAACAGCTGCGTGATCGTGTAGATCAGCAGCCCCACCAGCCCGCCCACCAGCGTTCCGTTGATGCGGATGTACTGCAGGTCGCGGCCGATCTGCAGCTCGATCTTGCGCGTCGTATCGTCCGGGTCCCACGCGGCCACGGTGGTCTCAATCAGGTCCGCCACTTCGCCGCGGTACTGCTCCACCACGTACAGCAGCGCCTGCTCCGCCCATCCGTTCACCTTGTCCAGCAGCTCCTGGTCCTCCGCCAGCGAAGCCCCCAGCCGCGTCGCCGCCGCTCCGACACGGCGGCGGAACTCCGATTCCGGGTCCGCACCGTGGCGCAGAACGGACGCCTTCATGTCTGCCCAGAGCGAGGCGGAATACTGCCGCACCGCAGGATGGTGAAGGATCTCCTCCTTGAGTTCCTCGCCGCGCGCGATCATCTGCGGCGAGCTCTTGAGGCGCTCCACGAACTCGGCGACGGCCTCGTTGAAGCGGTGGCGCAGCGGGTGGTCGGGGTTGCCCGACACCTCCACCAGCGTGTTCTCGATCCCTCGCGCGATCTTGCGGTAGATCTGGTCGTCCACCGCGCCCGGCATCCACCAGGGCGTCTCCTGGCTGATGCGCTCGCGCAGCGCGTCCCGGTTTTCCTCGAACAGCCGGTCGAACAGGCGAATGGCGGAATCCAGCAGCTCCTGGTGCCGGTTTTCCGCCGTCACCAGGCTGAGCACGTTGCCCATCAGCGGCGCCACCTGCGTCTCGCGCACGCGGCTGCTGAGGCTTTCCTGAATGATCTCCTGCACCTCGTCGTCGCGCAGCACCTGCACAATTCCCGTCACCGCGGCGGAGGCGTGGCGGCCCACCGTGTCGCCGTGCTGCGGGTCCGCCAGCCACTGCGCCAGCTTTCGCGCAATGTCGGCGCTGCGCAGCTTGGCGGTGATGACGGGCGGCGCCAGGAAGTTGTTCTGTACGAAGCTGCCCAGGCTGCGCCCGATGCGCTCCTTGCGGGTGGGGATGATGGCCGTGTGCGGGATCTTGAGCCCCAGCGGATACCGGAACAGCGCCGTGACGGCGAACCAGTCCGCCACCGCGCCCACCATGGCGGCTTCCGCCGTGGCGCGCACGTACCCCAGCCACGGATAGCGCGACTCGAACACGCGCGCGAGGATGAAGACGAGCGTCGCCAGGCCCAGCAGCCCGGTGGCGAGACGCTTCATGTGCTCCAGCCGCTCCCGCTTGAGCGCTTCGTCGGGGAGCGGGGGCAGGCTCAGCCGGCCGTTGTCCATCCGATTACGATCTTTGAGAGTGCGTGGTCGTTCCTGCACCCTCCCCGGTGGAGGATGCGTGCCACGCGCCTGACTACGTCCGCGGAGTCTCGGTGGATTCGGGCGATGATCCCTCCTCCATCCGCCCCGCCTCCTCGTTCCACCGCCATCCGCCCTCCCCCGCCCGCAGGTGCACGCCGCCCAGCCAGCGATCCTCCGGCGGAACCCAGCGCGTCCGTCCATCCAACACCGCCCGACCCTCTTCCGTCAGCGCCAGCCGCCGGTGCGCCAGCGTCCCCATCTCCTCGCCTGGAGCCGGGAGACGGATGGGAGCGCCGTCATCCCACGTGACCAGCGGCGCGGGGCCGGTGCCCAGACCCGCCAGCGCGGCCAGGAACGATGAATCGCCGAGGAAAATCGCCGTCTCGCACGCCTGATCCGCCGCGAATGCTTCGGCAAAGGTGCGCGGGCCGTCCAGCAGCGATTTCAGCGCCTGCCGCTCCGTGCGCGACAGGCCGTCCGCCGTCCACGGAAACTGCTGCAGGTGCCGCCGCAGTGCCGCCGCGAGGTGCGGGAGCGCGGAGGTGTCCGTCGCCAACAGCGCCGAGATGCGGCGCGGATCGGGGGCGCGGAACGCCTCCCACGCGGCGCGCGCAAGCTCCGTCTGCGCGGGCGTGACGGGCGCGCGCAGCAGGAACAGCGCGCGAAGCTGCTCCGGCGGCGACGGCCCCAGGTACTGCGCGGGGTTGATGAGCGTCAGCCGGACGGGAAGGCGCGCGGCCTCGTGCAGCACCTGGATGAGCTGCAGCTGGTCGTACAGGTCGTGCTCGAACCAGAGCACGATCTCGTCTTCCTCCCGCGCGGCGGCGAGCGCATGGTCCCGCTCGCGAAACGAGCGCTCCGCTTCCTCCACCGTCGCCCATCCCCGCGACGCGACGAACTCCGCGCGCACACGGCTGAGTTCCGCGAGCGGCAGGCCGGCGGGGACGGGCCCCTCGTGCAGCACGTCGCGCCAGGGCAGCACGGGCCCGGGCACCCCCGCCGCGCGGATGGCGTCCGCCGCGTGGTCGCCGTTGGTGACGTGAAGCATTGGGTCCGCCGGCCTGTGAACTACAGCCGCCGACCACGGCCGCGGCCCCGGACCGCGTGCAGCACAAACAGCAGCACCACCGCACCGATGAACGCCGTAAAGATCGTTCCCGCCAGTCCGCTGAAGGGCGTCGACACGCCGAGCTGGCGAAAGAGCCAGCCGCCCACGAAGGCGCCCACGATCCCCACGACGATGTCACCGATCAATCCCACGCCGCCCATCACCAGCCCGGCGAGCACGCCCGCCACGAGCCCCACGATCAGCCAGGTCAGCAGATCCACGATTTCCTCCCGGTGTGTGTTCAGGTCCAGCTTTGTACGACGGGCGCAATCGCCGTACCCCGCTCAGCCGTCGCGCAGCACGCGCTTGAGGATCTTGCCCGTCGGGCTCTTGGGGATGGCATCCACCACGTGTACCTGGCGCGGCACCTTGTACGACGCCATCCGCGCGCGGCAGAACGCCTCCACCTCCGCCGCGTCGATCCCCGCGCCCGCGTGAGGGATCACGAACGCCGCCACCGTTTCGCCCTTTACCTCATCCGCCAGCCCCACCACCGCGCATTCCTTGATGGCGGGATGAAGGTACAGCACCTCTTCCACCTCGCGCGGCCACACCTTGAAGCCCGCGGCGTTGATCATGTCCTTTACGCGGTCCACCAGGTAGAAGTAGCCGGCCCCGTCCCGGTATCCGATGTCGCCGCTGTGGAACCATCCGCCGCGCAGCGCCTGGGCGGATTCCTCCGGGCGATTGTGGTAGCCCAGCATCACGTTGGGCCCGCGGATGCAGATTTCCCCCCACTCCCCGTCCGGCACCTCGCGGCCGTCCGGTCCTTCCACCCGCATTTCCACGTTGTCGATGGGCTGCCCCACCGAACCCGGCCTCCACGCGAACTCGTGGTTGTACGCGGCGAACGGCGACGTTTCCGTGAGCCCATACCCCTCGTGCACCACCATGCCGAACGTTTCGCGCCAGCGCCGCGCGACCTCCACCGGCATCGTGGCCGCGGCGGAAAAGGTGTAGCGCACGTCGGGCAGGTCCGCGGGCCCCACGCCGGCGTTCAGCAGGTGGATGTAGATGGTCGGCACGCCGTACAGGTGCGTCGCGCGCTGCTCCCGGAGAAGCGCGGGCGTGGTCGCGGGATCGAACCGGCGGTGCAGCAGCACGGTGCCGCCGGACGCGACGGCGGCGTTGAGGATGAAGTTCTGCCCGAAGCAGTGGAACAGCGGCAGAAAGAGAACGTGCCGGTCACCCGGCCTCGAGCCGACGCAGTGCCGCGTGGAGTGCGCGTTGGACGTGACGTTCTCGTGCGACAGCACGGCGCCCTTCTGCTGCCCCGTGGTCCCCGACGTGTACAGGATCGCCGCCGGATCGCGCCGCTCGCGCGGGACCGTCAGTGCCCCACCGGACGCCAGATCGCTCAGGTCGGACAGGGTGCGCTCGCCCGGCGCATCGCCCTCGCAGATGATGATTTCGCGCAGCGTGGGGAGGGTGCCGCGCAGGGGGGCCGCTTCCGGGAGCAGCGCCGCCGTGGTGAACAGCACGGATGCGGCGCTGTCGGCCAGCACGTAGCGGATTTCTTCCGTGCGCAGCAACGCGTTCAGCGAAACGGCGACGCCGCCGGCCATCTGCGCGCCGTAGTACGCGATGGCGAATTCCGGAATGTTGGGGAGGAAGAGCGCGACCCGGTCCCCCGGCTGCACGCCGAGCGCCCGCAGCCCGCTCGCCACGCCGCGGGCCGCCGCCTCCAGTTCGCGATACGTGATGTCGCGCCCTTCGAAGTGGATGGCGGCTGCGTCGGGTAGCAGGTGCGCGGTGCGCTCCAGCAGGTGGGCAACGTTCATGGGCGGGGGGCGAATGGAGGCGTGGACGGCGCTGCGGGACCGGGGATCGAAGCTAGACCGGCTTCGTCCGGAGCGCCACGGCATCCGGTGTGGAGGGCGGGCTGAGCGAGTGAACTCGCCGCAACAACGGCTGAAAGCCTCACGATACTGCTGTGAGGCTGCATCGGCGCGGGCCATGAGTTCGGTCGGGTGCGCCGAGTCCACGGCGGCCCCCACCCGGGTTCGCATTACTCACCCACCCTCCCCCAAAACGGACTGGGGGAGGGTTGTTCCGGGCAACAAACTCTGGAGAGCGTACCCAATGCTCCCTTCCCCCGGGTTTTTTTGGGGAAGGGCTGGGGATGGGGACCTCTCTCCGCCGCGCCAATCCCTTTGACCCGCTCCAGACTGCAGTTGCCGTGTGCCCCCTCTCCCACATCTGTTCGTGGGAGAGGGTGGACGCGTCTCAGCGCGGCCGGGTGAGGGCCACAGCCGGCGGACGCGCATCATCCTCCCTCGGCACCGAATTCTTTCCGTCCCATCCACCGTGCCATCCAGCGAAAACACCGGCCCGGCGTTATCTTCGACGCGGAAGGACGCGCCGGACGCGCGTTCCCGGAGTCCCGCACCACCGATCCATCGATGGAAAGCACGCTGATCCCCATCCGCCTGAACGGCGCGCCGGAACAAGTCCCCGCCGGCACGCTGGACGCGCTGCTCGCGCACCGGGGCGTGTCCTCGGACAACGCCGCCGCGGTCGCCGTGGCGCGCAACGGCGCCGTGGTGCCGCGCCGGCAGTGGGCGGACACCGCCGTCCAGCCCGGCGATGAGGTGGAGATCGTCACCGCGCTGCAGGGCGGGTGAGCATGGCGGAACCCTGGCTGCTGGCCGGGCGCGTCTTTACCTCGCGCCTGCTGCTCGGAACGTCGCGCTACCCCGATGCCGCCACCCTGCTGGAAGCCATCGATGCCTCCGGCGCGGAGATCGTCACCGTCAGCATTCGGCGCATGCGGCTGCAGGGCGGCACGGGCGAAAGCATCCTGGAGCTCATCCCCCGCGACCGGCTGGCGCTGCTCCCCAACACCGCGGGGTGCATGACGGCAAAGGATGCGGTGCTCACCGCCCACCTGGCCCGCGAAGCGCTGGAGACGGACTGGATCAAGCTGGAGGTCATCGGCGACGACCGCACGCTCTTTCCCGACGTGGAGCAGACGCTGCGCGCCGCATCCGAACTGGTGCGCGACGGCTTTCAGGTGTTCGCCTACACCAACGACGACCCCGTGGCCTGCCGCAAGCTGGCGGACCTGGGCGTGGCCGCCGTCATGCCGCTTGGCGCGCCCATCGGCAGCGGCGCGGGGCTGCGCAATCCGTACAACCTGCGCATCATCCGCGAACTGGTGATGGACGCGCCGGTGATCGTGGATGCGGGAATCGGCACGGCCAGCGACGCCGCGCGTGCCATGGAGCTGGGGATGGACGGCGTGCTGCTGAACACCGCCGTAGCCGAGGCAAAGCGTCCGGCGGCCATGGCGCGCGCGATGCGCCTGGCCATCGAGGCGGGGATGCTGGCGCGCGAGGCGGGCCGCATTCCCGAGCGGTTGTACGCGCAGGCTTCGTCGCCGGTGGAAGGGCTGATCGGCACGTGAGCGGCGGGCCGGGCGCGCTCCCGTTCCGCCTGCTCGCCATCGGCGGCCGCGCGCAGGCCACCCCCGCCGCCGTCCGCCGCCTGGTCGCGGATCAGGGCGCCAGCGTCGCGATCCTGCTGCGCCAACCGGGCATCTCGTCCGCCGATCTGCTCGCCTGGGCAGATGAAATCCTGCCCCTGTGCCGCTCCGCGGGCGCGCTCCTGCTCGTCCATGCGGATCCGGAAGCGGCGCGGGCCGCGGGCGCGGACGGCGTGCACCTGCCCGAGCGCGGCGACGTTGTGTCCGCCCGCGCGATGCTCGGTCCCGCGGCGCTGATCGGCGCCTCCCGCCATGACGCCGCCGGCATCCGCGCCGCGGCCGAGCAGGGCGCAAACTACGCCACCCTCT
>NZ_DASVTX010000089.1:0-8479 GCF_036387355.1 Longimicrobium sp.
CGGACATCAGCGCCAGCCCCAGCGCGATCTCGTACGAGATCATCTGCGCGCCGGCGCGCAGGCCGCCCAGCAGCGCGTATTTGTTGCTGCTGGCCCACCCCGCCATCACGATGCCGTACACGCCCAGCGAGCTGAACGCCATCAGAAACAGCACGCCCACCGGCACGTCGGCGATCACCATCGGCACCACCGAGCCGAAGATGGGGAGCGGCGCCGCGAACGGGATCACGGCGAAGGTCACCATCGCCGGGATGATGGACAGCATGGGCGCCAGGGTGAAGAACACCCCGTTCGCTTCCGCCGGGTTGGTTTCTTCCTTGAGGATGTTCTTGATGCCGTCGGCGATGGGCTGGCCGAAGCCGCCCGGCCCCACGCGGTTGGGACCGATGCGGTCCTGCATCCACGCGCTCACCTTGCGCTCCATGAGCGTGAGCATGGCCACGGTCACCAGCACCACCACGAAGACCAGCAGCACCTTGAGGACGGACGACACGACAAAGAACGTGTCGCTCGCCGGTTCCAGGCCCGCCAGAATCTGTCCTGCTTGCATTCGCGTCCGGTCCGGAAAAGGAAAGTGCTCAGAAGAACAGTGCTCAGGGCCCAGTGCCCAGTGCCCGGTCCGGCGTGCCCCGCTGGGCACTGGGCACTCCGGCACCTGGCACTGTTTTCTACTTCAGTCCCCCGTCTCCTGCAGCTCGCGCACGCCGGGGAGCGGGGCGCCCTGCGCGCCCAGGTCCGCCCAGCTCAGCGCGCCGAACTCGGGGCGCACGGTGCCCAGCCCGGCGAACGCGTCGGCCGCCGTCCCCGGCGCGCCCGACTCGCTGATGCCGGCCAGCAGCACGCCCAGGATCTGCCACGACGGACGCGCCATTCCCGGCGCGCGCAGCGCGGGCCAGAAGCGCTGCACCCGGCGCTGGACGTTGGTAAACGTCCCTTCCATCTCCGCGAACGTGGTGGCCGGGAGGATGAAGTGGGCGTTGCGCGCCGCGGGGCCCAGGTGCTGCCCCACGTACACGAACAGCGAGGCGTTCGCGCCAAAGTCCGCCGGCGCGTCGGCCAGCTCGTCGCCCAGGACGAAGAGGACGCCGGTGTGCGCGTCCAGCTGCTCCAGCCCACCCTTGCCGTCCGCCCCGCCCGTGCGCGCGAAGCCGAACAGCTCGACGCCCACGGGGTTCGCGGCACGGTCGCGGCGCAGCGCCAGCTCCGGAAAGCCCGGGAGCGCCACTTCCTCGCCCTGCTCGCAGCGGAACACCCCGCCGCCCCCGCCGACGGCCTCCATCACCCGGCGCAGCGCGCCGATCCCCTCATTGCTTTCGAACGGAGACACCACCGCGGCCGCGCCGCCCGTGGCGCCGCGCAGGGCGTCGGCCAGCCGGGTGAGCGTGTCGGCCCAGGAGAGGGGCGTGTGCCGGCCCGAGGCGTCCCGCACCAGCGGCGCCTCGATGCGGTCCACGCGGTTCATCCACGAGTAGTTCAGCCGGCCGAAGTCGCACATCCAGTGCGCGTTCACTTCGGGGTTGGGGCGCGGCTTCAGGCGCATCACCTGGTTGTCGCGCGTTTCCAGCCGCACGTTGCACCCCATGCTGCAGTTGGGGCACACCGACGGCGTGCGGTCCAGGTCCCAGGCGCGCGCCTTGTGCAGGAAGTCCTTGCTCACCAGCGCGCCCACGGGGCACAGGTCCACGACGTTGTCGGCCCAGATGTTCCCCGTGAGCCCTTCGTCGTAGAAGGTGTCGATCACCATGCGGTGGCCGCGCTGCACCGTCGTGAGCCGCTCGTCCTGCGCCACCTCGCGCATGAAGCGCACGCAGCGGGTGCACATGACGCAGCGGTCGGCGTAGAACAGCACGTCGCCGCCAAAGTCGTCGCGGCCCAGCACGCGCTTGGGCTCCTTGCTGCGCCCCATGGCGGGCCCTTCGGCCGCCACGTAGTCCTGCAGCTTGCACTCGCCGGCCTGGTCGCACACCGGGCAGTCCAGCGGGTGGTTCACCAGGTAGAACTCCAGCACGCCCTCGCGGGCCTTGAGGGCGTTCTCGCTCTGGGTGTGCACCACCATGCCGTCCGCCACCGTGCCTACGCACGAGGCCACCAGCTTGGGCGACTTTTCCACCTCCACCAGGCACATGCGGCACTGGGCGGGGGCCGAAAGCCCCGGGTGGTAGCAGTAGTGGGAGATGCTCACGCCCGCCTGGGCGCACGCATCCAGCAGCCGGGTGCCCTTGGGCACCGACAGGGTCATTCCGTCGATGGTGACGGAAACGTTCTCGGGCGTCGGAACGGGTTCGGCCATGTGCCGTTATCCCTCGTGGTCAGCGGTGGCCGGCATCAGCGGACGCCGGCCCCGGCGAGCTGCCCGGCGCTCATGAGCGCCAGGTAGTCGTCGCGGAACTTCTGGATGGACGACACGATCGGCGCGGCCGCGGCGTCGGAAAGCACGCAGATGGTCTTGCCCGACATGTTGTCGGAGATCTGCAGCAGGGTGTCGAGGTCTTCGGGGGCGCCGCGCCCGTTCTCAATGCGGCGCAGGATCTTGGCGCTCCACGCCGTGCCTTCGCGGCAGGGCGTGCACTGCCCGCAGCTCTCGTGGGCGTAGAAGTCCACCATGCGCCGCACCTGCTTGACCACGTTCACGCCCTCGTCCATGACGATGACGGAGCCGCAGCCCAGCATGGTGCCCGCGGCGGCCATGGACTCATAGTCCATGCCGATGTCCAGCTCGTCAGCCTTGAGGATGGGCACCGACGAGCCGCCGGGGATCACCGCCTTGACCGGCTTGCCGGTGGGGGTGCCGCCGCAGACGTCGTAGATGAACTCCTTGAAGTTGAAGCCCAGCGGCATCTCGTAGTTGCCCGGGCGCTTCACGTGGCCGCTCACGCAGAACAGCTTGGTGCCGACGGACTTTTCCGTCCCGTACTGCTTGTACCACTCGGCGCCGTTCAGCACCACCTGCGCGGCGGCGATCAGCGACTCCACGTTGTTCACCGCCGTGGGATAGCGGAACGCGCCCGCGATGGCGGGAAACGGCGGCTTTACGCGGGGCTCGCCGCGGCGGCCCTCCAGCGAGTTGAGCAGCCCCGTCTCCTCACCGCAGATGTAGGCGCCCGCGCCGATGTGCAGCGTGAGGTCCAGGTTGATGCCGGACCCCAGGATGTTCTTGCCGATGTAGCCGGCGGCGTACGCCTCTTCAATGGCGCGCGCCATGATCTGCGCCGCCTCGAAGAACTCGCCGCGGATGTAGATGTAGGCGTGCTCGGCGTTGATGGCGTGCGCGCCGATCAGGCACCCCTCCACCAGGGCGTGGGGCGTCCACCGCATGAGCTCGCGGTCCTTGAACGTCCCCGGCTCGCTCTCGTCGGCGTTGCAGACCAGAAAGTGCGGCTTGCCCGGCTCCTTCTTGGGCATGAAGCTCCACTTCATCCCCGTGGGGAAGCCGGCGCCGCCGCGGCCGCGCAGCCCCGAGTTCTTGACCTCGGTTACGATGTCGGCGGGGGACATGCCCAGCGCCTTGCGCAGCGCCTGGTAGCCGCCGCGCTCCACCCAGCCCTTGAGCGTCCGGGCTTCCGGATCGCCGAAGTGCCTGGACAGGAGCTGCACCTCGGACGGGTGCCTGTACGGATATGCCATATCGAAAGAAGGTGCCCAGTGCTCAGTGCCAAGTGCCCGGTCCCAGCGCCGAATGTCCGCGCCCCTCTGGGCACTGGGCACTCGGAACTGGGCACTGCCGTTCTACACCAGCCGCTCCAGGATCGCGGGGACGTTTTCCGGCCGCACGTTCTCGAAGTAGCGCTCGTTGATCTGCACCGCGGTGGGAAAGCCGCACGCGCCCAGGCACTCCACCTCGATCACCGTCCACAGCCCGTTGGCCGACGTTTCGCCCAGGTCCGTGCCCGTGTGCTTCAGAAAGCTTTCCAGCACGGCGTCGCCGCCGCACAGGTTGCACGAGATGTTGGTGCACACCTGGATCAGGTACTTCCCCACCGGGGCCAGGTTGTACATGGTGTAGAACGTGGCCACGCCCCGCACGTACGCCGGCGGAAGCTGCAGCCGCTCGGCCACCTCGTCCTGCGTCTGCGGGCTCAGAAAGCCGCGCAGCTCGTGCGCCAGGTGCAGCGCGGGAAGCAGCGCCGCCTGCCGGTCGGGGTAGCGGCTCAGCACCTTCTCCAGCCGCTCCTCGTACGGGCCCGTGAACAGGGGCGCCTCGGGGTGGCTGGTGGCCACCTGGTACGGAAGCGTGCCGGCCACGCTGGCGTGGCCGCCGTCGGCCGGGCGCTGGCCCACGTACGCGCTGCCGCGCACGTCGGCCTCGGACAGGTTCGCGAACTCCCCCGTGTCGCCGGCGAAGCCGGGCACTCGCAGCGCCTCGGGCCACGACGTCGGGTCGTACTCGCTGCCGGAGCGGATCGGCTCGGCGCTCATCGGTCGATCTCCCCCAGCACGATGTCGAGCGACGCGTTCACCGCGATCACGTCGGAGAGCAGCGCCCCCTCGATCATGTGCGGAAGCGCGGCGATGTTGATGAAGCTGGGGCCGCGCACGCGCCACCGGACGGGCTTGCTGCCGCCGTCCGACACCACGTACATCCCCAGCTCGCCCTTGGACGACTCCACCGAGAACCACGACTCGCCCACCGGGGCGCGAACGCCCTCCATCACCACCTTGAAGTGGTGGATCATGGACTCCATGTCGTTCATGGCCGCCGTCTTGGGCGGCAGAATGACGCGGGGGTCGTCCACGTTGATGGGCCCGCCCGGCAGCCGCTGAATGGCCTGGCGAAGGATGCGCACGCTCTGGCGCATCTCCTCCATGCGGCAGAGGTAGCGGTCGTAGATGTCGCCGTGCTCGCCCACCGGGACGTCGAAGTCGTACGTCTCGTAGTCGTAGTACGGACGGTCGCGCCGCACGTCGTAGCTCACGCCGGACGCGCGCAGGTTGGGGCCGCTGAGGCCGAAGTTGATGGCGTCCTCGGCGCTGATGGTGCCCACGTCCTGCGTGCGGCCGATCCAGATGGCGTTGTTGGTGAGCAGCGTGTCGACCTCGTCCAGCACCGGAAGGAAGCCGGTAAGGAACTGGTCCAGCTGGTCCACCCACCCCGCCGGCAGGTCGGCCATCATCCCGCCGATGCGCGTGCTGCTGGTGGTGATGCGCGCGCCCGTGAGGTTCTCGTGCAGGTCGTAGATTTTTTCGCGCTGCTGGAACGTGTACAGGAAGACCGTGAAGGCGCCCAGGTCGATCCCCGTGGTTCCCAGCCAGAGCAGGTGGCTGAAGATGCGGTCCAGCTCCATGCACATCACCCGCACCACCTTGCAGCGCTCGGTGACGGTGATGCCCATCATCTTTTCCACCGCCATGGCGTAGGCGCAGTTGTAGATCAGCGGCGCCAGGTAGTCCATGCGGTCGGTGAGCGGAACCACCTGGTTCCAGTCCCGGTACTCGCCCAGCTTTTCGAACGACGAATGCAGGTAGCCGATGTGCGGAATGCAGCGGACGACGGTTTCGCCGTCCAGCTCCAGCACCAGGCGCAGCACGCCGTGGGTGGCGGGGTGCTGCGGGCCGATGTTGATGAGCATGTGCTCGCCCGACACGTCCTCGTGCACTTCGCGGGCTTCGCCCTGCACGGGAACCACGGGCGCGTGCACCAGGCTTCCCCCGGACGCGAGCTCGGGGTTGCGGGTGACGTTGTAGACGACTCTGCGCAGCGCCATCAGCCCGCTCCCCCCATTCCGCCGAACTGGTTCTGCTCCGTCTGGTCGGAGTTGAACGGATCGGGCATGGTCTGGCCCAGCGCCTGGGCCATCTCCAGCTCCTGCGGCGAGTAGTGGTCCTCGGTCTTCATGGACAGGGCGCGGCGGGTCTGCTCGGCGCGGCTGAAGCGGCCGCGCAGGGGAAAGTCCTTCCGCAGCGGGTGCCCTTCGGCGTAGTTGTACGGCATCAGGATGCGGCGCAGGTCCGGGTGGCCCCGGAACACGACGCCGAACATGTCGTACACCTCGCGCTCCAGCCAGTCGGCCGCGCGCCACAGGAAGTACACGGTGTCCATCTCCAGCGCGTCCAGGGGCAGCTCCACCTTGACGCGCAGGTTCAGCCGGGTGGCGGTGCCCCACAGCTGGTACACGACCTGAAGGGACCGCCCGCCGCCGTAGTCCACGGCCGTGAGGTCCTGCAGAAAGTCGTACCGCTGGGCGTCGCGCAGCCAGGTGAGGATCTCCAGGCTGCGCTCCGCGGGCACGTACACGATGTGCTCGTCGCCGGCCACCAGCTCGTGCCGCAGCACCGCCTCGCCGAACTCCTCGCGAAGGGCGTCCACGGAGGGGTGCGGCGGCAGGTCGCCCGCCTGGGGCGGCGCGCCGGGGGCCTCGGACTCGGAGGGGCGGGGGCCCTGGTCCAGCCCCTCGAGCCCCTTCTTGAAGTCGCTCATATCAGACAGAGAAGTGCCCAGTGCTCAGTGCGCAGTGCCCAGCACAGAGGCCCGTCCGGGCACCGGGCACTGGGAACCGGGCACTGCCGTTTTTCATGGCCGCCGGTCCGAGACGCGCACCACCGCGCCCGTGCTGACGAGTCCGCTGCTGCGGTTCTGGTTGGTGCTGTTGCCAAAGGGCAGCGTCACCCGGTCCAGCACCTCGCGCGGCAGGTAGCTCCCCGTTTCCGGAAGCTGGTCCACCGCGTTCCACTCGTCGTCGGACGTGGCGGCGCTGTTCCGGATCTTTTCCTGAATCAGCAGTATGCCGTACATCAGCGACTCGGGGCGCGGCGGGCACCCCGGCACGTACACGTCCACGGGAATGATGGTGTCGATCCCCTGCACCATGCTGTACACGTCAAAGACGCCGCCCGTGCTGGCGCAGGCGCCCATGCTGATGGCCCACTTGGGGCTCGGCATCTGCTCCCAGATGCGCTTGAGCACCGGCGCCATCTTGTAGCTCACGCGGCCGGCGCAGATCAGCAGGTCGGCCTGCCGCGGGCTGAAGCTCATGCGCTCCATGCCGAAGCGGGCCAGGTCGTACCGCGTGGCGGCGGTCGCCATCATCTCGATGGCGCAGCACGCGGTGCCAAAGGGCATGGGCCACAGCGAGTTGATGCGGGCCCAGTTCACGACGGCGTCCAGGCGGGTGGTCATGAACCCCGGCTGGCCGTCGAAGATGTTGTTCTGCTGCAGGGTGGCCGGCTGCACCGCGCCGGGCAGGCCCTGATGAACGGCGAGGCCCTCCGCGTTGCGCGGCTGGCCTTCCTGCGGATCCATGCTGCCGGAGGGAGAGTTCAGTCCCATTCCAGCGCTCCTTTCTTCCATTCGTAGATCAGCCCCACGGTGAGGATGAAGATGAAGATCATCGCCACCGCGAAGCCCTCCCAGCCCAGCGCCCGCATGCTCACGGCCCACGGGAGCAGGAACACGGTTTCCACGTCGAACACGATGAACAGGATCGCCACGACGTAGAACTTGACCGAGAACCGCTCGCGCGTGCCGCCGAGCGGGTTCATTCCGCTCTCGTACGGAGCCGACTTGGCCTTGGTCGCCTTGCCCGGACTGAGCACCGACGACAGCACCACCATCCCGATTGCCTGCGCGACCGACAGGAACAGGAGGATCAGTACGGGAAGGTACGGGCGAAGCATGGCGTCGGGCCGGTCCTTGAAACAGGAGTTTGTGAAAAGCTTCACTTGTGCGGAGCCGCGCCAAGATACTGCGCGGTTCCAGCCGGGTCAAGCGAACGGGGGAGGGCGAAAAACGGGCCTTGCCGCCCCACCGGGGGGTGCGTAGGTTGCCGCCTGTTCCCGTCCCCGCCGCCCGGCCTGTTTACCCCGCCCGCGAGGCGCGGTTCGGGCGAACCGCCCGCCTTTCACGTTCCGTTCCGCACGCATGAGCATTCGGTCCGACCGGTGGATCCGGAAGATGGCCCGCGAGCACGGCATGATCGAGCCGTACGAGGACGCCCAGGTGCGCGAGGGCACCATCAGCTACGGCGTGTCCAGCTACGGCTACGACATGCGGGTGGCGGACGAGTTCAAGATCTTTACCAACGTCAACAACGCCATCGTCGACCCCAAGGCGTTTGATGACAAGAGCTTCGTGAACTTCACGGGCGACGTGTGCATCGTGCCGCCCAACTCGTTCGCGCTGGCCCGCTCGGTGGAGTACTTCCGCATTCCGCGCAACGTCATCACGCTGTGCGTGGGCAAGTCCACGTACGCGCGGTGCGGCATCATCACCAACGTGACCCCGTTCGAGCCGGAGTGGGAGGGGTACGTGACGCTGGAAATCAGCAACACCACCCCGCTGCCGGCGCGCATCTACGCCAACGAGGGGATCGCGCAGGTGATCTTCTTTGAGGGCGACCCCGAGGGGCCCGAGGTGAGCTACAAGGACCGCAAGGGCAAGTACCAGGGGCAGGTGGGCGTCACCGTCCCCCGCCTGTAGCGGCGCTTTTTGGGCCGCGCGCCGCGGCGGTCCGGCGCCCGCGTCCGCGGAACGGCCCGGGCCATG
>NZ_DASVTX010000090.1:0-16871 GCF_036387355.1 Longimicrobium sp.
TCTATCAGCGTGCGTCCTTCCCGTCAACCCCTCGGCTTCACCAACTTTTTCGCTTTCGCAGAACCAGTCGTGCGCCGAACTCCTTCAATCTACTGGGGTTGCGCCGAACCGTCAAGGGGCGTTTTTCAGAACTTTTCCTCCGCCCGCCCCGCCGCCGCCATTCAGGCGACAGCCCTACAAGCTATCAGTGTGTCCAACCCCGGTCAAGGGGCGTCCGAATCTTTTGTTTCGGCCCGGAACCGGGCATTCCTGTCCGGCGCTCCCCTGCCCTGGACGATCCGAAACGGAGGGAGCCGCCGGCGGTTGGCCGGGGCTCCCACAAATGCGTGCCCCCGCAAAACCGGAGTTTCGCGGGGGCACTCGATCAAGGGGTGGGCGACGGGGTTCGAACCCGCGACCTCCGGAACCACAATCCGGCGCTCTAACCAACTGAGCTACGCTCACCGTATCCCATCCTGGCGCCCAGCCGCTGAGCGGCCGCGACACCGGATACCAGAAATGTGCAAACGATTCCGGAATTGCGCAAGTGGGGTTCCGCCGTCCACCCGGACGCGCCGCGCGGAAAGCCGGGGCCGCACTCTCCCCTGCTCCGCGGCGCAGCGTTACTGGCTCCGCCTTCCTAGGACCAGATCGAGCACCTCGCGAACCCTCTGGTGAGCGAGGTGACGGTGGAGAAGCGGGAGCGCGACCACTACAACAACACCCGTTCCCTCGGACAGGCGCGCGCTGTTGCGCGACGATTTGGTGAGCGTTCTGACCGGGGTGGCCGGCCGGGACGCCACGTACGCGGGCACGGCGGCCGACGCGCTTCTCCCGGACATGCTCGTCGTTCGGATGGACCGCGCCCACGGTGGGCTGGCTCACCCAGGTGCTGGATCCCGCCAACGCGTACGGCGGCCGCAAGCTGGACGGAGACGACGCGGTGGACCAGGGGCTCGGTGTGATCTTCGGCAACGCCCTGGGCAACCACAACAACGTCACCCCCGGGCTGGTGACCGACAACGTGCCCGACACCCCGACGGACCTCACCGTGTTCCCGTACGTGGCCGCGCCCAACCAGTAGACGCACAACCGGAGCGGCGCGCGGTGCGCCGCTCCCAGGGGCGAGTGATTGCGGCGGAGGTGATGGAGCCCCCGTGCGGCACGCCGCACCGGGGCCGTCCGGCCGGACGGGAACGACGACGGAGGCCGTGGCGGGATTCGCTGCCCGGGCGGGGCCGCCGCGAACGGAACGGTCCGGAGGCACGGGGTGCATCCCCGCCTTCTTTCAGAGGGAAGCATCGATGAAACATCGTACCATGACCGCCGCCGCGCGCTGCGGGGCGCGGCCGAGGCGGCGATTGCCTCCGACGCCCTGCTGGAAGCCGGGCGGAGGTGCAGACGCACGACATCGCGCTGTACGAGATGCGCGCGCGGCGGGACCCGTTCAGCGCGCTGGACCGGGCGCACCTGCCCTTCAATGTACCTGCAGCGTAGCCGCCAGACGGGCGAGCACGGG
Source organism: Longimicrobium sp. (assembly GCF_036387355.1). Classification (GTDB taxonomy): domain Bacteria; phylum Gemmatimonadota; class Gemmatimonadetes; order Longimicrobiales; family Longimicrobiaceae; genus Longimicrobium. Next base: position 1,499 of record NZ_DASVTX010000090.1, read on the forward strand.
GACGTGCTGCGGGCCGAGGCCACGGCGCGCGCGTCGCTGGCGCTGCGCGGCGAGCGGAACGCGTCCGCGCGCGTGACTCTGGCGGCGACCCTGATCGCGCAGCACCGGTGTGCCGAGGCGCGCCGCATTGCACAGGGGCTGGTGGCCGAAGAACCGCTGCGCCGCTCGTACCGCGCGCTCCTGGGCGAGGTGCAGATGGAGCTGGGCGACTGCGGCGGCGCGGCGGCCACCTTCGACACGCTGCAGAACTGGCGCACCACGCTGGCGGTGGCGCCCCGCGCGGCCCGGCCGGAAGAGCTCCTGGGCCGCACGGGCGAAGCGCGCATGCTGCTGGCGCTCGCCACGCGCGAGGCGGAGCGCCGCGGGGACCTGCCGCGCGAGCAGGTGGCCGGGTTCCACGTGCGGCGCCGCGACCTGGAGCTGCGCGCCGGGCGGCTGGGGCGGGCGGGACGCGCGTACCGCGAGAGGCTGGCGGTGAACCCCGAAGACCACCGCGTTCTCGCCGGCCCGGGGCGGGTGGGGGCAGCGCGGGGGCGGTGGAAGCTCGCCCTGGAGCTGGACGAACGGGCCATTGCGCGCGTGCCGGGCCCCATGATCCTGGCCGAGATGAGCGACATGGCCGCGGCGGACGGCGACACCGCGCGCGCCGCCGTGCCGGCTGGCGAGCCGTACGCGCCCTGGTGCAGGCGGGTGACGCCCGGCGCAGGACGACGCGGACGCTCGGCCCGGGTGGCCGCAGGTGGACGGCCAGGTGCAGAGGCAGGCGCGCCGAGCTGCGCGCCAGGCCTCACTCCCCCGCCCCGTCCGGCCGCGAAACGGGGAGCGCGACCTCGACGCGGCAGCCCCGCGCACCGGCGCGGTTCTGCAGGGAGATGGTTCCGCCGTGCGCCTCCACGATCTGGCGGCTGAGCGCCAGGCCGATGCCGGTGCCGTGGGGCTTGGTCGTGAAGAAGGGGACGAAGAGGTTTTCGGTGCTCACGATCCCGGGCCCCTCGTCCTCGATCCACAGCGTGAAATCGCCGTCGAGGCGGGACCATCCCACGAAAACGCCGCCTCCAACCTCGAGCGCGGCATCGGCGCCGTTGCGCAGCAGGTTGATCAGGAGCTGGTCCAGCTGGTCGCCGTCGGCCGCGATGGTGCAGGGCGGCCCCTCCCGCACGGCGACGGGAACCCGCGTTTCCAACCGGGCCACTCGCCGTACCCAGGCGCCCACGTCGACGGGGGCCATCCGGGGACGCGGCAGGCGGGCGAGGCGCGCGTACGCAGACATGAACCGCGAGAGCGCGGCGGAGCGGCCGGCGATGACCGCCAGCCCCTGTCGCAGGTCCTCGTCGCGGTCCGGCGGCGGGGGCTCCGCCCGAAGCACGTCGAGCAGGGAGCCGGTGATGGAGTGGATGGGGGCGAGGGAGTTGTTGATTTCGTGGCTCAACACGCGCACCAGCCGCTGCCACGCCTGCCGCTCTTCTTCACGAAGCGCCTGGCTGAGGTCGGTGAGCACCAGGAGGGCGTGCGACTCACCCCCCTGGCGAAAGGCGCGGCGGCGCACCTCCCACCGGCCGCTGCCGCCGGGAAAGTCGTACTGAAAGGTGCGAGGTGCCTCTCCGCTGAGGCACGGGGCGAGTCCCAGGGGACCCGCCTCCAGCCCCAGGATACGCTCCGCCGGCCGGCCCAGCAGCCGCTCGCCGGTGCGGTTGACCAGCCGGAGCCGCCCATCGGCGCTGAAGGCGAACACCGCCACGTCGATCTCGGCCATGACCGTGCGGAGCAGCGCGGCCGCCTCGAGGTTGCCGAGCCTCTGCTCGCGCAGGGTCTGGCCCAGCACGTTGGCTTCCAGCAGAGCGAGCCCCAGGGCGTCGTCGCTGCGCGCCCCGGCGGCGCGGATGCTGAAGTCGCCCTCGCGCAGCGCAAACAGCTGGTTGGCCATGGTCTGCAGCGGACGCACCACCCCCGTGCGCACCGCGCCGGCCAGCAGGAACGCCACCGCCACCAGCAGCGCGGCGGCGATCCAGCGCAGGCGCGGCGAAAAATCTCCCAGCCACAGCAGCAGGATCGCCGTCCCCGTGGCGGGAACGGCGGTCAGCAGCGCCTGCAGGAACACGCGCTGCTCATGGCGCGGGGCGCGAAGGAATCGCTTCACGGCGTCAGCGGCACGGGCGTTCCGGCGGTGAGTCCGGGCTGGAACACCGAGGGGACGGGCCAGCGCAGCCGCTTCCTTCGCGGATCCCGGATCACAGCCCGTAGCGCTGCAGGCGCCGGTAGAGGGCGCTGCGCGAAAGGCCCAGCGCCTCGGCGGCCTGGCTCACGTTGCCATCGTGGCGCTGCAGGGCCTTGCGAATCAGCACGCGCTCTACCTCTTCCAGCGGCATCTGGTCGAGGCTGCCGCCGGGCACGGGGGGTGCTGCGCCGGCCGCGGCGGGCAGGGCGAGGTCCGCCAGCTGCACCGAGTCGCCCTGCATCATCAGCAGCGCCCGTTCAACCGTGTGCTCCAGTTCGCGGATGTTGCCGGGCCATGCGTAGTCCAGCAGCGCCTGCATGGCTTCCGGCGCGACGGCGGGCGGGGTGCGGCCGTAGCGGGAGGCGCGTTTGCGCAGAAAGTGGCTTGCCAGCAGCGGCACGTCGTCGCGCCGCTCGCGAAGGGGAGGCAGGCGGATTTCCACGGTGTTCAGGCGGTACAGCAGATCCTCGCGGAACCGGCCCTCCGTGATCTCCCGCGCCAGGTCGGCGTTGGTGGCGCTCAGGATGCGCACGTTCGCGCGCTGCGTACGCGACGAGCCCACACGCTGGAACTCGCCCGTCTGCAGCACGCGCAGCAGCTTGGCCTGCAGCTTGGGGGAGAGGTTGCCGATCTCGTCGAGGAACAGGGTTCCCCCGTCCGCCATCTCGAAGTAGCCGGTGCGGTCGGCCCTCGCGTCGGTAAAGGCTCCCTTGACGTGGCCGAACAGCTCGCTCTCGAACACGCCCTCGCTGATGCCGCCCGCGTTTACCGTCACCAGCGGCTTGGAGGCGCGGTTGCTGGCGGCGTGAAGCCACGCCGCCACCACCTCCTTGCCCGTCCCGTGCTCGCCCGTAATGAGCACGTTGGCGTCGCTGGGCGCCACGCGCTCCATGATTCGCCGCACGGGCTGCATGGCCCGCGAATCGCCGATCAGCTCGGGGAGGCCCTCGCGGCGCAGCCGGCGGTTCTCTTCCTCCAGCCGCCCCGTCCTTCGCAGCGCCCGCCCCAGCTCCACCTGGGCCCGGAGGATGGAGACCAGCCGCGCGTTGTCCCACGGCTTCTCGACGTAGTCGCGGGCCCCGCGGCGCATGGCTTCTACCGCGCCCTCCACGCTCCCCCACGCCGTCATCACCACGATGGGAAGCTCGGGGTACACCGCGTTCACGCGCGTGAGCAGGTCCATCCCCTCCTTTCCCGACGTGGTGTCGCGGGCGTAGTTCAGGTCCAGGAGCACGGCGTCGAACGCCTGCTCCGCGACGGCCGCGGCCACCGCCGCCGGGGATGCGGCCGTGACGACCTCGAACGCCTCGCCCCGCAGCAGCAGCCGCAGAGCCTGCAGGATGTCGGCCCGGTCGTCGGCGACCAGGACGCGGGGCGGAGTGTCGGACAGGTCCATCCGGGCGGTGGGCAGGGGTGAGTGGACCGGGTACGCAGGGTCAGCGATGCCCGGCCGAAGATCAGCCGGCTCGCCGCCGCGGTGCACGCCGTGCCCGCGGCTCCCCGGCGGAGAGGGTGCACATCAGAACGGAAACGGCAGCAGCGGCGCGCCGGACGCCCTCTGGAGTTCGGCCAGCGCGCGCAGCGGGGCAAAGCGGGCCGCCACGGCCTGGCGCTCCGCCTCTCGGGCAAGCCCTTCGGCCTGCAGGCGCTCCACGATGGGCGCCACGCCCAGCCGGTAGCGCTCCGCGGCCTGCTCGCGCTGGCGCGCGGCGAGCAGCACGTTAGCCGCCGCGCGCTCCTGAAGCAGCACCGCCCGCCGCAGCGTGCCGGCCGCCAGCTCGACTTCGCGGTCCAGAGCGGCGCGGCGTGCGGCCAGCCGCGCGTCGGCCTGCTGCACCGCGGCTCCGGTGCGCTGGCGCGCCGCCAGACGGCTCCCCGGCTGCTCGAACAGGTTCCAGGCGAAGTTGATGCCGTAGACCCCGCTCTCGTTGCGGGGCTGAAAGGTCAGCGCGTCGCGCGTCTGGCCGTACTCCGAGCGGTCCCACTGCGCCAACAGGCTCACGGTGGGGAGCAGGCGCATGCGCTCGGCGCCGCGGGCGGCGGCCGCGGCGGCGCGGGTGGAACGCAGCGCGGCCAGCTCGGCGCTTTCGTCCGCGACCCGGCGGCGCAGCTCCTCCTCGCCAGGAAGCGAGGCCGCGTCCGGCAGCACGGGTTCCGCGAGCGCGCCGGGGATGACGGCGTCGCGCCCCAGGTGCTCGCGCAGCGCCAGGCGGGCGGCCTCCCCGGCGGTTTCCGCCTCCATCAGCGCAAGCGCTGCGTCGCCCTCGGCCAGCCGGGCCTGGAGCACGTCCAGCTCGGGCACGCCGCCCACTGCGAAGCGCCCCTGGGCGATGCGCAGCAGTTCGGAGGCGCGGTCCTTCTCCGCCCGCCGCAGCTCCAGCAGCGCCTGTGCTTCGAGCGCGTTCAGAAAGGCCACGGTGACCTCGGCGGCCACGCGCGCGCGGGCACTCCGATACGTTCCGTCGGCCGCGGCGGCCTCGGCGCCGGCGGAGCGGATCTGCAGCAGCGAGGCCGGGTTCAGGATCTCCCACCTGGCCGTGAGCACGGCGCTGGTTCCGTAGCTCCTGCGCTGCGCGATCAGCGAGTCCGGAAGGTTCACGATCCCCCCGGTGAGCGGGTCGCTGGCGGTGCGCTGCAGAATGCCGCTCTGCACCACATCCGCCTGCAGCGCCACCGAGGGAAGGAGCCTCCCCCACCCCTCCCACCGGCCCGCGGCGGCGGTGCGGGCCAGCGCCTGCGCCTCCTGCATCGCCGGGCTGGCCGCGACGCCGCGGCGCACCGCCTCGTCGAGCGTGAGCGCCTGCGCCCGCGCCGAAACGGGGGATGCGCAGAGCGCGAGCAGTGGGAGCACGGCCGCGACTGCGCGGCAGCGCGGGAGTGTTGCGTGCTTCTTCATCAGGGCGTCGTTTCCTGCGGAAAGGGTTCCACGGCCGGTGCGGGCCGCCGGCACGGAGGACCGTCCCTTCCGTGGGTGCGTCCCCACACGCCGGCGGGAGGCGGGGGAGCGGTGGGCCGGGGGGCGGGCGCGGGCGCTTGCCGATGCTCCGGCATCTCACCGGTCGCTCCGGACGGGGAACGGCGGAGCCAGGCTCCCTTGCCGTGCGGCGCCCGGCCTTTCCCCGGCTCCTCAGATCATTTCGTACCCGTGCCGCTCCAGTCCGGCCCGGGCATCGCCCCGCTCGTCGCGCACGATCTGGCCGTCGAACAGGTGAACCGTGCGCTCTGCGTGCTCGGCGTACCGGGGATCGTGCGTCACCATGATGATGGTTGCGCCCTCCTGGTGCAGCTCGCGCAGCAGCGCCATGACCGACTCGCCGTTCACGGAGTCCAGGTTGCCGGTGGGCTCGTCGGCCAGCAGAACGCTGGGCTTGCCGGCGATGGCGCGGGCCACCGCCACGCGCTGCTGCTGCCCCCCCGAGAGCTGCGCGGGGAAGTGGTTCAGGCGGTGCGCCATCCCCACCCGCTCCAGCGCCTCCTGCACGCGCTGCCTGCGCTCGGCCGCCGGCATCTTCCGGTAGGTGAGAGGCAGTTCCACGTTCTCGGCCACGCTCAGGTCGCCGATCAGGTTGAACGACTGAAAGACGAAGCCGATCTCCCGGTTGCGGATCTGCGCGCGCTGCGCGGCCGTGAGGCGCGCCGCCGCGTGGCCGTTGAGCTGGTACTCGCCCGAGGTGGGGCTGTCAAGCAGCCCCAGGATGGAGAGCAGCGTGCTCTTGCCGCCGCCGCTGGGGCCCGCGATGGCCAGGTACTCGCCCTCGCGCACATCCAGGTGCACGTTGGCCAGGGCGTGCGTCTCCACCTCGTCGGTGTAGAATACCTTGCTCACGCCTTCAAGGTGAATCAGAGAGCTGCCGGGCTTGACCATGGAACACTGCCTCCGGTTGGAATCAGGGATTCGGTACTGTCGCGCCGGGCCGCCCGGCCCCGCGGATGGTTGATGCCGCTCAGCGCAGGCGGACCTTCTGTGACTTGTCCCATTGGGTCATGTCGGCCAGGATCACCACGTCTCCCTCGCGCAGCCCGCTCACGATCTCGACGGTGTTCACGCTGCTGCGCCCCAGCCGTACGTCGGTGCGAACGGCGGTGCGGCCCCCCGCCTCGACCTTGAACAGCCCCACGACGCCCCCGGGCTGCCCGTATGCGGGACGGTCCAGGTGCAGCACGTTGGGCAGCCGCTCGATCTCGATCACCCCGTCCACGCTCAGGTCGGGGCGCGCGCCCCTGGGCATCTCGCCCTGCAGCGCGACGTCCACGGTAACGGACCCGTCCTGCACGGCGGGGTCGATGCGGGCCACGACGCCGCTGACGATTCCGTTGCGCGTGTCGATGCGGGCGGGCTGGCCCACCACGATGTCACGGGCCTGCGTCTCGGGAATGCGCAGCTGCGCCTTGAGGCGGCCCGGGCGCACGATGACGGCCAGCGGCGAGCCCGGAGTGACCCACTGCCCTTCCTGCAGCGGCAGCTCGCGGAGAACGCCGTCGGTGCCGGCCATGACGCGCATGGAGTTCACGTAGCCCTCCTGAAAGGTGGCGAGCCCGCGCAGCCGGTCGATCTGCGTCTGCTGCGCGGCCATCTGCTGCGCCTTGCTCTCGGTGAGAAAGCGCAGGCGCTGCTCCTCGACCCGCAGGCGGGCCGCCAGCTCTTCGGCGCGGTCCTGGGAGCGCTGCATTTCCATGCGGCTGATGAGTCCCTTTTCCGCCAGTTCGTGGTTGGCCGCCGCCTGCCGCGCCGCTTCGCGCTGCTCGGCGCGCACGGTGGCCACCGCCGACTCCTGCGTGAGCCGCTGGTTTTCCAGGGTGGCGGCCAGGGAGCTGCGTTCGGCTTCGGCCCCCACGAGCTGGCGCTGCGCCTCCAGGGCGCCGCGCTGCACGTCGGCGTTGCTCAGGACGATCAGCGGGGTGCCGGGCACCACCGTGCTCCCCGGCTGGGCCAGGATCTGCTCCACCCGGCCGGCGGTGGTGGCGCTGATCCAGCGCACCTGCTCGGGAACCAGCGTACCCGGGCCGCGCACCTCACGCAGCATGGTGCCGCGCTTTACGGTGTCGGTCCACATGCTGGACCCGTCCAGCCTGGGCGCGGCGGGCTCCATGCGCGCCACCGCGACGCTGGCGACCGTCAGCAGCAGGGCGGCGACGCCGCCGAACACGTACTTGCGGGGAGTGCTCTTTCGAGCGCGGGGAATGTCCACGGTTCCTTCTTGCTGCGAGCTCTGGGGTTGCGTCTCTGGCCCTTTCCTGATGCAAAGAACCGCGCCAGGACCATGGCTCAGTGCATCTCCCTGCCAAACCGCCGCTTACACCACTTTCGGCCCTTCGCCCGCCCGCGGCGGGTGTCCGGATCCGGGTTTTTGCGCGTTCCGCGGGCCGTCCGCCCGCGAACACCCGCGGCGCGCCCCGGCCGTCCGCCTGGTTCTGCGGCGGCCGCGCGCGAGGCGGGGCGTGTTCTCCCGCGCACCCCCCGGCCAGTGGACGGGAGCAGCGCTCCGGGGGCGCGGAACACCGCCCCCGTCTCGCGGCGCCGGCGTCCCGGCCGTCCGGGCCCGGCCCCGCGCGCGAGGATCTCCGGACCGTTCAATCGCCGCGCAGGGCCTGCGTGGGCGCGATGTGGGCGGCCCGGCGCGCGGGGAGCCAGCTGGCCAGCAGGGCAATGGCCCCCAGCAGCGCCGCCGCGGCCCCGAAGGTGGCCGGGTCCGCCGGGCGCACCTGAAAGAGCATCGACGCCATCAGCCTGGAAAGGAGCAGCGCCGCCAGCGTACCGGCCAGGATCCCGGCCGCGGTGGGCCAGAACGAGCGCCGGATCACCATGCGGACGACTTCGCCCGCCCGTGCGCCCAGCGCCATGCGGATGCCGATCTCGGTGGTGCGGCGGGTGACGGTGTAGGCCACCACCCCGTAGAGGCCGAGCGCCGCCAGGAACACGGCAACCACCCCGAAGAGGGTGATGATCAGCGTAAAGAACCGCGGCTGCGCCACCGTATCGGCCAGGGCGCTGTCCAGCGTGCGCACCTCCGCCACCGGCTGCATGGGATCGACCGCGTGAATGGCCCGGCGCACCGCCGCCGCCACGCCCGCCGGGTTGCCGCGGGTGCGGATGAACAGCTGCAGGCTGGCGCGCGACGCAACGCTGAACGGGAGGTACACGGCGGGGAGCGGCTCGGCGGTCAGAGCCTCGTTGCGCACGTCGCCCACCACGCCCACGATGGTGAGCGGCGTTCCTTCCAGCGACATGGTGGTGCCCACCGGGTCGGCGCCCGGCCAGAAGCGGCGCGCGGCGGCCTGGTTGATGACGACGGTGAGCGGGGCGTCGGGCGCGTCGTCGCGCGCGTCGAACACGCGCCCCTTGAGAAGCGGGATGTTGAGCGCGTCGAAGTAGCCGGCGCTTACGATCAGGGTGCCCGAGCCGGGGGTCATGGTGGCGTCGGGCCCGTTGCGGCCGGGGATCGTATAGGGGTACGTGTCGCCGCCCCCCCGCAGCGGCTGCGTCTTGGCCGCGCCCACCGCCACCACGCCGGGGATCTCGCCTACGCGGCGGATGATCTCGGCGCGGTACGGGTTGCGCTGCTCCGCCGACTCGTACTTCTCGATCATGTCCATGGACGCCATCAGCACGTTCTCGGAGCGGAAGCCCGGGTCTACGTTCATCAGGCGGTAGAACGAGTTCACCAGCAGTCCCGCGCCCACCAGCAGCACCATGGCCGCGGCCGTCTGCGCCAGCACCAGCGCGGCCCGGGCCACGCCGCCGCGGCGCTCGCTGCCGCCGCGCCCGCCGTCGCGAAGCGTCTGGGCGGTGGCCGAGCGCGCCGCGCGCACCGCGGGCACCATGCCGAACAGCACCGCCGTCACCAGCGACAGCAGCAGGGCGAACCCCGCCGCGCGGCCGTCGACGCCCACGGCCTCCGCCCGGGGGATGGTTCCCGCGCTCAGCGCCATCAGCGCGCGCACGCCGGCTACGGCCAGCAGCAGGCCGAGCACGCCGCCCACGAGGGAAAGCAGCAGGCTTTCGGTGAGCAGCTGGCGGACGATGCGGCCGCGGGCCGCGCCCAGCGCGGTGCGCACCGCCATCTCGCGCTCGCGGGCGCTGGCGCGGGCCAGGAGCAGGTTGGCGAGGTTGGCGCACGCCACCAGCAGCACCAGAACCACCGTCCCCAGCAGCACGAGCAGCGCAGGGCGCACAGGCCCCACGATCGCGTCGTTCAGCGACTCCATGCGGGCGCGGCTCCACCCCTCGTTGCTCTCCGCGTGCTCCTGCGCCAGGCGGGCCAGCACGGCGTTCACCGAGCCCAGGGCGGCCACGGGCGTGGAGCCGGGGCGGAGGCGGCCCACTACCTCCATCCACCGCAGGTCGCGCTGGTTGGGGATGTCGTCCTCGCCGATCAGCGAGATGGGGATGTACACCTCGGCCTGCCGGCCCGGGAAGGTGAAGCTGGGCGGCATGACGCCCACGACGGTGGTGGGGCGCCCCTCGATGGTCACCGTTCTGCCCACGATGGACCGGTCCCCGTTGTAGCGGCGCCGCCAGAAGGCGTCGCTGAGCACGGCCACCCGGTCGTTACCGGGAACGTTCTCCTCGGGGCGCAGGGTGCGTCCGATGGCGGCGTTCACGCCCAGCAGCGGAAAGAACTCCCGGGACACCGAAGCGCCCTGCACCACCGCCGGCTCGCCGCCGTCGCCGGTCAGGTTCAGCGCCGTTTCGCCGGGCTCGTGAATGTACGCGGCCAGCCCCTGGAAGCCGCTCGCGCCGGCGCGCAGGTCATCGAGGTCCTTGGGGCTGAACGGCCCGCCCTGGGCGGCTTTTTCGGGGTGAACGTGGTACAGGCGCACCAGCTCGTCGGGCTCGCGGAACGGAAGGGGGCGAAGCAGCACGCCGTTCACCACGCTGAAGATGGCGGTGTTCAGCCCGATTCCCAGCGCCAGGGTGAGCACCGCGACCAGGGTGAAGCCGGGGGTGCGGCGCAGCGTGCGCAGGGTGTAGCGAAGGTCCTGAAGAAGCGTGTCCATCGTGTGTCCCGGGTAGAACGGGTGCGGTGGGAGGGCCGGAGCACCTCACGGTCGTGCGGACTCCGGCGCTCGCCTGAGGGCGAGGGGCGTGCCGGTCCTCGATTTCGCCCAAGATGATGTACGGCGGTCACTTGCGTTGCGGCCGCCCCCGAGCCGCCGTCCGGTCGCGGGACCGGCTTCGTCCCACGTCCGGACACTTTCCGCGCGCGACGGGGTTTCCGGCGTTCCGTCAGTCCCCGCCGGCGTTCTGCACCGCCGCTACGTCCGCCGCTCCGGTGGCGGGCCGGTGCCGCGCGATCGTCAGTCCCCGCACGCCGCGCATGGCGGCCTGCGCGGCCGACGCGACGGGCTCCGCCGCGGGGCGCGGCGTCGCCCCGATGAGCGCCTTGACGGCGCGCAGCGCGGCCTGGGCGCGCTCGGTGCTTTCCGTCCCCATCCCCACACGGATGAAGCCGTCGCAGGACTTTCCGTAGCCCACGCCCGGAACGGCCACCACCTTGTGCTCCGCCAGCAGCCGCAGGCAGAACGCCTCGGAGTCCAGGGCGGAGTCCTCGATGCTCACGAAGAAGTAGAAGGTGCCGCTCCCGGGCACGTAGCCCAGCCCGATCTCGTCCATGTACCGGCCGAGCGCGGCGCGCCGCTCCACCAGGTCGCGGATCTGCGGCTTGGTGATCGCGAGGATGTCGTCGAAGTGGCGCTCCAGGTACTGCTCCAGCATGGTGGCCGGGCACGTCATGAGGTGCTGGCTGATCTTGAGGAACTGCGTCATGAAGGTGGCGTTGGAGATCACGTACCCGATCCGCCACCCCGACATGCCGTAGTTCTTGGACATGGTGTTGCAGATGATGGTGTGCGCCTTCGCGGGGTCGTCCACGCCGCAGGAGACGAACGGCTCGTGCGTCGTGAAGTCGCTGTACGCCTCGTCGGCGATCAGGTACAGCCCGTGCTTCTCGGCGACCTGGTGGAGCTGGCGGATCTCGTCGCGCGAAAAGACCTTGCCGGTGGGGTTGTGGGGCGAGCAGATGACCAGCGCGCGGGTGCGCGGGGTGACCCAGTCGCCCAGCTCCGAAAGGGGGACGCCCCGGGGCACCATGACGGGAGTGCCGTGGCACAGCCGGACCTGCTCGCTGTAGCTCACCCACGCCGGCTCCGGCACCACCACCTCGTCGCCCGGCTCCAGCAGCGCCATGAACGCCATGTGCACCGCGATCTTGGACCCCGCGGTCACGATGATCTCCGACGCGGCATCCACCGGCACCCCGTACTGCGTGGCGTAGTACCCCGCCAGCTTCTGCCGCAGCCCGATCAGCCCGCGCGAGTCCGAGTAGTGGTAGAGCTCGGGAAAGGGGAGCGTGTCGAACGGATACAGGGGGATGTCGAAGTACGCTTCGCCGAAGGAGCAGATGGTCACGTCCTCACCCGCGGCCTTCATGGCGTTGCCGTAGCTGTTGAACCGGATCGACATCGCCGTGGCCACGTCTTCTACGTATTTCGCGTGCCGGGCCATCGCTTCTCCTTGGTGGGTCCTGGTACAGGGTCGCTTGACGGAAAGCGCGCGGGCACCTGGTTGTGCCCGGCGGGGCGGTCAGGAAAGAGTGAGCCTTGCGCCGGACGCAACGAACCGCCGGAACCCCGCCGCGTCGGCCGCGGCGGCGCCCATGCGGCGCACCGCCTCCTCCAGGTCGGCCGCGGGAGCGGCGGTCGACAGTCTCAGGAAGTGCTGGCCTTCGCTGCCGCGCAGGCTGAACGAGCGGCGGTCCACCGTGGCCACCCGGTACTCGTGCAGCAGAAAGAGCTGAAAGAGCGTCGCCGGGCTGGTACGGCCCCGCACCTCTTCCGGCAGTCCCGCGTGGGCGCCAAAGGCATCGATGCGCTCCAGCGCCCCGCTCACGTTGGGGAAGGCGTAGAACGCGCCCGTGGGCGTGTGGCACCGGAACTCCCGGATGGCGTTGAGCCCCGACACCACCAGGTCGCGCCGCCGCTGAAAGCCCTTCACCATCTCGCGGATGGCGGGGGCGCTGAGCGGGGAGGTAAGCGCCTCGACGGCGGCCCACTGGTTGTAGGGCGGGATGGAGGCGAAGTGGTTGATGGCGAGCCGGCGGGCCACCCGGGCCTCGGCCACCGTGGGGTACACGGCCCACCCCACCCGCCCGCCGGTCCATGAATACGTCTTGCTGCACCCGGAGGAGATGATGGTGCGGCTCTCCATTCCCGGGATGGAGGCGATGGATACGTGCTCGTGCCCGTCGAAGTTGATGGCTTCGTACGACTCGTCGGAAAAGACGCGCGCGTTGGGCCCGCTTCGCTCCAGGATGAGTTCGGCGAGTTCCCTGAGCTGCGCGCGGGTGGCGACGCTCCCCGTGGGATTGGAGGGAAAGTTCAGGAATATGAGCGAGGTGCGCGCACTCAGCAGCGGCTCGAAGATGGCGCGCGTAAGCGCGAACCCGTCTTCTTCGCGCAGGACCGCCGGCACCGGAGTGGCGCGGAAGTACGGGATGAACGATTCGTAGAGCGGGTACCCGGGCGAGGGATACACGACCTCGTCACCCGCCTCGACGTAGGCCTGGTGGGCAAACCCGATGGCGGGACGGTGGCCGGGGTACACGACCACGCGCTCGGGATCGACGTCCAGCCCGTGCCGCTCGCCCAGTGACCGCGCCACGGCGCGGCGGAGCTCCGGGATCCCCTCGGGGGCGCAGTAGGTGGTGAGGCCCGCGTCCACCGCGCGCTTCAGCGCGTCCGCGATGTGCCGCGGAAGCGGGTCGTCGGGCTGGCCGAGGTTGCAGCGGATCACCCGCTCGCCCAGTGCCTCCACCTCCGCGACGCGCGCCCCCAGGTTGAACGCCTCCTCGGTGCCGATGCGAGCTACGCGGTCCGTGAACAGCGCGGCCCGGCGAGGAAAGATCTCGATCTTGAGCTTCTGCTGCGCGGGCTCGGCGGAGAGCCCGGGCGCGGATGGCAGGACCTGGATCATGGGTACACCGTTGGTGGCGTGAAAAGACGAGTCGGCCACGGAGCTTGCCGGGCTGGCCCGGCAGGCCCGGCAGGCCGCGGATGCTCCGGGCGCGAGCTGCATCCGCATGGCGGCGCCGCGGGGACATGCGCGCGCCACGGCCGTGACGATGGAGTTGTGGCGGCTTTCAGCATTCCGCCCCCGGCGGAGCCCCGGGTTCAAACGCGCGCCGGAGCACGAGGAGCACGAGTGAACCGGGGGCGAAGGACTTACCCGCTACGACATTTTTATTCTGTACCGGATGAGTGTAGCCCCCGCCATCCGTTCCGTCAAGGCGCGGCGCGGCATTCCCGCGGCGTGCCTGCAGAGACTGCCCCGAGGCCGGTTTTTGCGCGTGGATGCACGGGTCCGGGGAGGATCCGCCTTCCCCGCCCCGGGACGCCGGCCGGCTCCTCACACCCGGCTCAGCAATTCATTTTCAGACTTTATGCGCTCTCAGGAGCACGCGCCGCTACGAACCGTCCCACCGGGCCTGCACGCGTCGGCGCCCCCCCGCTGCTGCATTCAAAAGCGGCGAATAACGTATCGCGGCGAGCGTGGCGGGCGCCCCCGCGGCGCGGCGCCTCCCCGTCGCGCCATGCTCGCCCCGAAGCCTCAGCCGGCCACGGCCACCCGTGGGTGGACGCCCCGGAGGGCGAGCCCTCGGGCGGCCACCAGCGCCGCCTGCACCTCGCGGATGAGCACGGGGTAGGCATCGAACGCCTTGCGGGCCTCCGCCAGTTCCAGTCGCTCGCGGTTGGTGTGTGCAAGCAGCTCCATCCCCGGGGCAAAGCCGATCGTGGGAATGCCGTGCGTACCGCAGCTGTGGCCGCCGTCGGTGCCGAACTTCCACTGCCGGATCGTGGTTTCGCGGCCCAGAGCCTGCCGCAGCGCGCTGGCCGCGGCCTCAACCACGGGGTGCTCGCCGGGCATCAGAAAGCCCGGGGTGAAGTTGCTGTGCTCGTCCTCCCACCCCGTCCAGGCGCGGTGCGTAACCCGGCCGGGGAGCACTTCCACCCGGATTCCGGGAAGGGCGGGCACCCGCTCCGCCAGCAGCGCCCCGAGTTCGTGGACGGCCTCACCCTCGTCCCAGCCCGGGAGCACGCGCATGTCCAGCGTCAGCCGCACCCGGTCCGGGATCACGTTGCCGCTCCGGGGCCACGACTCGATGACCGTCGGCGTGACGGTGGCACGGCCCAGAACTCCGTCCTGCGGCTGCCCGGCCGCCAGCTCGCGCAGAGCGAGCAGCACGTACGGCAGTGCGTGGTTGGGGTTGGCGCCCAGGGCGGGGTTGCTGGCGTGCGCCGCAACTCCGTGCACCTCCACGGCCAGCTCCGCGTGCCCCCGGTGGCCGGTGCACAGGTCCAGGGCGGTGGCTTCCCCCAGGATCACCGCGCCGGGGCGTGCGTCGAGCGTTTCCATGTGGTGCATCATCCCCCACCCGCCCTTCTCCTCGTACACGGAGAAGATCACCCGCACGTCACCGGCGGGGCGCTCGCGCGCGAGCCGGGCCGCGGCGTACACCTGAATGGCCAGCGGGCCCTTGACGTCCATCGCCCCCCGGCCGTGCAGGAAGCCGCCCTCGACCACCCCGCCCCAGGGGTCGTGCTCCCACGACGCGGGGTCGCCCACGTCCACCACGTCCATGTGGCTGGAAAGCATCACCGCCGGGGCCTGCCCGCGCCCCACCACGCGCCCCACGACGTTCCCGGCGCGGTCGGTGCGTGCTTCGTCAAAGCCGAGCATTCTGAGCTCGTCCACGATGCGCCGGGCCACCGCCTCTTCCTGGCCGGGAAGCGAAGGGATGCGGATGAGGTCCGCGGCGAACTGCATGCACCGCTCGAACGACAGGTCCCGCGCCGGCGCACGCTCCACGCGGCGGGGCAGCGTCATTTCCAGTAGGCCGTACATCAACCCCTCCCGCCGGCGCCGCCGGCCTGTGCCAGAGTTCCGCTTCGGTCCCCCCCCGCCCCGCCGGCCCGCACCGCTCGGCCCGCCCGCTCGAGCGCCCGGGCGCCCCGGCGCCAGCGGCGGGCCCGGGCGCGCAACCGGCCGGCGGCCCGCCCCCACTCCGCGCGCAGTTCCGCGACGGCCCGGCCCAGCGAAGGCGCGGCGGGGCCGCCGCCGTACGTCGCCGCGGCCGCCACGGCCGCGGGATCCAGCCACGC
>NZ_DASVTX010000091.1:0-14916 GCF_036387355.1 Longimicrobium sp.
CCTCCTCGTGCTTGCGGCGCACCATCTCGCCGGGAACGGGGGCGAACACCGCGCGCGGGCACAGGCGCACGGCGGTGGCCATGGGCATGCCCGCGTGCACGCCGAACGCGCGCGCCGCGTACGAGGCGCTGGTCACCACGCCGCGGCCGGTGGCGCTCCCGCCCACGATCACCAGTTCCGAGCGGCCCGCGCCCTCCGGGTCCGCCAGCATGGCGCAGCGCACGAAGTACGAGTCGCAGTCGGCGAGAAGAAGGCGCGGAAAGCCCAAGGCGTGGCGGCGGAAGCCGTTTTGTGAGAAGATGATGAGCGGCGCGCCCGCGGGATGGTTCCGCGGCCGCCGAACAACAATAATGCGGGCGGTGGCGGAGCGGTATCGCCCGCCTTTGCCGCCGCATCCTTCCCGGACGATCCGCCCGCGCCGCACCGGCGCAACGGGCGGGCAACCCTCCCGCGCCCACCGGCATCCCATCCGCCGGACCCGTGAGCGGACCATGGACGATACCGACAACCACCTGATCCACCAGGCCCGGCAGGGCGACGGCGGGGCCGTGCGCGCGCTGTACGAACGGCACGCCCAGCGGGTGTACGCCGTCGTCAAGCGCCTCGCCGGCCACGACGAGGCCCTGGCCGAAGACTGGGCGCAGGAAGCCTGGGTGCGCGCCATCCGCGCGCTGCCCACCTTTCGCGGCGACGCACGCTTCACCACGTGGCTGCACCGCATCGCGGTGAACAGCGCGCTGCACGGCCGCCGCACCCGCAGCCGCAAGGCGGGGCGCGAGACGGTGATGGACGACACGTACTCTGTGCGCGCGGTGGCGGAAACCAGCGTGCTCAAGATCCGGCTGGAGCGCGCGATGGCGCAGCTGCCCGAGGGGATGCGAAAGGTGCTGGTCCTTCACGACGTGGAGGGCTACACCCACGAGGAAATCGGCGAGATGCTGGGCGTGACTGCCGGCACCTGCAAGAGCCAGCTGTTCAAGGCCCGCGCGCGCATGCGCAGGCTGCTGGCCCCCAGGCCCGCCGGCGATGAACCCGCGGAGGAGGAGATGGCCGCATGCGCCACCTGAACGATGAAACGCTCGCGCGGCTGGTGGACGAGCCCGCCGAGCCGCACGAAGCGGAGCACCTGCGCGACTGCCTGGCCTGCCGGCGCGAACTGGCGGAACTGCGCGCGCAGACCCTGGCGCTGGGCGAGCTGGCGGACCCGGAGCCGCCCGCCGCCGCGTGGACGCGGCTGGAGGCCCGCCTGCGCGACGAAGAGCTGGTGCGGGGCGCGGCACCGGCGCGCCGCGGCTGGATTCACCTGCACGGCGTGCGCGCCGCCGCCGCCATCGCCCTGTTCCTCATGGGCGGGGCGGCGGGCGCGGCGTTGTGGAGCGCGCGGGGCGGCCCGCAGCCGGTGGCGCTCACGCAGCCGCAGGCCGCGGCCCGCACCCGCCCGGTGCCGTCGTTCGGCGAGCCGGACGTCATCTACGACGTGCCGGCGCGCGGGTTGATGAGCCCGGCCCCGTCCGCCGGGTCCGGCGCGCGGCTGGCCAGCACCGCCCCGGCGGATCCGCAGCCGCCGCAGCGCCCTGCCAGGACGGCCGATGCGGCGCCCCCTGCCGCGGCGCCCCGGGCGGAGCCGGTGCGCGTCACCCGCGGCGAGGCGGTGCAGGCCGCGCGCGAGCTGGTGCAGGCGCAGGCGGCGTACGCGCAGGCCCTGCAGCGCTACACCTCCATCGCCGATCCGGCGTCGGGCAACGACGCCGAAACGCGCATGGCGGCGCTGGACCAGCTCATCGAGCTCACCGGCGCCGCGCTGGAGCGCACGCCGGAAGACCCGGTCATCAACGGGTACCACCTTGCCGCCACCGCCGAGCGCGAGCGGCTGCGCCGCGAACAGGCCCGCGACGCACAGACCCAGTGGTTCTGATTCACTCTGCACGACAGACGGAGATTCACCCATGAAGTTCCGTACGCTGTTTCTGCCGCTGGTCGCGGCGGTGCTCGCTCTTCCCGCCGCGGCGCGGGCGCAGGACACGCCCGGGCCGGAGCGCCGGCCGGGGATGCTGGGATTCGCCTTTGACGTCACCCGGCGCGAAGAAACGGGCCAGCCGGCGCGGCAGACTGTCCGCGTCACCGAGGTGCGCGAAGGCTCTCCCGCGGCGCGCGCCGGAATGCGCCAGGGCGACCTGCTGGTGTCCGTGAACGGCGCCGCGCTGGAGGGCATGGAAGTCCGGTCGCTGCTGCAGGTGAACGAGGGCGACACCGTGCGGCTGCGCGTGCGCCGGGTAGATGGCGAGCACGACCTGCGGATCGTGGCGGGGCCGCGGCCGGCGCAGGTGGCGGTGCGCACGCCGGGGGAGCGCCAGCGCGTGGTGGTGCGCCAGGGGCTGCGCGGTGAGGGCGGGGAGCGCCGCATCGTGGTGGATTCGCTGGTGCGCCGCCTGCCAGGGAGCGTGCACGTGGAGGTGACCACGGGCGACAGCGGGCGCGCCGGGCACCGCATCGTGGTCATGGACAGCGGCGACAGCACGCCGCGCGTCCGCATGCACCCGTCCACGGGCGAGCACCGCGTCATCGTCATCAACGGCGACACCATGCAGCAGGGCGACGTGGTGAGGACGGTGACGGTGGATACGCTCGCCTTCCCCGTGCAGTGGCTGGCGGAGCGGATCGACAGCCTGAGCCGCGTGGTGCGGGTAGACACCTTCATCGCCGCGCGGCTGGACTCGCTGACGCGCGTGCTGCACGACAGCATTCCGGTGCTGCTGGAGCGCGGGCGCGGACCGGCGGCCGCGGCGCTGCGCAACCTGCCCGCGCTTCGCGGCAACGCACTGGTGCGCGTGGGCGACGCGAGCGCGCAGTCGTTCTTCATGGACGTGGGACGCGCGGCGGCGGCGGGCGCGCAGCTCGCGGAAATGAACGAGGGGCTGGGCCGCTACTTTGGCGGACGGACGGAGGGCGTGCTGGTGCTGGAGGTTACGCAGCGCAGCCCCGCGAGCCGCGCCGGGCTGGAAGCGGGCGACGTGATCGTGGGGGTGGACGGCGCCGTGGTGCAGACGCCCGAAGACGTGCGCTCGGCGCTGAGCCGCGACGAAGACGGCACGCTGCTGCTGAACGTGGTGCGCCAGGGCCGCCGCCGCGAAGTCACCCTGCAGTGGGACCGGCAGCAGGACTTCGTCCGCGTGTTCGGCCCGGAGACGGTGGAACTGGACGTGCGCCCGCCCCCGGCGCCCCGCCCCTGATTCGTTCTCCCGGGTGATGACGAGAAGGGCCCGCTCTCCATCTCGGAGGGCGGGCCCTTTCGGCTGGAACCGCAACCGCGTCTCTCACGGAGGGCACCGAGGTTCACGGGGGTCACGGTACAGATCAAACAGCAAGCCGGTCAAACCGCGTCCACAGACTTCGCTTGGGTTCACTCTGCTGGCTCGTGCGGGACCGCGGTTTCCCGGTCAGTACCGTGAAACTCCGTGCGGCCGCCGTGAACTCCGTGAGAGGGGGTTGAGGTTTTCCGTGCCTGGGAGCCCAGGCATCGAGCGATCAGCGGCGGCGGATGACCGTGGGCGCGCGGGCCAGCAGGCGGGCGAGCGTCTGCCGCTCGGCCCGGTATGCGGGGTTGAAGTCGGCGCGCTGCGGCTGCGGCGCGACGCGGGCCGGGGCGGCGGCGTAGGCCATCGCCAGGGCGGGATCCACCGGCTGGCCCTTGCGGCGAACCTCGTAGTGCAGGTGCGGCCCCGTGGCGAGCCCCGACATCCCCGTGTAGCCGATCACGTCGCCCTGCCGCACCGCCTGCCAGGGACGCACCACGACGGCGCTCAGGTGGGCGTAGCGGGTGGCGTAGCCGTTGGGGTGCTGAATCTCGATCAGGTTGCCGTAGCCGCCGCGCGGCGCCGCGTAGCTCACGCTTCCGTCGGAGGTGGCGTACACCGGCGTTCCGTAGGCCGCGGCGTAGTCCGTACCCGTGTGGGGCAGCACGCGCCCCAGCAGCGGGTGCATGCGGTTCATCTTGAACGGCGACGTGACGCGCAGCGAGGTGAGCGGGCCGGCCCACGCCTGCGGGTCCAGCGACTGGCCCACGTCGTCGTAGTAGCCGGGCTGCTCGGCCTGGTCCACCAGGTAGACGGTGTGCAGCCCGCCGCCCACGGCCGCCTGTGCGGCGAGCACCTGGATGGAGCGGGTGGTGCCGTCGGGCCGGCGGGTGCGCTCGTACGCCACCTTGAGGCGGCCCCCCGTCTTGAGCGCCCCGTCGCGCAGAATAGGGACAAAGATCTTGTCCAGGTGCCGCCCCACCATCTCGCGCTCCGCGTCCGTAAGGTCGCTGGCAATGACCTGCAGCGCCTCGCCAAAGGTCCCGCGCGCGAACCCGCCGATGAGCAGCGTATCCGTGGTGACGGGAATGGCGTGCATGGGATCGAGCACGGGGAGCGCCTCGTCGGCCACGCGGGGTGCGGCGGGGAGGGCGGCTGCGGCCACGCCCAGCACCGCCGCGGCCGCGACGGCCGCCACGAGCGGAGTCGGCCGCCAGGGCCGCCGCGTGCTGCTGGGGAATGCGCTCATAGGGATGGACGGACGGTCCGGGTAGATCGGGATCGGGCACGGATGTGTTGGGGAGGCAACAAGATAGTGTGCATGAGGGTGGAATGGAAGCGCACCCGCGTCAGTCCGGGCGGGGCTCGTGCGTTCCACCCGTACATACTCGAGCGGCGAGCGGGGCGGAGCGAATGAATTCGCCGCAACAACGGCGGAAAGTCCCCCCGAACGGACGGGGGGACTTCGCCTGCACGCGGGTGCGAGTGCCGGTGCGGATGGCGGATCTCGCTGTGGCGGCCCGGCCTGAGCGGATGGATTCGCCGTTCCGGAAGCCGGAAGCTCCGACTGACGACCGCTGACGCGTCCACGATCGGGGCTTCAACTGCGTAGAAGATACGTACCGCTGGCGTGGCTTCAGTGTGGGCCAGCGGAGTTGGAACGGGCGGCAAATAGATCCTTCGTCGGCGCCAGTCAGCGGCGCGGCAGGAGGTTCGGCCGGCGCCTCCTCAGGATGACAAGTTCGTGGGGCGCGATGATTTCCGAGCACTGCGCAGCCGATTGGCCACAGGCGGACGCGGCGCCTCCCGCTTCCCGCACCGAGGGGTCCGCCGCAGTCCGCGCAGGCGGACTTCGTGCTTGTCCAGCGGCGAATTCATTCGCTCTGGACAGGCGGCCGCGACGGTCCCCGCGTTCCGCGCCGGAGCAGCCGACGCAGTCCGCGGAGGCGGACTTTGCGCCGTTGTTGCCGCGGCTTCAGCCGCCCGGGCCTGGGACGTGCGCCGAACCTGTACGGAACCCGCGCGGGCACTCCGCGAGTACAACGGCTCGCAGTTCATCCTCATCCCACCTCGTATCGAGGCACGCCATGCACCTCCGACCGCTGCTGGCCGCCGCCCTTCTGGCCGCCGTCGCGTCCGCGCCGCTCGCCGCACAGGGCGTCATCGTCCCCGGCGAATGCAACGACTGCCGGCCGTGGACGCCGGGCCGCCCCGCCGGCATCCCCGTGGAATCGGTGACGTTTGAAACCACCATCGAAGGCCAGGTGGCCACCACGCACGTCACCCAGGTCTTTCGCAACGAGCACAACCGCGTGATGGAGGGCACCTACCTCTTTCCGCTTCCAGACGAGGCCAGCATCACCGAGTTCGCCATCTGGGACGGTGACCGGCGGCTGGCGGGAGAGGTGCGGCCCCGCGGCGAGGCGCGCCGCATCTACGAAGACATCGTGCGGCGCGTGCGCGACCCCGGGCTGCTGGAGTACGCCGGCACCAACCTGTTCCAGGCCCGCATCTTTCCCATTCCCGCGCGCGGCACCAAGAAGCTGGAGCTGACGTACACACAGGTGCTGCGGGCAGAAAACGGAAGCGTGGGCTACAAGTATCCGCTGGGCATCGGGCGCAACGCCGCGCCGGTGGAGCGGTTCGAGGGAACGGTGCGCATCAACGCGCGCAGCGGGCTTCGCGCCGTGTACTCGCCCACGCACGACGTGGACGTGCGGCGCGACGGCGGGCGCGCCACCGTGCGCTTCAGCCGCGGCGCCCGCGCGGAGCGGCGCGACTTTCAGCTCTTCTACACCCTCTCCGAAGCGGAAGTGGGGCTCTCGCTCTTTACCTACCGCGAGCCGGGCAAGGACGGCTTCTTTCTCCTTCTCCTGTCGCCCAACAACGAGTCGCAGCGGCGAGAATATCCGGCCAAGGACGTCGTGTTTGTGCTGGACGTGAGCGGGAGCATGACGGACGAGGGGAAGATGGAAAAAGCCCGGCGCGCGCTGACGTACGGCGTGCGCGGGCTGAACCCGGGCGACCGGTTCAACGTGATCGCGTTCAGCGGCGAAACGCGGCTCATGGAATCCGGGCTGATCGCGGCGGACCGCGCCGGCATCGCGCGGGGCGTGGAGTTCGTGGCGGGGCTGCAGGCGCGGGGCGGCACCAACATCAACGACGCGCTGGTGGAGGCGCTGGGCCAGTTTCCCGCGACGGGCACGCGGCCGCGGATGCTGGTTTTCATGACGGACGGCCTGCCCACCGTGGGCGAGGTGAACGTGGAGCGCATCGTGGCCAACGTGACCCGCGCGCGGCGCCCCGGCCTGCGCCTGTTCACCTTTGGAGTGGGATACGACGTCAACACGCGGCTGCTGGACCGCGTGGCGGCGGAAAACGGCGGGACGGCGGACTACGTGGCACCGGAAGAGGACCTGGAAGTGAAGGTGTCCAGCTTTTTTGACAAGGTGAACCACCCGGTGCTCACCAACCTGGCGCTGGACCTGGGCGCGGTGCGCACGGACCTGGTGTATCCGCGCACCCTGCCGGACCTGTTCAAGGGGACGCAGATCGCGCTCGTGGGCCGCTACCGCAACGACCGCGAGCTCGCCTCGGTGACCGCGCGCCTGTCGGGAAACGCGTCGCCGACGCAGACGTTCACCTATCCCGGGCTGCGCTTTCCGCTGCGCGATGAACGGCACGAGTTCCTTCCGCGGCTGTGGGCGACTCGGCGCGTGGGCTGGCTGATGGAGCAGATTCGCAGCTACGGAGAGAACCGCGAACTGGTGGACGAGGTGACGGACCTGGGCACGCGGTACGGCATCGTGACGCCGTACACGTCGTTCCTGGCGCTGGAGCCGGGCGCGGTGGTGCAGCCGGAGCGGGAAGCGCCGACCCGCGACCGGGGCGGCCGCGTCCGCATGCAGGGGAACGCGCCGGCGCCTCCCCCGCCCCCGGTCATGGCGCCCACGGCGGCCAGCGGGCAGGGCGCAGTGGAAGCCAGCCGCTCCAGCCGCGCGCAGCAGGAAGTGCTGAGCCTGGATGAGATCGTCGTGACCGGCGAGGGGACCGAAGGCGGCAGCGCCGCCGCGGTGCGCACCGTGGGGAGCCGCACCTTCCGCGAGGTGCAGGGCGAGTGGCGGGATACGGAGATCACCGACAGCACGCGGCTCCCGGAAACCGTGGTCGTGTTTGGATCGGATGAGTACTACGCGCTGATCCGGCAGACCCCGGAGCTGGGGCGGTACTTCGCGCTGGGGACGCGCGTGGCCGTGATCCACGAAGGCCGAATCTACCGCGTGCGCGAACGCTGATCCGGCCCGGAAGGCAGAGCGGGGGCTGAAGCCGCGGCACCCACGGCGCAACGTTCGCCGTCGCGGAGTGCCGCGGCTACCCCTGCGTCCGCCTGTCCAGAGCGGATGTGATGCGCCGCTGGGAGAACACGAAGCCCGCCCGCGCGGACCGCGGCGGACGCATCGGTGCGGGAGCAGGGACGGCGCGCCCGCCTGTGTCCGGGCGGGTCGTGCGGTTCTCGCATATCATCGCACACCAACATCTTGCGATCCTGAGGAGGCGCCGGACGGAGCCTCGGTCGCGCCGCGCCGTGGCGCCGACGAAGGATCTGCTTCCAGCCCGTTCCACCTCCGCAGGCCGCGGCGAAGCGACGCCGGTGGTATGTAGGCAGATGAAAGCCCCGAACGGCGCCTGTGGGCGCCGTGTCGGGGCTTACCGCTTCTGGAGCGGCGGATTCATCCGCTCAGGAAGGCAGGGGACGAACGCCGGATCCCAACGCGGCGGAGATGACGGCCGGCGCACCTCCGGATGCTTCAGCGCATTCGGAGAGGCCCCCTCTCCCCGGCCCTCTCCCCCGCTGTCGCGGGAGAAAGGGAGACCTCAGTGCGAGCGCGGCGTTCGGCACCGGACGCCAGCCCCCGCGCAGGTGCGAGCCTCACGGCAGTATCGTGAGGCTTTCAGCTGTTGTTGCGGCGAGTTCACTCGCTCAATGCCGTCCGGGCACCCATCACCGCCGCCCGGCATCGACCCATTCACCGCGTGCAGGTGAAGTCCCCCCGTCTGTTTGTGGGGACTTTCCGCTGTTGCGGCGAATTCATGCGCTCAGCGCGAGGGCTGGCCCGCGTGGGGCACCTTTTCTGAGCGGATCAGGGATGGGGCGGCTCGGCGGGGGCGGCGCGCTCCGGCGCGGCGGTCAGCAGAACGCCGAACAGCACCAGGGCGGCGCACGCGTAGCCGATGGCGCTCAGGCGCTCGTTCCACATCAGGTACGCTGCAAGTGCGGCGACCACGGGCTCGATGGTGGCCACCGTGGCGGCGCGGGTGGCCTCGATGCGCTTGAGCCCCGCGCTGTAGAACACGTACGACGTGTAGGTGGGCACGGCGGAGAGGAACGCGAGCGCGCCCCACGCCGTGGCGGACTTGGGATGGAATCGCACCGCGGGGAAGATGACGAGCGCCGCCACCGGGAGCGCGTACATGAAGATGGTCGCCGTGGGATATCGCTCGAAGTAGCGCTTGCCGAACAGGTAGTACAGCGCGTACGCCAGCCCCGACGCCAATCCCCATCCCAGCCCCGCCGGCGTGAGCCGAATGCTGCCGCCGCCGGTGGACAGCGCAATTCCCGCCACGCCCGCCGTCGCCAGGGCGAGTGCGGCCAGCTTGCGCCCCGTCATCCGCTCGTGGAGGAAGGAGGCGGAGAACAGCGCCACCCACACCGGCGCCGTGTACAGGAGGATGGCTGCGAGCGCGGCGCCTCCCGCGCTCACCGCGAGCGAGTACGACGCCAGCAGCCCCGCCACGCCCGTCATCCCGAAGGCGATGATCATCGGCACGTCGCGCTTTTGCAGCCACGGGCGGCGGATGACGACCGCGGTGGCCGCGAACAGCCCGCCCGCCATGATGCCGCGCCAGAACGCGATCTCCAGCGGGGTGAGCCCTTCCGCCAGTGCGATGCGCGTGACCGGGCCCATGAGCCCCCACAGGATGGCGGCGGCGGCGACGTACAGAGTTCCCATCAAAATCCAGCGTTGCGGGGTGCGCGCAACCTACGCATCCGCGGTGCCTTTCCGCACGCCGGGCTTGCGCGCGGCCCCGCCTGCCGCGATCCTGCGCCCGTCCCGCCTCCCCTCTCGCGCCATTGCAGCATGCCGATCGAACGCTTTTTCGTGATTCTGAACGCCACCGCGGGCCGCGGATCGGCCGCCTCGTTCGGGCCCCGGCTGCGCTCGGAACTGAAAGCCGCGGGCGTGGAGCACGTGATCGTGCAGACGGAGCGGCGGGGGCACGCGGCCGAGCTGGCCGAGTCCGCGGCGAAGTCCGGGTGGCCCGCCGTGGTGGCCGTGGGCGGCGACGGCACGGTGCACGAGGTGGTGAACGGCTTGATGCGCGCCGCGGGCGACGGGCCGTCCACGCCGCTGGGCATCATTGCCGTGGGGAGCGGCAACGACTTCGCCAAGCTGGCCGGCGTGCCCGCCAATTCCATGGCCGCCCTCGCCCGCCTCACGGTGG
Source organism: Longimicrobium sp. (assembly GCF_036387355.1). Classification (GTDB taxonomy): domain Bacteria; phylum Gemmatimonadota; class Gemmatimonadetes; order Longimicrobiales; family Longimicrobiaceae; genus Longimicrobium. Next base: position 9,798 of record NZ_DASVTX010000091.1, read on the forward strand.
CCGAACCGCGCGCCGTGGACGTGGGCTCGGTGAACGGGCAGTGGTTCAGCAACGGGGTGGGGATCGGGCTGGACGCGCAGGTCGCCATCGAGGTAGACCGGCGGCGGCGCTTCCGGGGCATGGCGATGTACCTGAACGCGCTGAGCCGCGTGTTGCGCGCCTTCCGGCCGCGGCGGATGCGGCTGGAACTGGATGGCGTCGTGGTGAGCGACGCGCCGATGACGCTGGTGACGGTGGCGAACGGCGGGCGGCACGGTGGCGGATTCTGGATCTGCCCGGAAGCCCGGATCGACGACGGCGCCCTGGACGTGTGCGCCTGCGACGCCTTGGGCACCATCGGCATTCTGCGCTTTCTGCCCCGCGTGATGCGCGGCACGCACGTGGGCGCGTCGTGCGTGCACATGCACCAGGCGAAGCGCATCCGCATCACCAGTAGCGACCCGCTCCCCGTGCACGCCGACGGCGAAATCATCGCCGACGACGCGCGCGAGCTGGACATCATCATCCACCCGGGGCGGCTGCGCGTGCTGGTGTGAGGGGCGCGGCCAGGCATGCTCGGCTGAGCGACTGAAGTCGCCGCAACAACGGCTGAAAGCCTCACGGTACTGCTGTGAGGCTGTACCGGTTTGGCGATGATTTCGGTGCCGAACGCCGCCTCCGTTGAGCGGATGAATCGCCGCTCGAACCGCGGAAAGCCCCGACACGACGCCCACAGGCGCCGTTCGGGGCTTCGCCTGCACTCCAGACCAGGCCCCATGCGGCAGGCTGGGGTGTGCCCCCTCTCCCACATCTGTTCGTGGGAGAGGGGGACGCGTCTCAGCGCGGCCGGGTGAGGGCCCAGCCGGCGGACGCGCCACCGCCCCCGACCCCCACCCCCGCCCAACGCATCCCCCGCCGTCGTTCTCATCGAGCGGCGACGAAAACGCCCCGGGCGAGCATCACTGCTCGCCCGGGGCTTTTCATCATCAAACCGACCGCCTGACAGGTCCGCCTACCCGCCGCGCGTTCCCTCCGGCGGGGTGGCGGGAAAGAAGATGGTGTCCACGGGCGCCGGGCGCGGAGGCGCGGGCGGCGGAATGGGCGTGTACACCGGCGGCGACGCGGGCGGCAGCACCACCGGAGGCTGCGGCTGCGGCTCCGGCTCCGACGGAGGCGGCGTGGGCTCCGGCTCGCGCTGCACCGGCGGCGTAGGCCGCGGGCGGGGCTGCTGCGCCGGCGGGGCCGGGCGCGGCTGCTGTGCGGGCGGCGTGGGACGCGGCTGCTGCGCGGGCGGCGCGGGGCGCGGCTGCGGCTGCGGCGCCGGCTGCTGCGGCTGGGGGCGCGGCTGCTGCGCGGGCTCGCGGGGAGCCGGTGCGGGCGCGGGCCGGCTGGCCGGCGCGTTCGGCTGGGGCTGCGGCTGCGCGGAAGGCGTGCCCCCTCCCGTCACCGCCGACGCGGCGCTCCCGCTGACACCGGTCTCCGGCTGCGCGGTGGACGGCTCGCCCGTGCTGACGGGCGGCATGGCGACGGCGCCGGAATCCACCGTCATGGTCGTCGCACCGGCGGGCAGGGTATCGGCCGGACGCGTGGCGGTGGCGGTGGTGTCGCGGGCGGGGCGTTCCGCGGTCTGCTTTTCATCATCACCCCCGCCGCGCCCGAACATGGCCCACATGGCGCCCGCGCCCAGCAGCAACGCCAACAGCACGCCCACGAGCACGCCGGCGCCGCCCTTGCGCGGCTTGTCGGCCGGACGCAGCGGCGGCATGGCGCGCGGCGCGTGCGACACGGCGGCGGGCGCGGGGCGGGCGGGCGCTTCGGCGCGGATCGGCGGCGGGGCCGGGGCCAGCGCGGTCACGTCGTCCGCGGGCGGCGCGGGCGCGGGTTCCGCGACGGGCACCACGGTGGAGGGCGGCGCGGCGGCGGCCGGCGGCGCCGCATCCGCCACGGGGACGGCGACGGGGATGGGCGGCGCGGGGGCCACGGCCGTCACGTCGTCCGGGCGCTGCGCCGCATCCAGCGCATCGCCAAAGGCCGCCGCGTCCGGATAGCGGTCGGCCGGCGACTCGGAAAGCGCCTTCATCACCACCGCTTCCACGGCGGCGGGCACGCGCGAGTTCAGGGCGCGCAGCGGGCGGCGCACGGTCCACGCGGTGGGCGCCTCGCCCGGCTTTTCGGCAAAGGGTCGTTCGCCGGTGAGCAGCTGGTAGGCCACCACGCCCAGGCTGAACACGTCGGTGGCGGCGGACAGGTCGCGCGCGCCGGCAAGCTGCTCGGGGCTGGCGTAGCCCGGGCTGAGCGGCGTCGCCATCCCCCGGGTGACGGTCTGGTCGTCTTCAATGGCCTGCGCGATCCCGTAGTCCAGCAGGCACACGCGTGTGGGCTCGTCGTCGGCGGCGGGCTCGGCCAGAAAGATGTTGGCCGGCTTGATGTCGCGGTGAATCAGCCCCGCGCGGTGGCCAATGGCCAGCCCCTCGGCCGCGTCGCGCAGAATGCGCAGGCCGTCGTGCAGGTTGGGGCGGCCGTGGTGCTTGAAGTACTGGGCCAGGTTCTGGCCCCAGAGCATTTCCATCACCAGAAAGTCCAGCCCCAGCTCCGGATCGGTGCCCACGTCGTGCACCGTCACCAGGTTGGGGTGGTGTGGCAGGCTGGCGGCGGCGCGCGCCTCTTTCTGCAGGCGCTCGCGCATCTGGTCGCGCAGCCCGGCGTCGGCCGCGTTGAGCGTAATCACCTTTACGGCCACGGGCCGGTTCAGGCGCTTGTCCAGCGCCTGGTAGACCACGGCGAACCCGCCCCGGCCAATCACCTGCTCGATGATGTAGCGCTTCACCAGCGTGTGGCCGGTGAGCAGGCCTTCCAGTCCCGCCATGTGCCCCCGCAGTAGCGAGTTAGCGCCGCCCGGCTCCGCGCCCGCCGGCACTCTCCCGTGTGGCAAGATGCGAACCCGTGCGGTGGGCGCGCGCGACATGGCGATACGGCTCCCGGTCGCGCCGTGCGCCGCAAACGGACCGCGCCCTCCCGGAGATCGGGGAGGGCGCGGCAAGGGGCGGCCGATGCGGACGATCCTCAGTCCTGCGCTCGGGATCCGGGATAGCCCTGCAGGCCGGCGAACACGCGCGCCTCGCGCCAGCCCCATCCCCGGCGGCCGCGCAGCGCCGGAAGCGTGTGCTGCTCGCGGTAGCTCCACTCGCCGCGGACAATGGTGAGGTGCACGTACGCCACGGAATCGGCCAGCAGCACCGAATCCACGCGCACGATTCGGTTGCGACCGGGCCGCGACGGGGCGGGCTCCTGCGCGCAGGGATCGTTCACGGGCCGGTCCAGCCACTGGCGCGCATGCCGCAGGCTGTCCGCCATCCCCGAGGGCCTGCCCGCCTTTTCGTAGATGCTGCACGCATCCCAGGGGAGTACATCGCCCATCTGGCCCACCCTCGCGATCATCACCGCGCCGATCGCTTCCAGCTTCGATCCCCTGTGGTGCTGTGGAGGGGATTGAGCGGCGATTGTGGCAAGCACACTGCTCAGAAGACCCGCGGCCGCCGCCGCTACCAGTTTAGGCATGAGTTGGTGCCTGGGTTTAGCAAGTTGAATGGCGCATCGACGTAAATCTGGGCTTTCCCTAACATCATATAGCCGTTGGGATGGTCTCCTGTTCCGTGCCCTGCCTCGTGCAGCGCGGAGTACGCGATTTCGAAGTAGTTGCCGCTTGACAACGCGCCGTCGAGGGCGGAGGGCTCGAAGTGAATTGTGCCATCGACGGGATTGTATGCTGCCTGGTGATCTTCCCCGGAAGCACTCGGCCCGTCATAGCCGCCCCGGAAAACTGCGTCAGCATTGAACAGCGCCTCAAATGCGTCCGCGAGTTCGCCACACTGACGTGCTTTGGCGGTATCGGTGAAGGCGGACGCGGGCTTCACGTGGGTCTTCAACGCTGCCACAATCATCGCTTTGTCAGCTGCAGTGAGCGGCTTGTTGCACCCGGCTGGGTCCACGATTGGATCGCATCCGCTGGGTCCGTCGCCGCCACCCCCGTTCTCCCCACCGCCTGTCCCGCCTGTGGGATTGCAGACGCCGTAGAACAAGCATTCGTCACCGTTGATCGGGATGTCGGTCGGCTTCTCGTCGCAGTCCGGGTACATGCCCCCGTACTGGCATGCAGTCACAACAACGACCCATGGGTCCGACATGATCTGCATCGTGGGCTCGCCGGCGTCGCCCTTCCGGATGAACACGCGCGTGATGCGCTCCAAGGCTCCTCTCGTCGCTGGCACGATGCATTCGGCGTCGCGCACCAGTGTGGCGCCGTCCGCATATCCACGGTAGACGAACTTCCGAGTCGCGCCTTCAGCGGCAAGCTCCGCGCGCGGGTATGTCACGCTTATCTGGCGCCGATGCAGGGCCGACTGCCCACCCGCGTTTACCTCATGGGCTGTCAACTCACACGAGTAAGCCGCCCCATCGCCAGACTTGGCGCCGTTGGGCGCATCGGGCACGATGGCCTGAGGTGCGCTCCTACCTACAGGGTTGTCACACGCAGCGGCAAACGCCAGCAGGAGGGACAAACACAGGCGTCCGAGTGGTGGTTTCATTAGTGGTCCAAGCAGAAGGGCGACGACGGATTGGGGTAAACCCGCCGATGCGCTGTTCTCGCGGACGACAATCGGCCACGACGGCGCACGGCACGTTATGTCGGCTTAGGGATGAGCGCAAGGCAGCCACGGCCCGCCGCTCCAAACACGTCGCCGTGCAGCACAAATGCGAGATCGTCTGCGCGAACGTACCGGGTTTGCCGCCGGCCGATCACCTGCTCGATGCTGTAGCGCCTCAACAGCGCGGGCTGGCGAGCAGGAGTTCGTGGGCTGGCGAGCAGGAGTTCCAGTCGCGCCGTGTGCCCCCACAGGAGCGAGTTAGCGCCGACTGGCTCCGCGCCGGCCGGCGCTCTCCCGTGTGGCAAGAGACGAACCGGCGTTGTTGCCGAGGTTCTTTGAGATTGTCGGGCAAACTTGCGGTCAGTTCGAAGATTGCCTCACTACTTTACCCGCCACGGGTGACACACTATCCTAGTGTTCCGTCGTGTGTTCTGGCGTGCTCTGCTGTTCCTGAGATGCACCCCTCGAGTTCGAGACGGTATTCCTTTCCGCGG
>NZ_DASVTX010000092.1:0-5177 GCF_036387355.1 Longimicrobium sp.
GCGCCGGGGCTGGAGTTCCGCGGGCTGATGTTCTATCCCGGGCACGTTCGCGACCGGGTGGAGCGGCAGGACGATCCGCTGCGCGCCCTGGCCGCGCGCGTCGCGGAGTTCGGCGACGCGCTCGCCGCGGCGGGGCTCGCGCCTGCGGTCGTGAGCGGCGGCAGCACGCCCACCTTCTGGCGCTCGCACGAGGTGGCGGGGCTCACGGAGGTGCGCCCCGGCACGCAGATCTTCAACGACCGGACGACGGCGGAGATCGGCGCGTGCGGCTGGGACGAGTGCGCGTACAGCGTGCTGGCCACCGTGGTTTCGGTGGCGGTTCCGGGGCAGGCGGTAGTGGACGCGGGGAGCAAGGCCCTGTCGCGCGAGGAGATCCGCGCGGACGCGGCGGGATTCGGTGCGCTGCTGGACCGCCCGGAGATCGTGGTGAAGTCCGTTTCGGAGGAGCACGGCCTGCTGGACCTGTCCGGCACGGACTGGCGGCCCCGCGTGGGCGACCGGGTGCGCATCGTTCCCAACCACGTCTGCGTGTCGGTGAACCTGCACGAGCGCCTGTACGGCGCCCGCGGCGACGACGTGGTGGATGTGTGGGAGGTGGAGGCGCGCGGTCGTTAGATTCGGCGCATCTCCGCAACATCCACGGCGGCCCCCACCCGGGCCGGCACCACCGGCCCACCCTCCCCCAAAACGGACTGGGGGAGGGTTGCCGGGTGGAGGGCGGGCGCGGTTTCCAAGATTCTGTCCAGGCGCCTCCCCTCTGAGCGACTGAAGTCGCCGCAACAACGGCGGAAAGTCCCCCCCAACAACCGGGGGACTTCACCTGCACGGGGTGGCGGAATCCGGTGAGAATTCTCCCCTCTCCGTGCGGCAGTTTGCACGGGGAGGGGTCGGGGGAGGGGCCCGCGCGCAGCGCGATGCAGTGGGCGTCCGGTGCTCTCCTGAGCGGATGAATCCGCCGCTCCATCAGCGGTAAGCCCCGACTCGCGGCCGCTGTCGCGTCCGCGATCGGGGCTTCAACTGCAAGCGAACTCCAAAGATCCGCATGGCACTGGTGTGTGCTCCCTCTCCCACATCTGTTCGTGGGAGAGGGTCGTCGTGCGCAGCACGCGGGGTGAGTGCCACAGCCTGCCGGACGCGCCCAAGTCCCATCACGGCACCATCATCGCCCATCCGCCCCGCATCCCGCCCCCAGCCCCCCACCCGTCCCTGGAACCGCGGGACGGGTGTTATATTCATCCGAACCCCGCCCCGAACGCACGCACGCCAACTCCCCGTTCCGGGTCCCGGCCCGGCATGGAAACGCGCAGGCGAATGAGCAGTCCCCACGAAAACCCGCTGGAAGCGCGCATCGCGCGGCTGGAGCGCATGGTGGAGGAAATCCACCAGCGCCTTCCCGCCGCCGCCGCCGCCGCGCCGGCCGATGTCCAAGCCCCGGCCGCGGCGCCGGCCCTCGCGGCAGAGCCGCCGGCGCGCGCGTTTCCGCCGCTCTACCCGGAGCCGGTGGCGTACGACGACGACCTGCCGCGCCGCCGTCCCGCCGAGCCGCTCATCCACGACGAGATCGCCGCGCTCTTTCGCTGGGACAGCCAGACCTGGCTCAACCGGCTGGGCATCGCGATGCTGCTGCTGGGTGTGGGGCTGCTGTTCCGCTACTCCATCGACCGGGGCTGGCTGACCAACGAGGTCCGCGTGGGCTTCGGCGCGGCGGTGGGCGCGGTGCTCACCGCCATCGGCCTGCGGATGGACCGCGAGCGGCGCTTTTCCGCCGTGCTGCTGGGCGGCGGGCTGGCGGCGTTCTACATCACGGGATGGGCGGCGTTCAACCTGTATGCGCTGGTGCCCTACACGGTTGCGTTCATCGCGCTCGTCGCCATCACGGCGGCGGCGAGCGGGCTGGCGCTCTGGCGCAGCGAGCCGGCGCTGGCGGTGCTCGGCTCCGCGGGCGGGCTGGGTGTGCCGCTGCTGCTGGGGATTTCGTACGCCAGCCCGCGCGGGCTGGCGGCGTACACCTCCATGATCCTGGCGTGGACGGCGGTTCCGTACCTGCGGCGCGGCTGGCGGTCCACCGTGTGGACGGCCAACGCGTTTGCGTGGACGCTGCTGGCGCTCTACGCCAACTGGCTGCCGGACACCTTTCGCGCCGGTCCCGCGGGGCGCGGATGGATCCAGGCCGCCGCGCTGTTCGCGTGGATCGTGCTGGGCGTGCTGCCCCTGGCGCGCCGCGTGGGCAACTGGTTCTCCGGGTCGCACGCGCGCCACGCCGAGCGCCGCTGGACCGGGCTGGATTCGCTGCACTGGTACGCCATCGCGCTCCTGCCGCCCTCCATGCTGCTCGTGGTCACCGGGCTCACCTGGCGCATGCAGCCGGAGCGTCTGGGGCTGATGGCGATCGGGGCGGCGGCGGTGTACGGCGTCGCGGCCGCGGCGGTGCGTGCGCGCGACCTGCGGCTGGCGCGGGTGCTCCTGGTGTCCGCGGCGGCGCTGCTGCCGGTGGGATGCCTGGGCGCGCTGGACGGCGCGGTGCTGCTGGCGTCCCTTGCCGCGCAGATGCTGGCGCTGCACTGGCTCGCGCTGCGCGGAGCGGGGCCGGCGGCGCGGTGGATGGCGCACAAGCTGTTCGTGGCCGCCGGGCTGTGGACGCTGTACCGGCTCGCCTTTCCGGGCGAGGCGAGCGCCGGGCGGGTGCTGGCGGACGTGGCCGTGGCCGCCGCGGTCTTCGCGTCGTCCTACGCCATCCGGGTGCGCACGGAAGTGTCGGTGTACCGCATCTTTGCGCACGTCGTGGTGATGGGGATCGTGCTGCGCGAGGTGGCGCTGCGGCCGGGAGGGCAGGGGATCGCGACGATCCTCTGGTGCGCGTACGGGCTGGGGCTGCTGCTGCTGGCGGCGCGGCGCGGGTCGGCGGCGCTGGAGCGGCTGGCGATCCTGACCCTGCTGGCGACGGTGGCGAAGCTGTTCCTTGTGGACCTGGCGCGGCTGGACGCGCTGTTCCGCGTGCTGATCTTTCTGGGATTCGGCGCCGTGTTCCTGTGGCTGAGCTATTCGATGGCGGGGTGGTGGCGTCCCGCCGCCGCGCCTGAGCCCGCCCCGCGCCCCGCGGGCCACGACGGATGACGCAGCCGTGGGCGCCGCACCCCGGACTGTGCGCCGGGTGCGAGAACGTAAAGATCATCGATACGCGGAAAGGGTCGCGGTTCTACCTCTGCCAGCTTGCCGAGGTGGACCCGCGCTTTCCGCGCTACCCCCGCATCCCCGTCCTCCGCTGCCACGGCTACCGCGAAGCCGCCGTCCCCGTCGAAGCCGAATCGGAGGCGTAGTATTCGTAGTTTTGCTTCATAACCCATTGTGCACCAACACGTTGTCATCCTGACGAGGCGCCGGCCGAACTGTTCGCCGCGCCGCCGCCGGGCGCCGACGAAGGATCTGCTGTCCGCCCGTTCCAACTTCGCGCAGCAGACGGAACGCACGCCCGCGGTATGTACGCGGTTGAAGCCCCGAGCGTGGACGCGACAGCGGCCGCGAGTCGGGGCTTTCCGCTGTTCGAGCGGCGGATTCATCCGCTCAGGGGCCGGCGGGCGACCACGACGCATGGGATCTGCGGAACGACACAAACACGGCCCGTGCAGAGTAAAGGTCCCGACCACGCCCGCCGCCGTGTGGCCCTCACCCGCTCGCTCCGCGAGCACCCTCTCCCACAAGCAGACGTGGGAGAGGGAGCACACCCCAGTCCGGCGCGACGGGGAAGGTCCGCGCCGAACTCATCCCCGCGCAAGACCAGCCTCACGGCAGTATCGTGAGGCTTTCAGCCGTTGTTGCGGCGGCTTCAGCCGCTCAGCCCGGGGACGACGACAAAGGGCGGACGCCACCCTCGGCATCCGCCCCCCATCATCCCTCATCCACCCGAATCCGACCCTCCGCCGTCCGGCCATCGACGTCCGGACGAACGCCTTACGCCGGCACGGATGCGGGTTCGGCGAGCGCGTCCTCGTACTCGCTGAAATCGGGCTCCTCCTGCTCGGCGTACACCGGGTTTGACAGGTAGCGCTCCCCGAAGTCGCAGATCACCGACACGATCAGCTTGCCCTCCATCTCCGGCCGCGCCGCCACCTGCAGCGCCGCCCAGGTGATGGACCCCGACGAGATCCCCGCAAAGATCGCCTCCTCGCGCGCCAGCCGCCGCGCCGTGGCGATCGCGTCCTCGTTCGTGACCTGGATCACCTCGTCGTAGATGTGCGTGTCCAGGTTGCCGGGCACGAACCCCGCGCCGATCCCCTGCTGCTTGTGCGGCGACGGCTGCCCGCCGGACAGCACCGGGCTCTCCGCCGGCTCCACCGCGATCACCCGCAGGTCCGCCCGCCGCTCCTTGAGGTAACGTCCCGCGCCGGTCACCGTGCCCCCGGTGCCCACCCCGGCGATGAACACGTCCACCTTGCCCTCGGTGTCCTCCCAGATCTCCGGCCCCGTGGTGCGGAAGTGCACGGCGGGGTTGGCGGGGTTGTCGAACTGCCGCGCCATCCACCCGCGGTCGCCCAGCGTGGCGGCGATCGCCTCCGCGCGCGCGATGGCGCCCTTCATCCCCTTGGGCCCCTCGGTGAGCACCACCTTGCAGCCCAGCGCGCGCAGCAGGTTGCGCCGCTCCACCGTCACCGAATCCGGCAGGGTAAAGATGCAGCGGTAGCCGCGCGCCACCGCTGCGTACGCCACGCCGATCCCCGTGTTGCCGCTGGTGGGCTCCACGACCACCATCCCCGGCCGCAGCGCGCCGCGGGCGATGGCGTCGTCCACCAGCGCCGCGCCGATGCGGTCCTTGACGGAGTTGAACGGGTTGAAGCCCTCGTGCTTCACCACGATGCGACCCGGCAGCCCCGCGCCCAGGCGGTTCAGCTGGATGAGCGGCGTGCCGCCCATGGTTTCGGTGATGTCGCCGTAGATCCTGCCGCGTGCCATGCGGGCCTCCGGAGAAGATTGATGCGCCGGCGTGTGCCGCCGGCCAGCCAGTGGGCCGATACCCACCGTGGTGAACCCGGTTCCGCGTCCAGAGCGGCTTCCGGGGCTCCGTCCGCGGCTCGCCGGCCGCGGCGCCGAATGGGGCTGGGGGAATACTGTCCGGGACTCTGAGCGGCGGATGGCGGGCGCGTGTGGGAGCGGCGGCACGGCCCGCGGCCGTCCTTCTTTCC
>NZ_DASVTX010000093.1:0-5600 GCF_036387355.1 Longimicrobium sp.
GCGGGCATGATGATGAGCGCCGGTTCCCCATCCGCGAGATCCGCGGGGCGCGGGAATACACAAGCTGGCCCTTCGCCGTTAGATTGCGCTCCGCGCCGGGTGTTCCCGGCGCGAAACTCGTAGCGCACATCTGCCGTACAGCCCCCGGACCGGCGCGAACGCACGGCCCGGGTGCGCCATCACCCCGGGCCTGTCCGCGCCCGAACCTCACCTTCAAAGGAGTTCTTCCATGGATCCGTCAGACGCCATGGTCGCGATGACCGCGATCATTCTGGGCAGCCTCACGGTGCTGATTCCCATCACCGGCATCACCGCCCGGATCGCGCTGCGGCCGCTGATGGAGGCGCTGGGCCGCTATCGCGAGATGCAGGGCCAGAACGAAGCGACGCAGCTGATGGAGCGGCGCCTGGCCCTCATGGAAGAGCAGCTTCACGGGATGGACCGCACGCTGCGCGACCTTGCCGAGGAGTCGGATTTCCGTCGCCAGCTGGAGTCGGGCCGCACGCAGCGCATTGCCGCGCCCGTGGTGAGCGCCCCCGACGTCGTGCGCGCCGACAACGTGCTCGCGAACCGCTGACCGCGCGTTTTCGTGGATGACAGAAGCCCCGCACTCCGGACGAGTGCGGGCTTCGTTGTCTGATCGGGACTTCGTGTTTTTCCAGGCGCGGTTTGAACCGCCGGGCTGATGCCGCGCCGACGCGCCCACCTCCGATCCCGAGAGCAGTTGAAGCCTCGATCGTGGACGCGACAGCGGCCACGAGTCGGGGCTTCCCGCTGTTGGAGCGGCGGATTCATCCGCTCAGGGGGGCGCGCTCCGCGCGTGGGCCCCTCCCCCGGCCCCTCCCCGTGCAAACAGACGCACGGAGAGGGGAGGCTTCATCCGCAAGCCATCCCCCGCGCCCTTCATCCCGCCGCTGGACCGGGCGCCATGTGGTTCAGCGGGCCGTGCCCGGCGCCCAGCCCCGGCGCGGTCCGCATGGCGCGCTGCACGAAGTCCAGCGCGTCCCCCACGGCGCGCGCCAGCGGCCTTCCGTGCGCCAGCCCCGCCGCGATCCCCGCGGAGAGCGTGCACCCGGTGCCGTGCGTGCTGCGCGTATCCATCTTCGGATGCCGCCACTCGTGCCACTCGCGCCCATCCCACAGCAGGTCAACCAGTTCGTCGGCCTGCAGGTGCCCGCCCTTGAGCAGCGCCGCCCCGGCGCCCAACTGCACCAGCCGCTGGGCCGCCCGCCGCATCGCGTCCGGATCATCCACCGCGAACCCCACCAGCAGCGCCGCCTCGTCCAGGTTGGGGGTGACGACGGCGGCCAGGGGCAGAAGCTCCTCCACAATGGTGCGCTGCGCGTCCTCGTCCAGCAGCCGGTGCCCGCTGGTGGCCACCATCACCGGATCCAGCACGTAGTTGGGGAGACGGTGCTCGCGGATGGATTGCGCCACCGCGCGCACCAGCTCCGACGTGGCCAGCATCCCCGACTTGCACGCCGCGGGGGGAAGATCGTCGGCCAGCGCGGCGATCTGCGCACGCACCGTCTCCACCGGGATGGAGTGCACGCCCGTGACGCCCAGCGTGTTCTGCACCGTGATGGCCGTAATGGCCGACGTGCCGAAGCAGCCGAACGCCTGAAACGTCTTGAGGTCGGCCTGAATGCCCGCGCCCCCGCCGGAGTCGGAGCCGGCGATGGTGAGGGTGATGGGAGGCGTGGCGGTCATCGGCTTTCTGTCCGTCCGGATCGATGAAAATCGTGTGCGCGGAAAAACTCGCCCCCGGCGCGTCGCCGTGCAACCGCACGCCGTCCTCATCCACGGAGGGAGGACGTACCTTCATCCACACAGACGTAGAAACCGGGCCGGGCGGAACGGCGGAGGGGCGCACCGCCGCCGGTGCGCCCCTCCGCATCCCATCTCCCCCGTCGCGCTATTTCTTCGCCGCCGCGGCGGGCTGCAGCGGGTGGCGGACGGGGCCCGGTCCGTCGGGAAAGCCCGGGTGCCCCGGCGGCAGCGGCAGCAGCAGCGGCTGCGGAAGCTCGTCCAGCCGCCGCATGAAGGCGGGGTACGAGGCGTTCTCGCGCGTAAGCTGGCGGTGCGGCGCGGCCAGCACGTTGCGGATCTGCGCGCGCGTGGCGTCCATGCGCGCCGCCGTTGCCGGGTGCGTGCTGAACCACGACGCCTCGGCCCGCAGCGCCTGCGGATCGTGCCGCTCCTCCGCCATGAGCGTGCTGAACAGGCTCAGCATGCCGCGCGGGTCCACCCCGGACGCCACCAGGTACTTTACCGCCAGCCGGTCGGCCTCGGCCTCGTCGGCGCGCGAGTGCTGGGCGTTCCACATGGCCCCGCCCAGCGCCAGCGCGTCCTGGTCCAGCAGCGGCTCGCGCCCCAGGATCAGGTGGTACATGGTGCTGGCCATGCCCTGCGAGCGCATCTGCCGCTGAAGGTTCTGCGCGCCGTGCCGGGCCGCCACGTGCCCGATCTCGTGCGCCAGCACCCCGGCCAGTTCGGAGACGTCGCGCGTGCGCTCGATGAGGCCGCGGTTCACGTAGATGTGCCCGCCGGGCAGCGCGAACGCGTTCAGCCCCGGCGTGTCCACGATGTAGAAGTGGTACCGGAGCCCCGGCCGCGCGCTCTTGCTGGCGATCATGCGGCCCAGGTCGTTCACGTACAGGTTCAGCGGCACGTCCGTCACCAGCGGCACCTGCGAATTGATCTGCGCCGCCACCTGGTCGCCGATGGTCTGCTCCCTCTGCTCGCTCACGCACCCGCCCAGCGTGAGCAGCGCGGCGCACGCCAGCAGCCCGGCGCCGTACGGCAGGCGGCGCATGCGCCTTCCGGGCTGCGGCGCGGCCGGCGCGCTCACCGGCGCCGGTCCGTCGGCACGGGCTGCAGGGCGGCCACGCGGGCGCGGAAGCTCTGGAACCCGCGCGTGTCCGTCACCAGGTTGGCGTTCTGCGCGCCGGGAGTGCGGCTGATGGCCGCCTGCGTGTTGGCCACGCGCTCCTGCTCGCTGGGGTGCGTGGCGAACCACCGCTCCACCGTGCTGGGCTGCCGCTGCTGAAGCTGCTGCAGCTTCTGGAACAGCTGCACCATCCCCTGCGGGTTGTACCCGGAGCGCACCATGTAGCCCACGGCCACCGCGTCGGCTTCGCGCTCCGCGTCGCGCGTGTAGCCGGCGAACACCGCGCCGCCGCCCACCTGAATGCCCGCCTGCTCGATCGCGCCGGGGTTGCGGCCCAGCAGCACGCCGTACACCACCGACAGGGCGGTGTTGGCGTTCTGGGCCCGCTGCATCTGCGTAATGCTGTGCCGCTGCGCCACGTGGCCGATCTCGTGCGCCAGCACGCCGGCGATCTGCGACTCGTTGTCCGCCCGCTCAATCAGGCCGCGGTTGATGTAGATGTGACCGCCCGGAATGGCGAAGGCGTTGACAACGTCGGAGTTCACGACGTAGAACGTGTACGGGATTCCGCGCTGGTCGGCCGTGGCCGCGATGCGCCGTCCCAGGTTGTTGACGTACTGCAGCGTGGCCTGGTCGCGCACCAGGGGCAGCTGCTGGTTGATCTGGCGAGAATAGTCCGCACCCAGCTGCACTTCCTGCTGGGTGGTCACCTGGGGGGCGCACGCCGTTGCCGCGCCGCCCGCCCCTGCGAGGCAGACGACCATGGCCGTACGGCGAACCTTGCGCGTAAGTGCAAGCGACATATGTATCTCCACGTTGGCGGTTGCTGCATTGGGCCGCCGGGAAAAGCAAATCGCGGACCATCCGGGGTGCGCGTGCTGACCCGGCGCGAAGAGCGCCTGCTGCGGCTTCTGCGACAGCGCAAGCACCGCGAAACGGAGGGCCGCTTCGTCGCCGAAGGCATCCGCGCCGTGGAGGACCTGCTGGGCTCGGAGCTGTCCATCGACTTCGTGGCCGCGTCGTCCTCCGCGGGTGACACCCCCCGCGGCCGCGCGCTCATCCACGCCCTGCTGGACCACAGCGTCACCCTGCGCGAGGTGAGCGAGGTCGAGCTGCGCACCCTGGCCGACACCGAGTCGCCGCAAGGGATCCTGGCCGTGGGCGCCGTGCCCGAGGGCGGGCTGGCGCGCATCCGCGTGGAGCGCGAGCCGGCGGTGGTGCTGGTGGTGGACGCCGTGCAGGATCCCGGAAACCTGGGCACGCTGGCCCGCACCGCCGAGGCGCTGGGGGCCGCGGGGCTGGTGTGCCTGCCGGGGACGGTGGATGCGTGGAACCCCAAGTCGGTCCGCGCGGCCATGGGCGCCACCTTTCGCCTTCCCGTGGTGGACGCGGCGTGGGACGAGCTGGCGCCCTGGCTGGAGCAGAACGGGTTCCAGGTGCTGGCGTCGGGAACGGGGGGCGAGGCGGTGCCGGAGCCGGCGCCCGCGCGCACGGCGCTGGTGGTGGGCAACGAGGGGGCGGGCATCAGCGCCGACACGCGCGCCCGGGCGCACCGCGTGGTGGGCATTCCCCTGCGCGGGCGGGCGGAGTCGCTGAACGTGGCTGCCGCGGGGGCCATCCTCATGCACCAGCTGCTGCGCTGAGCGGAACGGGATTGATCGAGTGATGGCGATGCTTGTAGCCTTCGCCGCCGTGATCGGCGCGTGCGTGGGCTCGTTTCTGAACGTGTGCGTGTACCGCTGGCCGGCGGACCTGTCCGTCATCAGCCCGCCCTCGCGCTGCGGCTCGTGCGGCACTCCCATCCGCTGGCACGACAACGTTCCCGTGCTGGGGTGGATGATGCTGCGCGGCCGCTGCCGTGCGTGCGGTGAAAAGGTCAGCTTGCAGTACCCGCTGGTGGAGTTGGCGACGGCGCTCCTCTGGGTGATGGCGGTGCTGCGCTTCGAGGCGACGTGGCAGGCGCTGGTGGTGGCGCTCTTCTTCACGATCCTGCTGGGGATCGCGCTCTCCGACGCCAAGACCTACATCATCCCCGACCAGTTCACGCTGGGCGGCGCGGCGATCGGATTCGCGCTCTCGTTCGCGCCAGGGGGCATCAGTTGGCAGCAGTCGCTGATCGGCGCCGGGCTGGGGTTCGGGCTGCTGTGGGTCATCGCCGTGGTGGGGGAGTGGGCGTTCAAGAAGCCGGCGATGGGCGGGGGCGACATCAAGATGATGCTGATGGTGGGGGCGTTCCTGGGGCCGTGGAGCGTGCTGCTGACGCTTTTCCTGGGCGCGCTGTTCGGCACGCTGATCTTTGCGCCTATCAGCATGAAGACGGGGAAGCTGGTTCCCTTCGGCATCTTCCTGGCGCTCGGCGCCGCCATCACCGAGCCCTTCGGCCAGCTGCTCATCGACTGGTACGTCCGCAACTTCCTCAGCGGCTGAGCGCGGGTTTCGAACGCGGTGCCGGGAAGCGGGCGCACGCTCCTTCAGAATGACGCCCCGGCGCCGAGGTGGGCGGCAGGATATTGGCGGGCGGAGGTCCCGCCGCAGCGCGGCGTGACCGGACATCAGCCGCACCGGGATTCCTCACCGGCTCGGACTTCGAGTGTCATTCTGAGCGAGGCGCTACGCCGCACCGTCCGCCACACCAGACTCTGGCGCCGACCGAAGAATCCCGCGCCACCGCATCCGATGCACGCCCGGTTGCGCGCCGCGCTCGGGGGTT
>NZ_DASVTX010000094.1:0-29515 GCF_036387355.1 Longimicrobium sp.
TACATCGCGGCGAGGTCGAACAGCACGCGCGGGTCGCGCGGCGTGGCGATGCGGGCGGCTTCCGTGCGCGGCAGTTCCTCCGCCGCCATCAGCGCGGCGGCGATGCGGCGATCGCCCGGGGCCAGCCGCGCACCTTCGCGCAGGTGGCGGAGCGCACCTTCCGCGTCACCGGCGCGCAGGGCCAGCAGGCCGAGCAGCGCCTCGTTCTCCCCCGTCTGCCCCAGCGCGGAGGAGGCGCGCGCCCACGCCGCGGCTTCGTCCGTGCGGCCCAGCAGCATCGCCATCTGCCCGGCGCGGGAGTACGCTTCGGGCGCGGCGCGGTACTCCTCCACCATCGCACGGGCGACGCGCAGCCCCTCGGCGTAGCGGCCGGCGCGTTCGTATTCCGTCATCAGCCGCACCATCGCTTCCGGCCAGGGCAGCTCGCCGCGCACCATCTCCTGCGCCGCCGCTTCCGCCGGGGTGCGCGCGTGCAGCGTATCCACCACCGGCGTCGCCTCCTGGCCTCGAGGGCGGAACGGCCATCCACTCAGCAGCCGGTCGGCGCGGAACAGCCCCGCGACCGAATCCGCCTCCGTCACCGGAACGAGCGCGCGCGCCTGCGCCGCGGGCACCACGGCGTTCCATCCACCCCCCAACCGCTTTTGCCGCAGCGCGTTGTAGAACGCGTCGGCGATGACGAAGTAGCCGTCCAGGTTGGGGTGCAGGTGCTCCAGCATCACCGACCGGCCGATGACGCCGCCGGGCGACGCGGCCTGCAGCGCGCGCTCCGTTTCCACCACTGTGGCGCCGTGCCGCGCGGCTTCCTGGCGGATGATTCGGTTGACGGCATCCGGCGCGCGGAAGCGAAGCTGGTCGCGTTCGCGTGCCTGGCGAAAGTGCGTCCGCGCCCGCGCCGCGTCGCCCTGGCGGTCGTACACGCGGCCGAGCGCGTACCAGGCATCGGCGGAGGTGCTGTCCATCCGCAACGCGGCCCGCAGCCCCCGCTCCGCGCCCGCATCGTCGCCGCGGTCCCACGCCGCGATCCCTTCGCGATAGACGCGCATCCACGCCGCGCTGTCCGTCCCCGGCTTCAACCCACTGATGAACGGCGCCTGGTCGCGCTCGTTGCTCGCGACGGTGCCGATCAGCACGGGGATGCCGGCCTTGCGGTACCGCTCCAGCAGGTCGCTCAGGTTGGCGCGAAAATGTTCCAGCCCTTCACGATAGCGCGGCGAGTCCAGGGGAATGCGCTGTCCGCCGGCCATCATCTCCATGGTGGTGCGCGGACCCTCGGCACCCTGCGGCGCGGCGTGCGCCGCGCGGACCAGCAGGTTGCGGATCAGCTGCACGGTGCGCAGCCGGCTCAGGCGCAGGTAGCCGCGCACCAGCCAGCGCGCGCGCCCCGCCATCTGCGCGCTCCCGACGCCGAACACGCCGTAGTACTCATTGTGGCCGGTGTAGATCATCACGGCGTCCGGCTTCTGCGCGATGATCTCGCCGGCCTGGTCCAGCAGCGTGTACGAGTTCACCGCCGTCAGCGCGGTGTTGACTACCTCGACGTCGCGGTCGGGAAAGGTCTGCTGCAGCCGCTGGCGAAGCATGCGCGAGGGCGCGCCGCCGTGCCGGTACGGAAAGCCCGCCGCGGACGACTCGCCCTGGAACACGATGCGGAATGTCCGCGGCGTGCGCTCGGCGCGAAAGAAGTCCATCTGCGGCAGCGGAGCCAGCGTGCCGTCGCGAAAGTACCGCCGTGCCATCTCGGGATTGGGGTACATCCACCCCGGCTCGCCCTCCGCGTCCACGAACACGGGGTAGCTGCCGCCGTAGCCGCCCAGCCGCAGCCCGGCTTCCAGGAGCGCGAGCAGCAACAGCGGCAGCGCGAGCGTAAACACCGTCAGCAGGCGCCGCTGCGCGGGCGTGAGCGGCGCGCGGGGCAATGGGGGCGGGGATGCCGCACGACGCGCCTGCGGCCCGGGCGGGTCTGCCGCCGGCCGCGTACGTCTCTGGGCCATGGAACTCGGGGATTGCGAACAGGATGGGAGGGCGCGCCGCCACCGGCGAGCGTCCCTGAATGATACCGGCGCGCCCGCATCTCCGGCAAGCGGCGGATCGGTCCCAGCCTGGGGACCTTGAGACGTGGTATGATTATGAATGTTCATTTTCAATTCATCATGAGCGCAGTCGGCTCCCGCGTTTGGTCAAGCGATGGGGACGGGCTATCATCCCGCAGCACGGCTGCAACGACACGGGACCACGAGTACAGATGTGAGCCACAACCGCCGTCCAGATCAGCGGTGCGGCGACATTCAGATGGATGAGGCCGAGGATGAGGATGATCGGGATGCTGGGCGGGATGAGCTGGGAATCCACAGCGGACTACTACCGGCTCATCAACAGGGGCGTGGCGGAGCGGCGCGGAGGGCTGCATTCCGCGTCCATCCTGCTGCACAGCTTCGACTTCGCGCGGATCGCGGAACTGCAGGCCGCGGGCGACTGGGAGGGCGCGGGCCGCGTGCTCGCGGACGCGGCGGCGGGGCTGGAGCGAGCGGGCGCGACGGCGCTGCTCATCTGCGCCAACACCATGCACCACGTGGCGGACGCGGTGCAGGCGGCGGTCGGCATTCCGCTGCTGCACATCGTGGATCCCACGGGCGAGGCGCTGCGGGCCGCGGGCGTGCAGCGCGCGGGGCTGCTGGGCACGCGCTACACGATGGAGTTTCCCTTCTGGCGCGAGCGCCTGGCCGCGCGCTTCGGCGTGGAAACCATCGTTCCGGACGAGCAGGATCGCGCGGCGGTGCACCGCATCATCTACGACGAACTGTGCCGCGGCGTGATCCGGGACGAGTCGCGGGATGAGTACCTGCGCATCATCGAGCGGCTGCGGGATCGCGGTGCGGATGCGGTGATCCTGGGATGCACGGAGATCGCGCTCCTGATCCGCCCCGGCGAGGCGCCCATCCCCGACTTCGACACCACCGCCGCCCACGCCCGCGCCGCCGTGAATCATCTGCTCGGCGGGTGATCTCGAGAGGGGAGAAACCGCGGACGGGTGCACTTCGGACGGTGCCTCGCGGTCGGAAAGGCCCCTTCTCCCCGGCCCTCTCCCCCGCTGTCGCGGGAGTAAGGGAGACCATAGCGCGAAGGCGGCGTTCGGCACCGAGCCCATCACCTGCGCGGGGCAGCCTCACAGCAGTACCGTGAGGCTTTCAGCCGTTGTTGCGGCGACTTCAGTCGCTCAGCCACACCCACACCACCGCTCCTTTTGCGCCGCATGCCCGATTGGATAACTCGCTGCGACGCATTATCTTACATCCCGCCAACAGAGCAGGGAGGCACGCCGGGCGTTGACATTCGGACGCCCGCTGCGCTACCTCTTTGCTTCCTCCGGCGTGCGCCCCCGTGCGCGCGGCTCCCCGTTACCACGCACCCAGGATCGCCGTGACCTCCCTCACCACCAGGCGCCGCCTTTTGCCCGCCCTCGCGCTGACGGCCGCGCTGGCCGCCTGCGCCGACGACGGCCCGCTCGCCCCCGCCCGCGATCCGCTGGGCGGGCCCGCGCGCGAGGTGGGCGCCGCGGCGTTCAACGGCTCCATCCGCATCGGCGTGGGGCCCGCCGCAACCAGCGTAAGCATCGGCGCGGCGGGCACCTGGACCGTCACGGACCTCACGGCCAACACGGTGATCCTGTCGGGCACCGGCGCCATGCAGGGCACGGTGACGCTGGAATCGGGGACGGTGAGCACCAGCTTCTACCGCCTGCAGGTCATGTGCGGCAGCACGTCCGCGGTGGAAGCCCGCGCCTCCGCCGCCCGGGCGCTGGGGCACGTCACCATGCTGGAGCCGGTGCCCACCGCCAACTGCACGCGGCTGTACCTGGGCCAGTTCGCGCCGCCGCCGGCCAGCAACTTCGCCGCCCGCAACACGTACCGGAACCAGGTGATCGCGCAGGGGCTGGCCGCGGCCGACGCGTTCTGGAAGGTGGTCACCGTCACCACGGGCGTGACGCGCTACAAGGTGCAGACCAGCGCCGGCGTGGCTACCAGCACCGGCCCCGTGCGCCTGGCGTCGTCCGACGAGCGGGTGAGCATCGGCGGCAAGGCGTATCGCGGCTTTGCGGAAGTGCGGCTGAACAGCTCGGGCACGCTGGCGGGCATCAACCAGCTTCCCCTGGAGCAGTACCTGTACGGCGTGCTGCCCTTTGAGCTTTCGCCCAACCTGTGGCCGGAGATGGAAGCGCAGAAGGCGCAGGCCGTGGCGGCGCGCACCTACGCGCTGGCGGGCCTCAACAAGCGCGGCTCGGATGGATACGACCTGCTGGCCACCACCGCGGACCAGGTGTACGGCGGCCTGTCGGGCGAGCACCCGGTGAGCAACCAGGCCGTGGACGAGACCGCGGGCGTGGTTGCCACGTACGACGGCCGGCTAATCCAGGCGCTGTTCAGCTCCACCAGCGGCGGCTACACGGCCAACAACGAGGACGCCTTCAACTCCGCCCCAATTCCGTACCTGCGCGGCGTGGTGGACCACGAGCGCGGCAACGCGCAGACGGTGCTGGATTCGCTGCGCCACGGCGCCAACCCGCTGCGGCTGCGCGGCAAGCGCAACGGCGACTACGAGGCGGACTGGGCGCGCTTCCACAGCTGGACCTTCGACTGGTCGGCGGACGAGATCACGCGCGTGATCAGCGACTACGCGGGCCAGCCGGTGGGCCGCGTGCTGGCCATCAACGTGCTGGAGCGCTCCAACAGCGGGCGCATCCTGCGCATCGAGTACGTCACTGAGGCGGGCACCTTCTACGACACCAAGGACCGTATCCGCGCGTCCCTCCGCTCCATCACCGCGAGCGGCACGGCAGCCAACCTGCCGAGCACCATGTTCGTCATCGATCCCGTGATCGACCGCCGGACGGGCGAGGTGGAAGGCTTTGAGGCGTACGGCGCGGGCTTTGGCCACGGCGTGGGCCTGAGCCAGACGGGCGCCGTGGGGATGGCGGAAAAGGGGAACTCGTACGAGGAGATCCTGAAGCACTACTACCAGGGCATCGACCTGGTGCGCTGGTACTGACCAGCGTTCTCTCGGTCGATGGAAAGCAGGCCGCCCGCGGGGATTCGATCCCGCGGGCGGTCTTTCGTTCGTGGATGGACCGCGGCGGCTCCCGGAGAGGAAGGAGAGTTCCGGCGGGGCGGCCCCGCGCCGCAACAGCACTCCCGTTTCAGGCCACAGGCGTGTCAATAACTGGACAAACTTGACAGACGCGGTGCGTACGAATAGCTTCCTCCAGGGAATTGACGCTTCACGCTTGGGAATGGGAACGTGCGCCGAATCTATGTGGACAGTTCGGTGATCGGCGGCTGTCTGGACGTGGAGTTCGGCAGTTGGTCAACACGATTGTTCGATGCGTTCCGGGCGGGCCGGTTCGTCCCGGTCCTCTCGTCCGTCGTGGGTGCGGAAATCCGTGAGGCCCCCTACGGAGTACGGGCGCACTTTGCGGAACTCGTGTCTCTGGGCGCAGACATTCTCCAGGTTTCGCCCCAGGTCATCAGCCTGGCCGAGACGTACCAGCAGCGCGGCATTCTCACGCCAAAGTCGTACGATGATGGTCTTCACATTGCGCTGGCAACGGTTGCGGCTGTCGACGTGCTGGTCAGTTGGAACTTCAAGCACATTGTCCACTACCAGAAGGTCCGGCGTTTCAACTCGGTCAATCGCGAGTTGGGGTACGAGCCGCTTCAGATCCAGACCCCACGGGAGGTATTGGCGCATGAAGGATCAGAGGATTGATGCCGTCGCGGCGATCCGGCGCATTCGCGAAGGCCACGCCGAGCTTCTCGCGGAAGCGACGCCCGCAGAGCGGATCCGGTTCTACCGTGAGGAAACGGAAAAGCTGCTTGCCGAGATCGAGCAGACGCGCTCCACGGAGTCCTCAGCCGTGGCCTGAGCGGTGCTTCAACCATCGGGTACTCCGCGCGTTCCCGGGCGCGGTCGGGACGGGCACGAAGGCCGAACCGGCCAGAAACCTTTGCAGCCGAAACACTTGTACATCGGCGCGGGCTGGTACAGATTGTAGCAGAAAGCCGCGAGCGCCCGCCCGCTCTCCGCAGTACCTCTCCCCGCAGGACCATCATGAGCGACAGCCCTTCCACCGGCCCCACGCAGATCCAGATGGGCGACATCCCCATCGTACCGGCGCCCCCGCAGGCCAGCAGGCGCGAGGCCGTGGTGTACCTTCCGGGGATGGGCACCAGCACCGACGAGACCATCGAGGCGGTGGCGCACCGCATCGCCGTGGCGCTGGACAACTCGCACGACGAGCCGGCCACCTCGTTCATCGCCGCCCCTTTGCAGACGGTGCAGTACGACGGGGGCGCGGCGCGCGCCGCCACCATCGTGCGGCGCGACGCGCGCGGCGACACCCCGGTGGTGGACGTATTCGAGATGGACTACCGCGCCACCCTCACCCGCTCGTTCGAGGCCGGCTCGCCGCTGTACCAGGTGATTCAGATCACGGGGGCGCTGGCCTCCAACACGGGCGGGCTGCTGTCCGCGCTACGGCGAAAGGGCCAGGACTTCCGGCAGAAGCTGCAGGTGGCGCTCGCCGTTGCCGCCGGCGCACTCATGATCGTGTACGTGGTGATGCTGATCGCGGCCGGCGTGAGCACCGCGGCCACGGCGCTCAAATTCGAGACGATCCCGCGCGCCCGCTCCGCAGCCGCGAAGCCCGCCCCCGCCGCTCCGCGCGTGACCGGATCCGGGCAGGCTTCTCCGCGGCGGGGCACCGAGCCCCGCCAGCCCGGCGGGGCGCCCGGGGCCGCAACGCCGGCGGCTGCTGCGCCCGCGCCGGGAACGTGGATGGCGGTCCGCGGCCGCGCGTCGGTCATCGTCGGGGCGGCCGCGGACTGGACCCGCGACGCGCCGCGACGCTTCTGGAATCTGCTGCTGACGGCGGGCACCACCCTGCAGGCCATCGTGGTGGCCATGACGGCCGGCGGGCTGCTGTGGCGCCGCAGCCTCAAGGAAACGATGCAGCGCGTGTCCACGATTTCTGCGTGTACGTCGCACTACCTGGCATTCGGGGAGCACCGCAACGAACTGCTGGGCGGCATGGCGCGCCTGCTGGACCGCATCCGATCGCGCGCGGGGGTGACGTACGACCGGGTGCACCTGGTGGGCTACAGCTTCGGCTCGGTGGTCGCCATCGACGCGGTGTATCAGGATTCCGAGGTGAACGCCGCCTTCGACAAGGTCGTTTCGCTCACCACCATCGGCTGCCCGGCGGACTTCATCCGCACCTACTACCACGATTATTTCGTGAACCGCTGCGCGCCGGCGCACCCCGTCCGGTGGGTGAACGTGTTTTCGCCCGCGGACGTGCTGGCCTCCAACTTCGTTACTGGAGAGTCCGCGGGGGCGGGCGTACACCGCACACAGAAGGACGTGCACGGCGCCACGCCAGCCGCCACCGACGGCGCGGTGCATCCTGCCGCCGCCAAGGCGCTGGCCGCCAAGGCGGCGGTTCGCGACCACGCGCTGAACGGCGCCGTGCGGCTGCGCGAGATGGAAGGCGCGCCTGCGCCGGCGCACCTGCTGCGGCTGCCGGACGAGCACGTGTACTTTGGGCCGCCCGCGCCGGTGGGACTGGTGAGATGGGTCATCTTCATCCTGAAGGGGCACGGATTCGCGGCCCACAACTGCTACTGGGGCCCCGGCACCTCGTACGACAAGACCTGCTGGGAGGAACTCGTCAGGCGGCTCGGCATCGCGAGGGAAGTCGCCCTGATGCCGCCGGCCCCCACCCCCAACGTGCCCGCGCCGAAACCCGACGAAGCGACGGCCACGGCCAATACCACCGTTCCGGCGCTCTGAGCCGGGATCCAGCGCATTCCAGAAACGCCCCGCCGTCCGCGGGGCGTTTCTCGTTTCCCGGGCCGGTGAAAGGCGACCGCCGTTTCTCACGGCAGTCACGGAGGAGCCGCAACAGGCTGGGTTCGTGCCCTTCCTGCTGTTCCCCCGTGTTTCTCCGCCACCTCCGCGTCCTCCGCGTCCTCCGCGTGAAACCGCGGGTGCCGTTCTCCCGTTGTCCAGAGCACCCGGGCGGCAGACGCACTTCGGCCGCGCACCGGCGCATGTGGATGAACCGCGCCCGCATCCAGCAAACACGAGGCGGAAGCAGGCCCCGCTTGCCCGCGCGCGGGGCCGGTCCTGATATTGCGGCATTCCGCCGGGCCGAACCCCGCAACCGGACCGCGATGATCAACGCTTTTCGCAAGCTCCTGCGCCCCACCCTTCGCCATCAGCTGGAAGATGGCGTCCGCGAGGCGCTGCGCCGCTACGCCGACCGCCGCACCGCGCCCGACCTGCGCGTGTACGTGAGCACCGACCTCATGCCGCCCGGCATGAGCCCCAGCATGTGGGCCCGCGACGAGGCCGACCACCTGCGCCGCTTTGCCGCGCAGTGGGCGCAGGACAACGGCATCGCCCGCGCGGGGCTGCGCGTGGAGGTGATCCTGCTGGACACCAAGCGAGAGTTCGCCCACGTAAAGCCGCTGGGGCTGGAGGAGCCGCGCGCCGATCCGGCCGCCGCCAGCAACGTGCCGCGCGTGGAGCGCCCGCTGGTGCCCGAGGCGCCGCGCGCCGCGCCCGCACCAGCCCCCGCGTACGGCGCGCCGGCGGGCGGAGCCGCCGTGCTGCAGGTGGTAAGCTCCGAGACGCTGCGCGAGCCGCTGCACGTCACCGGCGAGGTGATCGTGGGGCGCAAGCCCGAGCCCGGCGTGCAGGCCACCGGCGACCGCTACATGTCCGGCCGCCACGCGCGCTTTCGCAACGTGGGCGGCCGGGTGAGCGTGACCGACCTGGATTCCAAGAACCGCACCTACGTGAACGAGCAGCCCATTCCCCCGCACCAGGAGCGTCCGCTGAACGCCGGCGACACGGTGCGCATGGGGAACACGGTGCTGCGCCTCGTGCAGGGCGGCTGACGTGCCCGACATTCCGTTTCTGGGCACCGCGCTGGACTGGGCCCTTCGCGGCGTACTGCTGGCGTTCGGCACGGGATCGCTCATCGCGCTGGCGCGGTGGCTGGCGAGGGCCATGCGCGAACGCCGCGAGCGCTGGGCCATTCGCCTGGCCATCGGCATGCTGCTGCTGGCCGCCGTGTACGGCATCGGCCACGCGCGGCTGCTGTGGAACGCGGAGAAGATCGAGGCGGGGCGCATGGCGTGGCGCCGCTTCGGCGATCCGCGTGAGACGGAGCGCTTTCGCGGCGAGGTGCGCGGGTGGATCATGGACTGCACCGGCCAGCCCGCCAACGCGCTGGCCCGCTACGGCGTGCGCGACGGCGAGGTGCAGCGCGTGTACTCGCTGGGCGAGGCGGGCGCCAACCTCGTGGGCGGCGGCACGGGGGCGGAAGACCGCGACTACACGGTGGAGCGCCTGTTCGCCAAGCAGCTTCGCGAGCCGCGCAGCCTGCGGGAGCGCAGCGAACTGCACCCGGTGGGAACGGACATGCAGCTGACGCTGTGCGCCAACCCCACGCGCCAGGCCTGGTCGCTGCTGCAGGGGACGGGGCTCAACGGGACGGTCATCATCCAGGACGTAAAGACTGGCGCCGTGGTCACCTACGTGGCCACGGGACGCGCGGAAGACCCCCCGTTCGGCATCAAGCACTACGCGCCGCCGGGTTCCGTCTTCAAGCTCGCGTTCAGCGCCATCTGGTGGGACCACGGGCTTCCGGACACGCGCGGCCCCTGCCCGCCGTACATCCAGGTAGGGCGCGCCCGCATCCGCAACTTCGAGAGCCACGAGTACGCCTCCATCACCATCCCCACGGGGATGCTGACGGTGAGTTGCAACACAGCGGCCGTCAACATGGTCTACACCCTCCGCGACCGGCTGGGGGTGGAGACCATCCGCGACGACCTGCAGAAGTTCGGCTTCGTGACCTACAGCGGAAAGCCGCCCGCGCCCGCGCAGGACTTCTGGAACACGGGGAGCGACGCCTGGTCGCAGCGCATGACGCCGCCCCCCGTCCGCGTGCGCTTTCAGCAGAAGCTGACCCCGCACGAGCTGGGGCAGATCGCCATCGGGCAGGGGCCGGTGGACGCCACCCCCATGGGGATCTCGCGCTTCATTCAGGCCATCGGCAACGGCGGGGTGATGATGCAGCCCACGCTGGAGTCCGCGCGCCTGGGCGACGGCGCCGAGGGGCGGCGCATCATGAAGGAAAGCACCTCGCAGAAGCTGCAGCACGCCATGATGACCGTGGTAGACACGGGGACGGCGCAGGTGGCCAAGGCCATTCTCGCCCGCAGCGGGTGGGACCTGGGCGGCAAGACGGGGACGGCCGACGTGGCTGGCGCGCGCATGCCCGACGCCTGGTTCGCGGGGCTGATGTACGGCCCGGACCGGCGCGCCCGCTACAGCGTCGTCGTGTACCTGCAGCACGGCGGGCAGGGCGGCCGCATGCCCGCCCGCATCGCCGCGGAAATGACGCGCTTCATGGCGCGCGAGGCGGGAACGCCCGTGCAGCCGGCCCGGCAGGCATCGAACACCCGGCGCACGACCGACGGGGCGCCAACGGCGCTGACGACGACCGCATCCACGCGGAGGAGCCGCTGATGGCGATCCGCGACCTGTTCAGCCGGGGGCGCGCCGAGGCGGCGGGGCCCATGGGCGTCACCATCGCCGTCAAGCAGCACAACCGGCCGGCGGAGCAGAAGGCCGGGCTCGTCCTGCCCGGCTTCCTCTGGTGGGGACTCCTGGTCGCGGCCGCCTTCTACGTGCTGGCGCACCTGAGCATCGCCACGGGGATCTGGCCCGTGCACGGCACCTCGCGCGGCGCGGGGGGCACGCTCATGCGCGACGGCGTGGCGCTGGGGGCGTGGATCGCCGTCCTTGTGGCCCTGCGCGCGCTCAAGTACCGCGGATCGTGGGCGCTCGTGGTGCTCCCCATCCTGATCTTCTGCCTGACGCGGCCCACGCAGTTCCAGCTCTTTACCGACCCTGCGTACCAGGCCAGCGGCGGCCGCGCGGCGGCGAACGACGCGAAAGCGACGCGTGCGCGGCTTTCGACCATCGAGCGGGCGTACACGGACGAGCAGAAGGCGCTGGTGTACCAGGGCCCGCCGCCGCCGCTGCCAGACCCGTTCGCCCGCGCCGTGGCGGCGGAGACGGCGGAGCGCGGCTTCCTTGCCCGGAGCGCGGCGCACTTTTCCGTCTTTCTGGCGCCCTTTGCCCTGCTCGCCGGCTTTCTGCTGAGCCGCGAGCCGCGGGTGATGCGGTGGGTGCGCGACCACCGGCTGGTTCCGTTCATCCCCACCCTTGCCGTCTTCTTCGTGCTGACCATCGGGTTCAGCAAGCTGGGCAAGGTGGGCAAGATGACGCCGTGGGAGCTGTTCCTTCCGGTATTCATCGTCACCTGGGCGGCCACGCTGGCGGAGGACGCCTACAACCTGGCCCGTCCCGGCGCCGTGCTGGAGCCGCGGCGCCTGCTGAACCTGTTTCTGTACGGCGCCGGGCCCGTCATCCCCTTCCTCATCATCCGCGAACTGGGCCTTTCCATCGTCCTCGCGGGATCCATGGCGGCCATGCTGCTGGTGGGGACGCGGCGGGGATGGTGGGCGGGGCTCATGCTGGTGGTGTGGGGCGCGCTGGTGATCGCCGCCTTTCAGGTGGACGAGCGGTCGGCCACGCGGCTGGAACTGGCGTACCACCCCTACCAGGACCCCGCCGGGATGACGGAGGACCAGGCGAAGCACTGGGGCGCCAAGCTGCACCAGATGAAATTGTTCGACGCCAACACGCTGGAGGGCGGGTGGCTGGGGGCCGGCCCCGGCCGCGGCCACGCCGAAACGGCGCCCAATGCGGCGGACGACGGCTACGTCACCGCCCTGGCGACGCACTGGGGATGGGCGGGCACCATGTCCATCGTGCTGGTCTACACGCTCTTCATCGTGCAGATCCTGAGCGCCGCCGCGCGTGAGACGGGGGCGTTCGAGCGGACGATGCTGACGGGGATCGCCATGCTGCTGGGCATCCCCTTCTGGCTGGCCACGCTGGGCGGCATCCGGCTGATCCCGCTCACGGGCGTGGCGACGGCCTTTGCGGCGCACGGCGGGGCCAAGCTGCTGGCGTCCGCCGTGGCGGTGGGGATCGCGGCGGGGCTCAGCCACCGCCGCACGCGTGAAGAGCGGTTCGACGAAGCACTCGCCGCGCCCGGGGCCGAAGCCCGGGTGCAGGGAATCCGGATCCGATGAGCGACACCGCGCACCGCGCCCCCCGCCCCGTTCACCTGCACGGAATGCAGTTCGACGTGTCCGGCTGCAGCGCCCAGGGGCCGCGGGCAGAAAACCAGGACGCCTTTTCCGTGGATGCCTTTGCCGGGCACGGCCTGCTGGCGGTCGCCGACGGCATGGGCGGCGAGCGCGCCGGCCGGCTCGCGGCCGACACGGCGCTGAACGCGCTCATGAAGGCCGAGATCCGCAGCCTGGACGCGGCCCGCTACGCCATTCGCCACGCGGACGAGAGCGTGGCGCGCATGGCCCAGGAGGCGCCCGACGAGCGCGCGGGGATGGGGTGCGCGCTGGCGCTCATGGTGCTCACGCTGGACCGCGCCGGGCAGCCCGGGTGGGTGGGCGCGCACGTGGGCGACGTCCGCATCCTGAGCCGTTCGCCGGACGCCACGATCCGCCTGGAGACGCGCGACCACACCCCGGCGTACGCCCGGTGGGAGGCGGGGGAGATCGCGCTGGACGAGATCCCCGACAGCCCCGGCGCCAACCGCCTGCAGCGCGCCGTGGGCCGCGGCGGCGAGGCCGAGGCGAGCTGGATTCCCGTGCGCCCCGGCTGGACGTACCTGCTGGTGAGCGACGGCGTGACCAAGGCCATGCGCCTGGATGAGCTGGGCGACGCCATGGGCCTGTCCTCGTCCACCGACATCTGCGCGGCGGTGATGCGCAAGGTGGAAGAGCGCGGCCCGGACGACAACTACACCGCCGTGGCGGTGCGCGTGCTGGACGCGGGCGCCGACGGCCCCACGCTCCCCACGCCGCCCCGCGCGGTGCGGCAGGACGCCCCGCTCCGCGCGGCGGCGGCCCCACTCCCGGAGGACGACGACGTGACCCGACGCAGTTCGCCGCTGCCGCTGATGGTGGCGCTGCTGGCGCTGGCGCTGGCGGCCTTTGCCGCGTGGCGAAGCATGCAGCCCCCGCCCCGCGACCCGGCCGCCGACGCGCGGGTGGACAGCCTGCGCAGCGAGGTGCGGGCCCTGCGCGCCCGCGCCGCCACGGGGGACAGCGTCCCCGTGCTGGGGGCGGACTCCGCCGCTCCGGCCGCCGCGCCCGCGCAACCCGCAGCCGGCGCGCCCGCCCCGGCGCCCCGAACCACACAGCCATGACCGACTTTACTCCGGCCTCCCGCTCGCAGGACGCGGGCGAGGAGCCCCTGCTGGACTCGTTCCTGCGCGAAGCGATCCCCGAGATCAAGCTGGCGCTGGGCGACCTGATTGACCGCGACAACGCGCGCGCCATCCCCGACCGCTACGTGAAGATGCTGCCGCTCACCACGCTGGTGGTGACGCTGCGCCCCGACGCGGCGCAGGCGGTGGCGGAAATGGCGGCGGACCTGGAGGCGGACCTCACGGACAGCGTGATGCGCCACGGCTCGCTGTACGACCGCGACTACCGCGTGCGGCTCAAGGAGGCCGGCTCGCGCGGGGCGCCCCTGTTCCGCGTGGGCGTGCAGCCCGCCGGGCAGGCGGACCCGGACCCCATCGTCCCCGCGCCGCCGCCGCCTCCTCCTCCCGCGCCGGCGCCCTCCGCCTCCACCGAGTTCGCGGGCGGCGGGGCCACGGAGTTCGCGCCGCGCCCGGCCGCGCCGCCCATGCCCGCGTGGGCGCCCAGCGGCCCGCCCCCGGTGGCGGACCCGGACGCCACGCGGGTGGAAGGCTTGGCGCCGCCGCCCGCTCCGTCCCCTTCCCCCGCCCCGGCGGCGGGGTGGGACGCGGAGCGCTTCACGCTGGTGGTGGAGGAAGAGGACGGGACGGAGCGCGAGCGCCACCCCATCCCTGGCCCCACCGCCACGGTGGGGCGGCAGACGGACAACCCCGCGCTGCGCAGCGACATCCAGATGGGCAACTCGCCCAACGTGAGCCGCCGCCAGCTCGCCCTGGTGTGGGCGCAGCGGGACGGGCGCGCGGGGTTCGACGTCTTCAACCTGGGGCTGAACGACATCCACGCGGGGGAGCGCGAGGTGCCGGGCGCCAACGCCGGCAAGGGCGATCTGAACCTGGAGTCGCTGCGGGCCAACAGCCTGTGGGTGCCCCCCGGCGAGGCCATCCGCATCGGCGGGCACGGCCCGGTGGTGCGCATCGTGGAGCGCGAAACCCCGGCGCCCGCGGAGATCAACGTGGTCCCCGGCGACCTCGACGACCCCGACCGCACGCAGTTCGGCTGACGTAGCAGGCCCGCGCGCGGCGGCCAATGTGCCGCGCGCGGGAGAAACAAGTGGCGCGGGACGGCCGTAGTCGTTTAAATTCAACTACTTCCAATCGGCCGCCCCTTTCCAACCCCCTGAGGTAGATCATGTCGGGCTTGGCGCAGTTTCTGGTCGGGCACGTACTGAACGACCGCTACCGCCTGCAGAGCGTGCTGGGCGAGGGCGGCTTCGGGGTGGTGTTCCGCGCGGTGGACGAGCGGATGGACCGCCCCGTGGCGGTCAAGGTGCTGGTGCCGCCCCGGGGGATGGGGGCGGCGCAGACGGAGCGGCTGCGGCAGCGCTTTCAGGGCGAGGCCGAGCTGGCCGCGCGCCTTCCCGCGCACCCGAACCTGGTCGGCGTGCTGGACTACGGCGCGGACGACCGGGTGGACTTTCTGGTGATGGAACTGCTGGAGGGCGAAAGCCTGCGCGACCGGCTGGCCCGCCCGGAGCCCATCCCGCTTCGGACGGCGCTGGGCATTCTGCTGGGCGCGGCGCGCGGGGTGGCGGTGGGGCACCAGAACGGCCTGGTGCACCGCGACCTCAAGCCGGCCAACCTGTTCCTGGAAAGCGATCCGGAGCAGCCGGAGGTGCGGGTGCTGGACTTCGGCATCGCCAAGATGCTGGACGACGCGGAGGATGAGGAGACGCGCACGCACCTCACCCTGCCCGGCGAGTGGTTCGGCTCGGAGTTCTACTGCGCGCCGGAGCACCTGCGCCGCGAGCGGGTGACGCGCGGGGTGGACGTGTACAGCCTGGGCGTGGTGGGATTCGAGCTGCTGACGCGCACGCGCCTGTTCACGCCGGAAGACCAGAACCGGCGCCGGCAGGGGCTTCCCGTTCCCATTCCCTCGCTGCTGGCGCGCAACGCGTCGGTGCCGTCGGAGGTGGAGTGGGTGATCCGCCGCGCGCTGGCGGACGACCCGGCGCAGCGCTATGCGGACGCCGGTGCGCTCGCCTCGGAGCTGCACCGCGTGCTGAACCTGGTGCGCCGCGCGGCGGACTTTCCGGACGCGGCCGTCGTGGCGGTTCCGGCGGATGACCGGCGCGCCGTCTCCGTGCAGCCGGACGAGGGGACGATGCTGGTGGCGGACGCGCCCGCCGGCCGCCGCGCGGTGGAGCTGGACCCCACCAGCGTGGAAGGCCGGCTGCAGGCGGTGCGCCGCAAGCGGTGGCGCACGCTGGCGGTCCGTGCGGCGGGCGTCGTCGTGCTGGGGACGGGGGGCGTGGCGGGGGGCGTGGCGCTGGCCGCCAACCGGGCGTACGAGGCGCCCCGCCAGGCCGCTTCGTCCGCGCCGGCGCTCAGCCCGGGCGAGGAGAACCAGGAAGGGCTGCGGCTCTTTCGGAACGCGGACTACGAGAATGCCGCGGAGCACTTTCGCCGCGCGGCGGACGCGGCGCCCGACAACGCCGAGTTCCAGAACAACTACGCCTACGCGCTGTACCGCGCGGGCAAGGCGCAGGACGGCATTCAGTTGCTCAAGGACGTGGTGCAGCGGTACCCGCACCGCGAGGTGGCGTACAGCAACCTGGCCGAGGCGCAGCTCGCGAGCGCGGATACCACGGGCGCGGTGAACACGCTGCTTTCCCTGCTGGCCATTCAGCCCTCGCCCGCGCGGCGGCGGGAGGCGGAGATCCTGCTGGACCGGCTGGGCTTTGCCAGCGGCGTGTGGCAGGCGCCCGCGACGGGCGCGGAGCGCGTCGACAGCACGGTGGACGACGCCCGTGGGCTGGACACGATGGAGGGAGCGGACGGGATGGATGGCGCGCCCGGTGAGGACGGGCAGGCCGGCGCCGCGGGGATGTCGCCGATGCAGATGACCACCGGCACCAGCACGGCGGCCGGGGGCCGCGGCGGAGCGTGGACCCGGGTTTCGCGCACGGTGAACGGGGTGACGACCGACACGGTGATCACGACCGGCGAAGACGGGCGCACGACGCGCCGGGTGGAGACGCGGCCGGCCGGCGCCACCGCCGCGCGGCCCCGGTGGACGCCGCCCGTGCGTTCCGCGCCGCGGGACACGCTGCGGATGTAAGTGCACTCCTGCACGGGAGTGGGGGGCGGGCCGTACGGCGGCCCCCACCCGGGCCGGCACCACCGGCCCACCCTCCCCCAAACAAGACTGGGGGAGGGTTGATGGGCGGAGGGTTCGGGGCGGAACCGCCGGGATGGGTGCGGCCGCGGGGTGAGGCCCTCACCCGTCCGCGCTGAGACGCGTCCACCCTCTCCCACGAACAGATGTGGGAGAGGGGGCACACGGCAACTGCGGTTGGGGCGCATCGGACGGGTTGGCGCATGCGGAGAGGCCCCCCTCGTCTCGGCGCCGAGCGGCGCGGGGGCAGCCGCGCGGTTTCGACCGCGGGGCAGACGTCGCGAGCGCGGGCACTGGGCACTGGGCACTTCCCGCGCTCAGCACTCCGCACTCCGCACTGCCCTTCCCCGCGTGAGGGATTCGCGCCCGGAGGGCCGAGAGCCCGGAGCGGCGGGGCAACAGCAGTATCGTTGCCCTGACGCGGAGGGGGCTCGGCGCCGTTAGGCACAGTCGTATCGTGCCTTACGGCGCGCGAAGCCCGGCCCGGAGCGCAGCGCAGGGACACGCCCAGAACCGCAGTGCGTGAGTGCCGCGTGCGTGAGTGCGTGAGTACGCCCCCCGCCACCTCGGCACCCGAACGCGACACCAGAGCAGCAGAACCACACACGGCCGCATGCCGGGCCACGACAGCCAGAAGACGAAATGCCGGGATTGGAAGCGCTGCTGAAGGGACGCGAACTGGCGGGCCGCTACCGCATCGACGACGTGATCGGGCGGGGCGGGATGGGCGCCGTGTACCGCGCCACCGACCTGCGCCTGGGCCGGCCGGTGGCGGTAAAGGTCATTACCGCGTCGTCCGGCAACGACCCCGAGCTGCGGGAGCGGCTGCGCGCCCGCTTTCGCCACGAGGCCGCCTCCGCCGCCCGCCTGCCGCACCACCCCAACGTGGTCCCCGTGTACGACTACGGCACGGACGAGGACCTGGGGCTGGACTACATCGTCATGGAGCTTCTGCGCGGCGACGACCTGGCCACCCGCTTTGCGCGCGGCTCGCGCATGCCGCTGGCCGAGGCGCTCCGCATTCTTCAGCACGCGTCGCGCGGCGTGGCGGTGGGGCACCGCGCCGGGCTGGTGCACCGCGACGTGAAGCCGGGCAACATCTTTCTGGTGCAGGGCGAGCAGGCGGACGACGAGATGCAGGTGCGCGTGCTGGACTTCGGCATCGCCAAGGCGATGGCGGAAGAAGACACGACGGCCCTCACGCACGACGGGCGCGCGCCCATGTCGCCCGCGTACGCCTCGCCCGAGCAGCTGCGCGCCGAGCCGCGCCTGTCCGCCGCGTCGGACGTGTTCAGCCTGGGCGCCGTGGGCTTTCAGCTGCTCACGGGCGAGCGGCCCTACACGGAAACGGACCGCAACCGCATGGCCGCCGGGCTGGACGTGCCCACGCCGTCGCTGCGCTCGCGCGCGCCGGGGATTCCGGAAGAGGTGGAGGCGGTGATCCGCCGCGCGCTGGCGCCGGACCCGGTGCAGCGCTTCGCCAACGCGGGGCAGATGGCGGACGCGCTGGAGCAGCCGCTGCGCCGCCTGGGCGAAACGCCTGCCGCCGCCGTCATTCCCGCCGCGGGGGGCGCGCTGCCGCCGGTGGACGACGACCCGACCATGGTGGACGGCGGGCTCCCGCCCATGGACGACGACCGCACCGTGCTGGCGCCGCCGCCCCGCACGCCCGCCGCCCCGCCGCCCGCGCCCGTGGACCGCGCGCCCGCCCACCAGCCGGTGATCGCGCAGCCGCGGCGCCGGCAGACGCAGCTGGCGGAGGAGCGCAGGGGCGTGCACCCGATGGTGTGGGTGCTGCTGGCGCTCGTCCTGCTGGGCGGCGGCGCGTTCGCCCTGTCGCAGATGGGCGGCGGCGGAGGAGGCGGGCGTGTGGCCGCCGACAGCATCGGGGCGGACAGCACGGGCGCGGACAGCATGGGCGCGGTGGACGCGCTGGTGCTGAGCCGCGAGTGGAAGCGCTTCTACGGCGCGCGGCAGTACGATTCGGCGCTGGCGTACGCGGAACGGGCCATGGAGATCGAGCCGCGCACCCCGGAGTACCGCGACCAGGCCGCGGTCGCCATGATCCGCCTGGGCCGCTATGAAGACGCCGCCAACCTGCTGACGGAAAGCATCCGGCTGGACAACCGCTACGACCTGTTCTACAGCCACCTCGCCGAAGCGCGGCTGGCGATGGGCGACACGACCAGCGCCATCATCGCGCTCGAGCAGTTCGTGCAGATTTCGCCAGAGCCGGGGGACCGGGCCCGCGCGCTGCAGAACCTGAACCTGCTCCGCCAGCGCACGCAGCCGCCGCCGCTGGCGCCGGTGCCCGGCGTGGATACCACGACGACGCTCCCGGATCCGGACCCGGCGCCCCCGCCGGCGGACACCATCCGCCCACGGCCCGGCGCCCCCGCCGACACCATCCGCATGGGCATGCGGCGCTGATCGGTGGAGCACATCGTGAAGCTGCGCGGGCAGGGCCGGGTGGAGGTGGCGGCCTACGGCGTGGCGGACGCGGAGCACCAGGTGGAAAAGGAACTCGCGGCGCTCTGGCCGGGCGCGTTGGTGGACATCCTGGAGGTGGGGCGGGTAGATGCGGACGGGCGCATCGTGGAGGAGTTCCGCGTGGGGTACCGCGTCCGCGGTTCGGTTTCCGGCACCGCGGATACGGAGGAGGATGCGCGGAAGGCGGCGCTGCGCCGGCTGCGCGAGGCGTTCGCGGGCTCGCGCTTCGCGCGGATCGCGTGGGAGGTGGTATGAGCGAGGTTTCCTGATCGCGTTCGTTCGGACGGCGGAGAGCGAAGACGAGAGGCGCGGGGGAGCATGGGCTCCGCCGCGCCTTTTTCTCTTCGGAGCACGGCAGGGAACTGCCCTTCGAGGAACTCGGTGTATGCTGCGGGCACCCCTCACCCCCAGCTCCTCTCCCGCGAGCGGGAGAGGGGAGCCGTTCGGCGCGGGGGACGGTCCGGTGCCTGGTGCCAACTCCGAAGGCCTCACCCCCGGCCCCTCCCCGTGCAAACTGCGCACGGAGAGGGGAGAACAGCAACGAGGGTGCGCTTCGGATGGTGCCGATGCGGCCGAAAGAGGCCCCCTCCCCCCAGCCCCCTCCACCCGCTCCGCGGGAGAGGGGGAGTCGTTCGGCGCGGGGCGAAGGTCGGCGCCAACCCGTTTTCCGCACACGTGCAGCCTCACGGCTGTATCGTGAGGCTTTCAGCTGTTGTTGCGGCGAGTTCACTCGCTCAGCTCCTCTGCCCGCCGCCCACGCGGGGCAATCCGCCCCGTGCAGGTGAAGTCCCCCCGTCTGTTTGGGGGGACTTTCCGCCGTTGTTGCGGCGAATTCATTCGCTCACCCACTCTCGGCGGCGAAAAACCCGGCCCGGGTGAAGCCCGCCCCGCGCCTCAGCTCGTGATCCCGATCGCCTCGCAGGCGGCCACGCGGCCCCGGTCGGTGAGGCGCAGGGTGTCTCCCCCCGTGCGGCTCAACCACCCGCTCCCCTCCGCCCGCCGCACCACCCGCTGCGCGAACTCCGGCTTCCACCGCAGGTGCCCGTGCAGGTGCGATTCGCGGTTCTCGCGGTCCGCCTCGGCGCTGTCCTCGTGGTTCATCAGGTGGATGGCCAGCATGGTCTGCGCGAACTCCCACCGCTGCCGCCTGCGCCGCCGCTCCAGCGCCAGCAGCCCGCGCTCCGGCGCCAGCAGAAACACGATGCCGAACATCGCGCCCGTCATGGTCGCCATCGACCCCGCGATGGACACGTCGAACAGGTAGCTCGTCCAGTATCCCGCCAGCGCGCTCACCACGCCCAGCGCCACGCTGAGCCCGATCATCCGCGGCAGCCGGTCCGTGAGCAGAAAGGCCGCGGCGGGCGGCGCGATCATCAGCGCCACCACCAGCACGGAGCCCACCGCGTCGAACGCCCCCACCGCCGTCGCCGACACCAGCGTCATAAAGGCGTAGTGCAGCAGCCCGGGCGCAAAACCCAGCGTTCCCGCCAGCGCCGCATCAAACGTGGTGATCTTGAGTTCCTTGTAGAACGCGGCCACGAAGCCGGCGTTCAGCAGCAGCAGCGCGCCCATCAGCCACAGGGTGCGCGGACCCAGGTCGCGCCCGTTCACGATCCACCGGTTGAACGGGGCAAAGGCAAGCTCGCCCAGCAGCACCGCGTCCACGTCCAGGTGCACGCTCCCCGCGAACCGCGCGATCAGGATCACGCCGATGCTGAACAGCGCGGGAAAGACGAGCCCGATGGCCGCGTCCTCGCGCACCAGCCGCGTGCGGTTGATCATCTCCACCAGCGACACCGTCAGCACCCCCGTGGCGGCCGCTGCGACGACCAGCAGTGGCGAGGCCAGGTTCTGCGTGACGAAGAAGCCCAGCACGATGCCGAGCAGAATGGCGTGGCTGATGGCGTCGCTCATGAGCGCCATCCGCCGCAGCACCAGAAACACGCCGGGGAGCGCGCACGCCGCCGCGGTCAGCGCGGCGATCCATTGGATTTCCTGCTCCGGAACCATCACCGCTCCTCCTCGTAGTCCGGCCCGCGCCCGTGCGTGGCCGCTTCCGCGCGCCCCGCGGGGGTGATGGCCCAGTCGTCGCCGCGGCGCCGCGCCCAGCCGCGCTGCTCGAGCGCCTTGAGTTCGTGCAGCGCGCCGGGATGCACGATCTCCAGCACCGCGGTCGCGTGCCCGTGCTCCTGCTCCGGGTGCTGCAGCGCCAGCGCCTGCAGGTCCGCCAGCACGGAATGCATGTGCAGCGTGCGCCGGTTGCGCGCCTGCCGCACCCCTTCCCACACCAGCCCGCGGGTGGGCGCGAACGCCATCGACACCACCACCAGCGCCGTCAGGCACAGGACGATCGTCGGCCCCGTCGGCACGTGCTGCGCGGCGCTGCTGATCACCGCGCCGCTCACCCCGGCCAGCGCGCCGAACCCGCCCGCCAGCAGCACCATCCGCCCCAGCCGGTCCGTCCACTGCCGCGCGGCCGCCGCGGGCGCCACCACCATGGCGCTCATCAGCACCACGCCCACCGTCTGCAGGCCGATGACGATGGACAGCACCAGCACCGAGGTGAGGATGACGTCCAGCAGGCGGACGGGAAGCCCGATGCTGGTGGCGAATTCCGGATCAAAGGCGAGCAGCTTGAACTCCTTCCAGAACACCGCGGACACCAGCAGCGCGATGCCTCCCAGGACGCTGATGAGGATGACGTCGCGCTGCAGCAGCGTGGCCGCCTGCCCGAAGAGGAAGCGGTCCAGCCCCGCCTGGCTGGCGTCCGGCCGCTTCTGGATGAGCGTCAGCAGCACCAGCCCGAATCCGAAGAAGACGGCCAGCACGATCCCCAGCGCGCTGTCTTCCTTGTTGCGCGTGGCGTTGACGATGCGCATCACCACCAGCGTGCCGATCCACCCCGCCACCGCGGCGCCCAGAACGAGGACGAGCGGCGCCTTGCTCCCCGTGAGCAGAAAGGCGAGCGCGATCCCCGGCAGCGCCGCGTGGCTGATGGCGTCGCCCAGCAGGCTCTGCTTGCGCAGCACGGCGAAGCTGCCGAGCGCGCCGCTGGTGAGCCCCAGCGCCGCCGCGCCCAGGGCGACGATCTGCAGCGTGTAGTCGGTCCAGAAGCTCATGGCGCTCAATCCGCGGCCATGTGCGTGACGGGGTCCGTGTCGTCCAGCAGACGCGGGCCGCGCACGGCGGAACGCTGCAGCAGCGGGGCGCGCCCGCCGTACGTCAGCCGCAGGTTCTCTTCCGTAAACACCTCGCCCACGGGGCCGGAGGCGATGCGGCGCACGTTCAGCAGCAGCACGGAATCAAAGTACTCCGGCACGGTCTCCAGGTCGTGATGGACCACGACCACCGTCTTTCCATCCGCCCGCAACTGCTGCAGCACGCTGACGATGGCGCGCTCCGTCTTGGCGTCCACCCCCTGGAACGGCTCGTCCATCAGGTAAAGCCCGGCGTTCTGCACCAGCGCGCGGGCCAGGAACACCCGCTGCTGCTGCCCGCCGGACAGCTGCGAAATCTGCCGGTCGGCAAAGTCCTGCATGGCCACCTGCCCCAACGCCGCCATGGCCGATTCGCGCTCGCGCTTTCCCGGCCGCCGCAGCCATCCCAGCTGGCCGTAGCACCCCATCATCACCACGTCCAGCACGCTGGTGGGAAAGTCCCAGTCCACGCTGCCGCGCTGGGGCACGTAGGCCACCTGCCGCCGTTGCTCCGCGTACGGGCGGCCGTGCACCAGCACCTCTCCCGCCGCCGCGCGTACGAGGCCGAGCATCGCCTTGATGAGCGTGGACTTGCCGGCGCCGTTGGGGCCCACGATGGCCATCAGCACGCCGCGGGGCACGGTGAGGTCCACGTCCCACAGCACGGGCTTCTCGCGGTACGCCACCGTAAGGTCGTTGACCTCGATGGCGGGGGTGTCGTCGTTCACGGGCGTGCTCCTTGAGGGTCGCGCAGCAGCGCGTCCACGATGGTGTCGATGTTGTGCTTGACCATGCCGGGATAGGTGGCGGCCTCGCTGCCGGGGCTGCCCAGCGCGTCGGAGTACAGCGACCCGCCGATGCGCACCGCAAAGCCGCGGGCCTGCACCGCTTCCTGCACCGCCTGGATGGTCCGCGGGGCGATGGACGTTTCCACGAACACGGCGGGAATGCGCCGCCGGGCGATGAAGTCCGCCAGTTCCTGCACGTCCGCCGTCCCCGCCTCGGCCGCGGTGCTGATGCCCTGCAGCCCGCGCACTTCGAAGCCGTACGCGCGCCCGAAGTAGTTGAAGGCGTCGTGCGCGGTGATCAGCACGCGCTTTTCGGCGGGAACGCGGGCGGCCTGCCGGCGCACGTAGCGGTCCAGCTCCGCCAGGCGAAGGCGATACGCGGCCGCGCGGCTCCGGTACTCCGCCGCGTGCGCCGGGTCCGCCCTGGACAGCGTGGCGGCGATGACGCCCACGGTGGTTTCCCACATGCGCACGTCGAACCACACGTGCGGATCGTAGTTGCCGGCAAAGGCGGCGGGGCGGCGCAGCAGCGAGCGCGGCACCGAGTCCGTGACGGCGACCACGGTGGTGCGCGTCCCCATCTCTTCCAGCACCTCGGCCATGCGCGCCTCCAGGTGCAGCCCGCCATAGAACACCACGTCCGCGCGGTACAGGCGGCGCACGTCGCCCTCGCTGGCCTTGTACAGGTGCGGGTCCACGCCCGGGCCCATGAGGCCGGTGACGTGCACGTGCGGCCCGCCCACCTCGCGCACCACGTCGGCGATCATCCCCACCGTGGTGACCACGTTCAGCCGGCCGGCCGCCTCCTTGTGCTCCGGCGGCGCACACCCCGCCAGCACCGCCAGGAGCCCCGCCAGCACCATCCACCGCGTCCCGTATCCCAGCACGATTCAAAATCCAGTTTTAAGCGGCTCTAAAATCCATCTGCGAGTCTATCCCGTCCGCGTCGTGACGTCAAGGGTGTGCGTCCCTGAATCCGAAACAGAGAACCGCGTCTCCCACGGAGTTCACGGAGGCCGCACGGAGGTCACGGTACGGCACCCGTCCTCGATCCGTACCGTGACCTCCGTGAAACTCGGTGCACTCCGTGAGAGGGGGTTGAAGTTCTTTCGCCCGCGGACACGAAGAAGCCCGCTCCGACCGGAGTCGAAGCGGGCTTCTGGACGTCAGACCAGGCGATCAGGTCACACCGGGACCGGGAGCAGCATGCGGAACGAGTTCCGCGCCCGGTTCAGGCGGCTCTTGACCGTGCCCACCGGAATGCCGATCTCCTCGGCGATCTCCTCGTAGGTGCGGTCTTCCACCTCGCGCATCACGAACGGAATGCGGTGGTGCTCGTCCATCCGCTCAATCGCCACGTCGATGGCCTTGCGCAGCTCGCTGCGGTACGCCTCGCGCGAGGGGTCGGCGCCGCCGCTGGCGAACTCCACCGGGCGCGCCGCCGCGCCGGACGCGCTGGCGTCGGGGCGGAGCTCCGAGAACGCCGTCTCCCGCCGCCGCGAGCGGTTGCGGAACTCGTTCTTGAGCAGGTTGTTCGCGATCGTGTGGATCCACGTCGAGAACTTGCGCGCCGGATCGTAGCTTTCACGCGCGCGGTGAATGCGCAGGAAAGTGTCCTGCGTAAGGTCCGCCACGCGCTCCTCGTCGTTCAGCCGCTTGCGCAGAAAGCCCTGAATGCGCGGCTCATATCGTTCCACCAGCACCCGGAAGCCGGCCTGATCGCCTTCCGTATAGCGCTGGAACAGCTCCTCGTCCGTCAGCTGCCGCAGCGTCTCGCGCTGCGGCTTCGCTTCGCCCATTCCAAGGCGCACGCGGTCCGTCCGCAGGCTCCGGAGTGGAGACTGCGTGGGCGCCTCGAAAAGCGCCGCCGTCTTGCTGAGATCGATCGCGGTTTTCATGCTCCCAATCTAACCTCGCGCGAAGGTTTTGTCGAGGGTACAGACCGGGCCGCATGCAGGTTAACCCGTTGTTAATCTGGCAGTTAGCCGCCGTCCGAAACCGCCTGCCTGCGCAGCCGCCGCGTGCGCGCGTCCGCGATGTTGAAGATCAGGAAGATGATGGATCCCAGCGCCAGGCTCAGGTAGAAGGTGAGCATCCTCCACCCCGCGGTGGCGATGCCGATGAGCCCCGCCGGCATCAGCGCGCCGTACACCAGGTAGAACGCCGCCTCCGCCCCGCCCGACGCTCCGGGCGTGGGGATGAAGATCATGAGCGTAAAGATGACCCACTGCAGCAGGAAAAAGAGCACGGGGTCCACCCGCGCGCCCAGAAAGTACGCCAGCGCGGTCACGACCGAGTAGCGGCAGGCCCACTGCACGGCCGTGATGAGCACCGTGAGCGCGAACCGGCTCTTGCCCCGGCGGATCACCAGCCGGTACACGCCGCGGAAGTCGTGCGCCGTCTTGCGCATCCGCCGCTTGAACTTGCCAGTGATGCGCAGCGCACGCCGCCGCAGCCCCTCGCCCAGCCGCCCGGCCATCATCATCCGCCCCAGCAGCCACAGCAGGAGCAGCGCGACCACGACGATGCCGATGACCCCCAGCGCCTGCCCCCGCATCTGCCGCCCCACCGCGCGCAGCACGGGGAGCTCCCACGCCTGCGACACGATGATGGAGGTGGGGATGGCCACCGCGAAGAACATCATGTCTTCCAGGTAGCCCAGCGTGACGATGGAGGCCGCGTGCCCCTGCGGAATCCCCTTCTGCACCATCATCCCCCAGCGAAAGACCTCGCCGCCGGATGAGGTGGGAAAGACGGACGAGGTGAGTTCCGCCCCCAGGGTGACGCGAAACATGTCCCTGAAGCTGACGCGGTGCCCGATGAAGCGCGCCCAGATCAGCAGCCGCAGGGTGTTGGTGACCCAGGGAAAGAGCGCCAGCAGGATGGCGAGATACAGGTAGCGCCGGTCCAGCGACCCCAGGTTGCGCAGCACGTCGTGGTCGGTGGCGAACCACGAGAGCGCCAGGTTGCCCAGCACGCCGAAGGGCACCAGGAACAGCGCCGTGCGCAGCACCCGGTCCAGCGTGCGGGAGATGGTTCCGGGGGAGGACGCCTGCGGGCCGGCCTCGGGCTTCATCGTCGGGGGGGCGAGGGGTGGTCGCGGATGACCTGCGCGTAGCTTTGCAGCAGCCGGCCGTTGATGACGGCCCAGTCGCGCGCGCGGG
This sequence comes from Longimicrobium sp., assembly GCF_036387355.1. GTDB lineage: Bacteria > Gemmatimonadota > Gemmatimonadetes > Longimicrobiales > Longimicrobiaceae > Longimicrobium. The sequence continues at coordinate 26,184 of NZ_DASVTX010000094.1, forward strand.
CCGCGTCGCGGGCGGCGGCACCCATGCGCGCACGCTCGGCGGGGTCGGCCAGCAGGCGCTGCACGTGGGCGGCCAGGTCCGGCGGATCGTTGGCGCGGGCAATGAACCCCGTCTCGCCCGGCTGCACCAGGTCCGGCGGCCCGCCGCGGTTCACGACGACGGTGGGCAGCCCGGAGGCCTGCGCCTCCAGCACCACGTTGCCGAACGTTTCCGTGGTGGACGGAAAGACGAACACGTCGCCGGAGGCGTACCAGCGGGCCAGGTCGTCGCCGCCCTGGTGCCCGGCAAAGTGCGCGTCGGGGAGTGCGGCTTCCAGCTCGCCGCGCATGGGCCCATCCCCTACGAGCACGAGGCGGTGCTTGTTTCCGCCCGCCTGCAGCACACGCTCCATCTGCACCAGGTCCGCCATGTCTTTTTCCTTCACCAGCCGGCTCACCATCAGCACGATGGGCGTTTCGTCATCCGCCCCGGCCGCGCGGCGCAACTCCGCGCTGCGGTGTCCGGGCGAGAAGCGGGCCAGATCAATGCCCCGCGACCACGGCTCGGTGTTGCGGATGCCGTGCTCGTGCAGTTCGCGGATGGTGCTTTCCGAGGGCACGTACACCTTGCAGCAGCGCGCGTAGAAGCGGCGCAGCATGCGCCACCCGAACGGCTCCAGCCGGGGCGCGCCGTAGTAGCGAAAGTACGAGACGAAGTGCGTGTGAAAGCTGCTGACGACGGGAATGCCGCGCTTTTCCGCCCATCCGGCCGCGCGCGAAGCCATGGGGGTGGGGCTCACCAGGTGCACCAGGTCCGGCGCCCAGGCATCCAGCTCGCGCGCCATCCCCGGCCCGAAAGGGATGCTGACGCGATAGTCCGGATACAGGGGAAAGCGCACGTACTTTACCGGCCGCACCCGCCCGCTCCACGTCACCTCGGGCCCCGGCACAAAGGGCGAGTACACGCGAAACTCCACGCCCTGCCGCTCCAGAAATCCGAACAGCTGCGCCAGGGTGCGCGACACGCCATCCACGTGGGGCAGCAGGCTCTCGGTGAAGTACGCCACCCGCATGGGCCGGGCGGGGTGGATGTCCGGTGGATTGTGCACGGCTCGTCTCGTGTATGCTGCGCGGGGGTCGCGGGAGAATGTACGCCCGGGCGGGCGCGCGAGACAGTCTGTGAGGTGGCGGCACCGTCAAGAGCCGATTCTCACAGAGGCCACGGAGGTCATGGAGAAGGGCATCACGCAGAACCGCAGAGGCAACGAGCAGGAGTTTCCGTCGCGTCTTCTTCTCCGTATCTCCGTGTCTCTGCGGGGAACGCAGTTGCCGTTTCAGTCCACCTATTCCCTATTCCCTATTCCCTATTCCCTGCAGTTCCCCGCTCGCAACGAACGCCGGCTCCGCGAGGGAACCGGCGTCCAGTTGATCACGTGCCGCCGAGGCAACTACCCGCCGAGTGCAGCGATGCGTTGCTGCACGCGGGTGATGGTTTCCGCCTGATTGCGCGGCGCGCGGCTCAGGTACTCGCGATACGCGACAAGGGCCTCCGCGCCGCGGCCGAGCATGTCGTGCATCTGGCCCACCCGCACGTACGGCAGCGCCCAGTACGGCTCCAGTTCCAGCGCGCGGCGGTACGCCGCCAGGGCCTCCTCGGGGCGGCGTGCCTGCAGCAGGGCGTTGCCGTAATCGTAGTGGATCACGGCATCGCCGGGCGCCGCTTCGACGGCCTGCGACAGGTGAGAGAGGGCGGCCGTGGTGTCCTTTGCGGCGATGGCCAGCCGGCCCAGGCCGGCGTGGGCCGGATACATGGCCAGGTCTTCCACCAGCGCGCGCTCGTACGCCGCGGCGGCGTCCGCCGGACGGTTCTGCCGCTCGTACAGCATGCCGAGCGAGTACTCCCACAGCGCCTTGCTTTCGTACATCCGCTGCACTGAACTCTCGTCGCGCGAGCGCAGTGCCTGCAGCAGTTCCTGGATCTCCGCCGCCGCGCTGTCCGGCTCCTGCGCGCCCACCAGCGCCAGCGCGCGGTAGTGCCGCAGCCGCACGTTGCGCTCGGGGTTGGCTCGCACCAGCCGACCGAACTGTGCCGCCGCGCGCTGGAATTCGCCCTGCCCGTAGTTCACGAATGCATTCGTGGCTCCGTCCCAGGCGAGCCGCCGTCCGAGGCGCACGAACAGTCCCACCTCCAGCCCGCGGTGCACGAACGGGTTGCGGTAGTACGCCCGGGTGAGCAGCGAGTCGTTGGCGATGGTCGCCGAACGGCGCATCACGAACTCCTCTTCGCGCAGATACGACTCGAACGTGCCGTCGTCCACGGCAAAGAACGACGCCCAGCGCGCAAAGATCGGTTCCGCGCGGGTGGGGTCCAGCCTCGACGCCCAGTAGAACGCGGCGGTCGCCTCCCGCGGGAACTGGATGAACCGGGCCTCGCCCGCTTCAAAGTACGCCTCCCAGTCGTTGGTATCGGCGCCGCGGGGGAGCGAGGGGCGCTCAGGCTCCTGCGCGGCGAGCGGCGCCGAGGCCAGGGTGAAGGCCAGCAGCAGAGTGGATCGAATGCGCATGGGACGGAAGGGATTCAGGGCGGAGCGAGTGGGCGGATCTGGTTTGCGTCGGGCGCGGCGGCGGCGCGTGCCGGCGCGGAGGAGAGACGTCCGCGCGCCGGAAACTGAGTCCGGAACAGATGGGGTGGGCTGAACAACGGTAGCGCGCCCCATGCACGCACCGCAAGCGCTCAGCGGATGAACCGGACGCGGCAGACGCCGTCGGCCGCGATGGCCGCCATCTCGTGGCGGTCCGCGGTGATCATCTCGCCTTTGACGGAAACCGTGAGGGCGATGCAAAAGCAATCGGCCAGGGAAACTTTCCTGGCCGACTTGAGCGTTGCTACCTGCTTCACGAAGTGCGCATTCATTCGCCGGTCCCGCGTCAAACCGAGCGCGTGCAGGGCGCGGAGGGCACGCTGCGCCCGCGGCCGCCCCCCACGCCGGAGCATGTCGTAGTAGACCTCCACCACGTTGACCGCGTGCACGACGCACTCGTTCCCGCGATCCGCAAGCAGGGCACCCGCCTCAGCGCCGCCCGGCTCCTCCTCCAGCACGGCGATGAGGGCCGATGAATCAAAGACTAGCGTCCGGCCCATCGGCGCTCCTCCCGCTCCTGCTCCAGCCGCAGGTCTTCACGCTTGTGGCGGAGAAAGTCGTCCACGGCCGGGCCGGAACCCACGCCCGAACGTGTCGCGGCCGGCTCGCCGTCGCGCGGCGTGCCGTCCGAACCCCTCATGATGCTGCGCGCCAGCGCGAGCCGCTCCTGAGGGTCCTGGGCCAGGCGCGCGGCGCGGCGGCGGGCGGCGAT
>NZ_DASVTX010000095.1:0-5482 GCF_036387355.1 Longimicrobium sp.
GCTCGCCACCCTCTCCCACGAACAGATGTGGGAGAGGGGGCACACCCCAACAGCAGTCTGGTGCAGGTCGGAGGGTTCGGCGCGGCGGAGAGTGGCCCCGATCCCCAACCCTTCCCCCAGAAGGACCTGGGAAAGGGAGCACTGGGTACGCGCTTCGGAGTTTGTCGCCCGGAGCAACCCTCCCCCAGTCTGTTTTGGGGGAGGGTGGGCGAGTAGTACGAGCCCGGGTGGGGGCCGCACTGATGCCCGCCTCTCGCGCGCGAGCCCGTATCCACAGATGGTCCCGTGTGAGCCGCGCTCATGCGGAACTGGCGGATCGGCGGCGGGGGCGCCAGTCTTACCGCATGAGGAACTCGAGCAGACCGATGGACGATCCGGGTCCGGACCACGACGGGGACAGCCGCCTTCGGCCCGTGCAGCGCGGCGAGCGGCCCGTTCCGCCCCGCGTTCCCGCGCCGCTGGACTGGAGCGCGGCGGGGCAGGAGCGCCGCCTGGCCTTTCTGCGCGAGCGCGGCATCGAGGTGCCGCACCTGGCGGGAAACGGCGGGCCGGTGGATGCAGAGGCGTTCCGCGGCAACGTGGAGCACTTCATCGGCATGGCGCAGGTGCCGGTGGGACTCATCGGGCCGCTGCGCATCAACGGAATGCACGTGCACGACGACGTTTACGTGCCGCTCGCCACCTCCGAGGGCGCCCTGGTGGCGAGCTACGACCGCGGCGCGCGGCTGCTTTCGCGCGCGGGCGGCGTGTCGTGCATGGTGACGGACCAGCAGGTGCAGCGCGCCCCCGCCTTTGCGTTCGCCACGCTGGCGCAGGCGGCGGCGTTCGCGGCGTGGGCGGCGGAGCAGGGCGAGGCGTTCCGCGCGGTGGCGGCCCGGGGCTCCCGCTTTGCGCGGCTGACGGACCTGCGCGCGTACGTGGAGGCCAACCGTGTGTACCTGCTGCTCGCCTTCAGCACCGGCGACGCGGCGGGGCAGAACATGGTGACGTTCGCCGCGGCCTCAATCTGCGCCGACATTCTGGAGCGCACACCGGTGCGGCCGGAATACTGGTTCGTGGAAAGCAACCTGAGCGGCGACAAGAAGGCGACCAGCGGCGTTTTTCTGCGCACGCGCGGGCGGCGGGTGACGGCGGAGGCGCTGCTGCCGCGCGCCCTGGTGCAGCGCGGCCTGCGTACCACGCCCGAGCGCATGTGCGACTGCTGGCGGATGGGGATGATCGGCGGGGTGCAGGCCGGCGCCACGGGGGCCAGCAGCCACGTGGCGAACGCGCTCGCCGCGCTCTTTCTGGCGTGCGGGCAGGACGTGGCGTGCGTGGGCGAAGCCAGCGTGGGCGTGCTGCGGATGGAGGTGCGCGGCGGCGACCTGTACGTGGCGCTCACGCTGCCCAACCTGATCGTGGGCACAGTGGGCGGCGGCACGCGCCTGCCCACGGCGCGCGAATGCCTGTCCATCCTGGACTGCGTGGGCGAGGGGCGCGCCAACCGCTTCGCCGAGATCTGCGCCGCCGTGGCGCTGGCGGGCGAGATCAGCATCGTGGGCGCGCTCGCGGCCGGCGAGTTCGCTGCCGCTCACCAGCGGTTGGGGCGCGGGCAGTAGGGCGCGCCGGTTCTCCGCTTTTCCGTCCTCCGCGTCCCCGCGTGACATGCTGTTGCGGAGGATGGGACAACGCAGAAGGCCGCCTCACGTGTGAGGCGGCCTTTCTCTTTCCCGAGGGAAACCCGATCAGGGCGTGGCGGAGGACTTCGCCTTGGGCCCGGCTTCCATGGAGGCCGTGGATTCCGAAGCGGCGGCCACGGTGGATGCGTCCGCGACAGGCGGCCCGTCGATGGCGGGAAGGGTGTCGGCGGGGGCGGCCTCGCGGCGGGCGCGAAGCTGGCGCATCTCCGGGGAGCGCGCGGCAAGGTCGCCCATCTCGGCGCCCCAGACGCGGCGCGTGACGACGCTCGTTTCGCCCTCGCGGACGGTCACCGGGCCCACGTCCACCCACTGCGTCTCCCCATCCGCCCCCATCACCTGAATGCGGACATTGTGCTCGCCCGCGGGGAGCGAAACCCGCGCGACCGACACGCGGTCCGGGAGCAGCGACCAGCTTCGCGTATCGGCCCGCTCCAGCCGGTTGCCCGCGAAGTTGGCCAGGCGGCCGGCGAGCCATCCCATGTCTTCGCCGCCCTCCTTTTCCGCCTTGCGCTCGATGGCGCGCGTGGCGAGGTACTTGGCCGTGCCGCGCACCATCATTCGCGCCAGCGCGGCGGACCGGGTGCGCTCCCACCGGTCCAGCACGGCCGACGACAGGTCGCCCGCCACCGGCGCCGCCACCGTGTCCGCGCCCACCACCACACGCACGCCCGGCGCGGAGCACGACTCCAGCCGGTACACCGGCCACGCGAGCTTCATGATGTAGGCACCGTCGATGGCGTCCGACACCTGCTGCACGGGGTGCTCCTCCCACGCGTCGCCCCACTGCGCCTGCTCGGTCAGGTTGGCGGCGGCATGCAGCAGCAGGTCCGCCAGTGCGGCCGGATCGCCGTTGGAAATGCCGTTCGCCTGGTCGGGAAAGATGGGGACGTGGATGTCGGCGTTGGAGCGGTGCGCCACCCATCCATGCTGCACCAGGACGACGACCTCGCCCGTCCCGGAATCCGCCGGCGCGTCCGCGACGCCGTAGCGCCGGGCCGCGGAATCCGCTACGTCCGCGACACCCGTGCGCCGCGCGGCGGCGTACAGGCGCGCGCCCAGGTCCGCCGGAGCGGTGGCGCCCGGGCAGCCGTCGAACGCGGCCTCCGCGCGGCGCAACGACACGAGCGCGTCCCCCTGCGCCCCGGCGCGGCTGAAGGAGATGCCGGCCAGGTACTCCACCAGCCCTTCGCCTACGCAGGGCTGGCGCCCGTCCCCGTCCTGAAGCTGCGTGAAGTACGCGCCCGCACGCCGCCCCTCCACCGCGGCGGACTCGGCCTCGCCCAGCGCCAGGTCGTTCAGCATGCGGTAGTACGGCACCATGGCGCGCTCCGCCGGGGGCGGCACGTAGGCGATGGAGGCGTCGTTGACGAGCACCGCACCCGCGGCCTGCGAGACGCTGCGCGTGTAGCGGCGCTCCGCCTCCGCCTCGGCCCAGTCCAGCGCGGCATTGCTTTCCCGGTAGCGCCCGGCCTCGTGCAGAACCACGGCGAGCTGCAGCCGCCGCACCAGTTCGTCGCGCGGGCCGGCGCGCCCCTGCAGCAGCGCCACGGCACTGTCCGGCGCGCCCGCCATCACGTAGTGCCGCAGCCACGCGTCCCACGGCGACAGTGTCTGGCTGGCCAGGGGAGAGCCCTCGGGGAGCGTTTCCGGCGCGGGCATGCGGGGCAGCCCCGCGCCCGGCGCGCAGGCCCCCAGCGCCGCCGCGAGCGCGGCGGCGGCGAGCACGGGGCGGGTGCGCAGGGGGATCATCGTCCGCGTTCCAGAACGATCAGGCGCTGGCGCGCCTCCACCACCGCGGCGGAGAGGTGGGCGTACGCCTCGCCCTGCGCGCGGATCGTCTCCAGCTCCATCTGGTGCAGGAACAGCTGGTAGCGAAGCTCGGCCTCGCGCGGGCGCAGCAGCTTGTCCAGCGCGCGGGCGATGCGGATGGTGGTCTCCGGGTTCTCGGCGTCCACCACGTCCGCGCGGTCGTAGCGGTCCAGCGCGTCCACAAAGCGGCCGGCCAGCGCCAGCTCGTCGCCCTCGCGCAGCAGGGCGGCGGCGCGGGCGCGCGCCGTTCCGCGCGCACCCGCGTCCGCGGGCGAGGCGACCAGGCGCAGCCCCTGCGGCTCGCGGTAGGCGTAGCTGCGCACGCGGCCGTCTTCCAGCGTCACCATCGCCACCGGGGCGACCGCGTCTCCCACCCGCACGCCGTCCATGGCGGAAAGCGTGGTGATGCGCCCGCCGCCGCGCTCTTCCCACGCGGCGGACGTGCTGCCGGTGGCGGCGAACACCTGCTCGCGCGTCATCCCCAGCGCAAGCTCGCCCCGGGTGAGGGCATCGCAGGTGGCGGCGGTGCACTGGGCCAGCGCGGCTTCGGCGGCGCGCTCCGCTTCGGCGCGGGCGGCCTCGCGACGGGCCTGGCCGTCCAGCCGGGCGTCCTCGATGGTGGCGTCGGAGGTGCGGGGCACCACCTGGCCGTTGCGGTAGATGGGGCGCACGGGCTCCATGCGCGGGGCGCAGGCCGCGGCGGCCACCAGCACGGCGGCCAGCGAAAGGGGCTTGATCATGCTCTGCTCCGTGCGGTTACAGGCGAAAGCGGGGACGCTCCACCATCTTCTTGATGCGGTGCTGCCCGGTCCAGACCTTTTCGTTGGTCTCGATGTCCACCAGCGTGGCGTCCACCTGGTAGTAGACCACGCGGCGGCCGGCTTCACGGTCCTCGATGGACTGGATGTCGCCCTGCAGCATGTACTGGGCGCCGCGCTCGCGAGCCAGCCTGGCGCGGGTGTCGGCCGTGGCGTTCTGCTGCTGGTCTTCGCGCTCGGCGCGCACTTCGCCACGCTCCTCGTTGCTGGCCACCACCTGCACCTGGCCGCTGGACAGGTACGCCCGCTCGATCTCGCGCACAAAGGTGCCCACCGGAATGTGCTCCATGCTGCCGTTGCGCACGGAGCCCACGATCACCGTGGGGCGGCGGCCGCCGTGGGCCTCCATGTAGCGCGCGGCCCAGGAGCCGTCCTGCCCCTGGAAGCTTTCGCGGATCAGGGCATCGGCCACCAGCCGGCTGTCGGTGTCGTTCCATCGGCCGCTCAGGTCGATCTGCTGGTCGGGGCTCACGCGGGTGACCTGCGTGGCGCAGGCCGAAACCATCAGCGTTCCCGCGAGGAGCAGCGCGGCGCGGCGGACGCCGCCGGTGCGAGTGTTCATGAATCGAATCTCCGCTTCTTCTGCTTGGATCGGTACGGACGGGCGGGGAGGAACTGCGGATGGAACCCAGGGCATTCGGCGTACCGGGGCGGCCCCGTCTCTCAACACATTATCGCACAACAGCTTGGTTGATCAAGCCCCGGGCACCTCCCTCCGCAGCTGTCCACATTCTCGGACACGCTTCGCGGGACAGGGGACGGTCTGCGCCCGCTGCCGGGAGCGTCCCCCCGGACCCGACGGATGCGGAGAACGACGACGGCGCGCCGTTTGGGACAGCCGGGAGGAGCGCACCGCTACGGAGCGGGCGCAAAGACGAGTCCGGCGGCGCGGGCCAGGGCGCCGCGGGAAGCGGTGTGGATGGGGAGCGCGCCGCGAAGCAGCCCGGCAAGCTCCGGCTCCGACGCGGCCATGACGGTGAACAGGCCGCGCCCCTGCTGCTTGCTGCCGACATCGATCCCGCGCCGCAGCTTCCACCCATCCATCACCAGCGATGCCAGCCGCAGCAGCGCCGCGGGCGAGGGATCGGGCGTGCGCAGCAGCGTCTGCGCCTCGCTCGCCAGCCCCAGCGCCAGCTCCTCGCGGCGCGCCTCCCGCGCGGCGGCGATCTCGTCCAC
>NZ_DASVTX010000096.1:0-3034 GCF_036387355.1 Longimicrobium sp.
CTGCCGATCACGGCGGCCGCGCCCTGAGCCGTACTTTCGTACTTTTGTACTCCCGTACTTTCGGTCGATGACCATCTCCGACGCGCCGGACGCCCCCGCCTCCCCCGCCCTCCCCACCGCCGCCGACGTGCACGCCGCGGCGGAGCGGCTGCGCGGCAACGCGCACCGCACGCCGGTGATGACGTCGCGCACGCTGAACGAGCGGTTCGGCGCCGAGTTCTTCTTCAAGTGCGAGAACCTGCAGCGCGGCGGATCGTTCAAGTTCCGCGGCGCGTTCAACGCGGTGTCCGGCCTCGCCGCCGCGCAGCGCGCGCTGGGCGTGCTGACGTACTCCAGCGGCAACCACGCGCAGGCGGTGGCGCTCACCGGCCGCATTCTGGGCGTGCGCACGGCCATTGTCATGCCCGACGACGCGCCGCAGTCCAAGATCGAGGGGACCCGCGGCTACGGCGGCGAGGTGATTCTGTACGACAAGCACAAGGAAACGCGCGAGGACATCGCCGTCGCGCTGCAGGCGGAGCGCGGGATGACGCTGCTGCCGCCGTACGACCACGCGGGGGTCATCGCCGGCCAGGGCACCGCCGCGCTGGAGCTGCTGCACGACGTCCCCGGCCTTTCGGTGATGATGACGCCCTGCGGCGGCGGCGGGCTGCTGAGCGGCACCGCGCTGGCCGCAAAGGATGCGAACCCGGGCATCCGCGTCATCGGCGTGGAGCCGGAGCTGGCGGACGACGCCACGCGCTCGTTCCGCACCGGCACGCTGCAGAAGGTGCACAACCCGCCCACCATCGCCGACGGGCTGCGCACACCGGCGCTGGGGCAGATCACCTTTCCGCTCATCCGCGCCCACGTGACGGAGATGCGCACCGTGTCAGAAGACGCCATCGTGGAGGCGATGCGCTACCTGTGGACACGGATGAAGATCGTGGTGGAGCCCTCCGGCGCCGTGCCGCTCGCCGCGGTCATGAGCGACCCGGACGCGTTCCGCGGCGCGCGCGTGGGGATGGTAATTACCGGAGGCAACGTGGACCTGGCGAACGCCTTCGCCCTGCTCGGCTGATCCGTAGGCCGTGAATCCCGCCGGCCGTTCCGGCACTTCCGTCGCGCACACCAGGCAGAGCGGCCCCCCGGCACGGTGCCGGGGGGCCGCTCGCCATCCATCAACCGCCTGCTACCGTTCGTCCTCCTCGCCCGCGGCGGAGGCGGACCTGGGGAGCGCGGCCCAGGCCTCCACCATGCGCACGAACTCGCCGCGGTAGCCGTCCGCGTCCGCGCCGGTGGCGCCGCGGGCAAGCTGCAGCACCCCTTCCACGCTGCTGCGGCCGCGATGCTCCGACGCGCGCAGCAGCATTCCGAACTCCGCCACGGCCGCGGCAAAGCGGAAGTTCTCCGACGGCGGCCCGTCGCCCAGCCACACCGGAACCGTGTGCGCAAGGAGCCGGCTGCGCGTTCCCTCCGGCAGCTTGTAGCGCACCTTGACGTTCATCATTTCCCGCCCGAACCGCGCGTCCGGCCCGCCGCGCGCCCGCTGGTAGCGCAGCGGGTCCACGGCGCCGATCTGCACGTCGCTCTGCGCGCCCACGGGCACGATCTCGTACAGCGCCGTGACCGTGTGCCCGGCACCCATCTCCCCGGCGTCCTTGACGTCGTCGTTGAAATCCTCCGACGCGAGCATGCGGTTCTCGTAGCCGATGAGCCGGTACGCGTACACGTGCTCCGGGTTGAACTCCACCTGCAGCTTCACGTCCTTGGCCAGCGTGAACAGCGTTCCCGCGCGCTCGCTCACCAGCACCCGCCGCGCCTCGGCCAGTTCGTCGATGTACGCGTAGTTGCCGTTGCCGTGGTCGGCCATCTGCTCCATCCGCGCGTCGGCCAGGTTGCCGGTGCCGAAGCCCAGGACCGTGAGGAAGGTGCCCTGCTGGCGCTTTTCCTCGATCAGCCGCACCAGCTCGCCCTGGCTGCTGGCGCCCACGTTGAAGTCGCCGTCGCTGGCCAGGATGACGCGGTTGTTGCCCTGGGGCATGTGGTTTCGCCGCGCCACTTCGTACGCGAGCTGAATGCCCGCTCCGCCCGCCGTGCTGCCTCCCGCCTGCAGCCGGTCGATGGCGGCCAGGATCACCTCCTTGCGGTCGCCCGGCGTGGCGTCCAGCACCAGCCCCGCCGCGCCGGCGTACACCACCAGCGCGATGCGGTCCTCCGCCGTCAGCTCCCCCACCAGCAGCCGCAGCGACTGCTGCACCAGCGGCAGCTTGTCTTCCGAGCTCATGCTGCCGGACACGTCCACCAGGAACACCAGGTTGCTGGGCGGCAGGTTGCGGGTGTCGGGCATGCGGCCCTGCAGCGCCACCTGCACGAGCTGGTGGCGGGGATTCCACGGCGCCGCGCCCACTTCCGTCACGACGTGAAACGGGTGCTCGCCCTCCGGCTCCGGGTAGTCGTAGGCGAAGTAGTTCACCATCTCCTCAATGCGCACGGCGTCCGCGGGCGGCGCGTGCCCGTCGCGGATGAAGCGGCGCACGTTGCTGTAGGAGGCGCGGTCCACGTCCACGGAAAAGGTGGAAAGCGGCTCGCGCGCCGCGGGCCGGAAGCCGGTCTCGCGGATGTGGTTGTACTCCTCCGTGTTGTACCCGTCCGCGTGTACGGAAGCCACCGCCATGCCCACGGACTGCCGCTGCACCACCCGGGGGCTGGAGCCCGTCACCACCACCTCATCCAGCTGCAGTACGGCCGCGTTCAGGCGAAAGTCGCGGGTGACCGCCTGCCCGGCCCTGAGCGCGACGGTGTGCGCGGCGGGCACGTAGCCTATGCGGGACGCGGTGACCTGCACCGGAGCGGCCGGCACGCGCGCTTCGGGCACGACGAGCCGGTAGCGGCCGTCTGCTCCGGTGAGGCCGCCCACGTTCAGGGCGGGAATGCGGACCAGCGCGCCGGCCACGGGAAGCGCCTCGTCGCTGGTCACCAGCCCGGTCACCACCGCAGGCTCCTGCGCGCGGGCCAGCACCGGCGCAAGCAGCAGCAACAGCACGGGCACTGC
>NZ_DASVTX010000097.1:0-8784 GCF_036387355.1 Longimicrobium sp.
GGAGGTGCCGCCGCAGGCGGCGCCGGCGGCGTCGGCCGCGCGAACTGGATCAGGCGCACCGGATCCGCCACCTCAGGCGCGCCGGGATTCCTCACCCGGCTCGGACTTCGAGCGTCATTCTGAGGGAGGCGCAGCGCCGCACCGTCCGTCACACCACCCTCTGGCCCCGACCGAAGAATCCCGCGCCACCGCTTCCGATGCACGCCCGGTTGCGCGCCTCGCTCGGACGCTGCGGGTGCGGCGGGAGAGGCTGGAGCGCGCCACGCCCGCCCGAGGCGCGGCGGATGCTTCGGTCCGGGATTCTTCAGTCGCGCATGAACGCGGTGCCAGAGAAAGCGCGGTGCACGCTCCTTGAGAATGACGCCCCGGCGCCGAGGTGGGCGGCAGGACACCGGCGGGGCGGACGATGCCGCCCCTCAACCGCACTCGCTCTCGCTCGGACCGCGCGCGACCGCCGAATCCGCGCAGAGGCGTGGCTGGCGTGACACGCCCCGGGCTCTCGGCTGCGGCCGCGAATTCGGTGAACGCAGCGCAATAGCGGATGTGCGGCCGCGCCACTGTAAAACAGAACGCCGCCATCCCGCGCGGGGAGGGCGGCGTTCCGTGGCTTCGAGCATCGAACCCGTTACTCGGCGTCCACCTCCGCGACCGGCTCCGCCTGCGCAGTGGAGGCGGCCCACACCTTCATTCGCAGCCCGCGGATGCGCTCCGCGGCGTCGTCGCGCTCGTCCGCGGAATCGAACACGCCAAAGACGGAGGACCCGCTTCCCGCCATCAGCGCGATCCGCGCGCCCGACGTCCGCATGGCCGCCGCCGCCAGCCCGACAAACGGAATCCGCTCCTCGACCACCGGCTGAAAATCGTTCTCCGCCGTCTCCGCCACCGCGTCCCACGAATCCAGCCGGTCCAGCGAAAGGGCGCGGGCCCGCGGCGTGTATCCCCCGCCCCGCCGCTCGGCGATGACGCGAAAGGCGTCGGGCGTGGGCATCGCCACCCCGGGGTGCGCGATCAGCACGGGGCGCGCGGGGAGCGGGGGAAGGGGGAGCAGCCGCTCGCCCCGGCTCCACCCCAGCGCCAGCGCCGAGCCGCACAGAAAGAACGGAACGTCGCTCCCCAGCTCGATGGCGAGCTGCAGCAGGGCGGCGCGGTCCAGCGGCTCGCCGTGCAGGGCGTTCAGCGCCCGCAGCACCGCCGCCGCGTCCGACGAGCCGCCGCCCATCCCCGCCTGCGCGGGAATCCGCTTCACCAACTCGACGTCCACCGCCGCGGGCACGCCCGTCCGCCCGTGGAACGCCTCCGCCGCGCGCATGGCCAGGTTGCGCTCCGGCGGCCCCGTATCCACTCCTCCTTCCACCACAAGCCGCACCCCCGGCCCGCCACGCCGCACGGTGACGGTGTCCGCCAGCGACAGCGCGCAGAACAGCGATTCCAGCCCGTGGTAGCCGGATTCCTCCCGCGCCAGCACGTGCAGAAACAGGTTCACCTTGGCCGGCGCGGGCGCCGACGCCCGCTCAGCCACGGCCCGCGCGCCCGGCCAGCGCCTCGTCGCGCTCCACCGCCTCCTCCACCGGCGTGTCGCTGTTCCGCAGGTCGCGCAGGCGGACGTTCAGCCGCAGCGCGTACCAGGCCCCCATCGCCGTCACCAGAAACCAGCCGCCCAGGTGAAAGCCGATGGCGAACGACACGGCCCGGGCGCGGTCCACGCCCCACAGCCCCAGCCCCCACACGCTTGCCGCCTCGAACGGGCCAAAGAACCCCGGTCCCGCGGGGATGGCCACCGCCAACGCGATGCACGACTGCAGGAACACCGCGCCCACGTACCCCGGCTCCGTGATGCCGAACGCGCGGAACGCGAGCAGAAACGAGAGCGCCAGAAACGACCACTGCGCCAGCGCCCACGCCACGGAAATCGCCAGCAGCCGCGGCGACCGCAGCACGTCCAGCCCGCGCAGAAAGGCGTGCAGCGCATCCAGCACCGGCCGCCGCCATCCCGCGGGGAGGATGATCCCCGCCACGCGCTCCGCGATCCGCACGGCGGGGGCGGGATAGAACGTCATCCACAACACGCCGAGCAGCATCACCGCCGTCACTACCCCCACGAAGCGGATGGCGCCCTGCAGGTCCACGTCCCCGGTGGCCAGCGCGGGAAAACCGGGCAGCGACATGGTGGCGAGCAGAAAGCTGATGATGACGATGCCGTCCAGCGCGCGCTCCAGCACCAGCGACGCGAACGCCGCCGTGAGCGGAATCCCGGCTTGCCGCGACAGCACCCACGTGCGCGCGAACTCGCCGATGCGCGCGGGGATCACGTTGCTGGTGGCGAACCCGATGCACACCGCCGCGATCCGAGGGCGCCACGCCACATGGGGCGCCACGGGGTCCAGCAGCGGCTTCCAGCGCAGCGCGCGGATGTGCATCCCCAGCCCCGACGTCAGCACCGCCGCGGCGAGCAGCGGAAGGTTGGCGGCGCGCACGTTGGCGGCCACGTCCGCCCACTCCACCCCGCGCAGCGCCAGCCAGAGGAAAAAAACGGTCACCGCGACTCCGGCGACCGTCTTGGTATGACCCTTCATCAGCCCCGTCTCGTCATGAAGCGCCCGCGGCCACCTGCACCAGGCCGAACAGCTCGTCCAGCGCCTCGCCCAGCGGCGTGCCCGGCGTGGCGCGCGCCAGCGTCTCCACGCGCTCGCGCATGGCCAGCGCCTCGCGCAACGCCGCGTCGGGCGCGTACAGGATCGTTTCCACCGGCACCACCCCGTCCTCCGCCTCCAGCGCGGACGGCTCGCTCGCCACGGGTCCGGGCTCCGGCGGTGCCGTGCTGATGGACGGAGCGGCCGCGGGGGCCGGCTCCGGGTGCGGCGCCACGCCGGACAGGGCGATGCGCAGCACGCGCAGCGCCTCGCGCGCCTCGTCCGGCGTGGCCGCCGCGCTCAGCCGGGTGGCCGCCAGCTCCGCGGCGGCCGCCATGGGCGCCATCGCGTAGGTGCTGGCCAGCTCGCGCACGGAAGCGGCAAGCTCCGCCACTTCCCGCGCCGTGCGGGTGAAGCGGCGGGGCCGCGCCGGCAGGCTCGCCAGCGAGGCCTCGGCCCGGTCCAGGAATCCCGTGCCCTCAATGCGAAGGAACTGCTCCACCTCCGGCGTGGCCGAGCCGTCTTCCGCCGGCATGGGCGCCAGCGGCGACGAGACGAGGTTCAGCGTGCCCCCGTCCACGAACAAGCGGCTGATGGGAATGACCTCCGCCCCGCCCTCCGCCCCGGCCGTCTGGTCCGCCTGGTCGCGCAGTTCGCGGAACGCCTGCAGCTCCGCGGATGATTCCGCAGGCGCCGTCCCCGTCGCCAGCACGCCGCCCGCGGCGCGCAGTGCGTCGCGCGCGGCGGAAAGCAGCGCCAGCTCGCTGGGAAGCACGCCGGACACGCGCCCCAGGATCTCGTGCGACGCGTCCTCGATCCCCTCGAGCACCTCCAGCACAGGGGCCAGCACGTCCATTCCCGCCACGCCCCGTACCGGGCGCATGCGCCGCAGCACCACCCGCAGCGGATCGCGCTCCGCGGGGTGCGCGGCCAGTTCGCCCAGCACGCGATCCATCTCCGCCACCACGCCCATCAGCTCCCGCTGCACGAACGGGAACAGCTCGTTGGCGCCGCCGGGCGAGTCGTTGCGGCGGCGGCCGCCGCGCACGTCGCTCCACCGGTCCGCGGCGGCGCGGGCGCGCTGGTCGTCTTCCGCGCCCCAGCCGGCGCCGTGCCGCTCCACGAAGGCGCGCAGGTCCGCCGCCGTGGCCCGCGCGCGGTCGCGCACGTCCGGCCCCCACACCAGAATGCCGTCCCGCAGCGCGCGGGCGCCGTCTTCCAGCCGCTCCGCCACCTCGGCGATGGCGTCGGCCCCGGCGAGCTGCGCGCTTCCGCGCACCCCCCGCGCGAGGCGAAAGAAGCGCATGGCGTCGGGACGCTGGTCCCCCGCCAGCAGACCGTCCATCTGGTCCAGGAACTCGGCGGCTTCCAGCCCGAAGTACTCGCGGAGGGGTTGTGACATGGATGGATGTGCGGAGGTCAGCGGCGGGCGTGGCGGAGAATGCGGGCCATGTCGGCCACGGCGCGCTCCAGGCCCACGAAGACGGCGCGGCTCACGATGGAGTGGCCGATGTTCAGTTCCTCGATCTCGGGCACGGCGGCCAGCGGCGTCACGTTCTCGTAGGTGAGCCCGTGCCCCGCGTGCACGCCCAGCCCCAGGGCGCGCCCCAGCGCCGCGGCGCGCGCCAGCCGGGCGAGCTGCCCGCGCCGCTCCTCGCCGCGCGTGTTGGCGTACTCGCCCGTGTGCAGCTCGACGGCGTCGGCGCCCAGGTCGCGGGAGGCCCGCACCGCGTCCGGGTCCGGGTCAATGAACAGCGATGTGCGGATCCCCGCGTCGCGCAGCCGGCGCACGGCGGCGGACAGCCAGCGGCGCGCCTCGTCGCCCTCCAGCCCCAGTCCGCCTTCCGTCGTCACCTCTTCCCGCCGCTCGGGGACGAGCGTGGCCTGGTGCGGCCGCCACTCCTCCGCCAGGGCGAGTACGTCCGAGGCGGCGGCGAGCTCCAGGTTCACCACCGTCCGCGCCGTTTCCATCAGCAGGCGAACGTCGCGGTCCTGAATGTGGCGCCGGTCCTCGCGCAGGTGCACGGTGATGCCGTCGGCGCCGCCCAGTTCCGCCAGCACGGCGGCCCGCACCGGGTCCGGCTCGTCGGTGCCGCGCGCCTGCCGCACGGTGGCCACGTGGTCGATGTTGACGTAAAGCCTCACTGCGCCTCTCCCAGCAGGTCCGACAGCCGCGCCGCCGCCGCGGGGTCCAGCCCCGCCTGGCGCGCCAGCCGCAGGGCCTCGCGGCCGAGCGAGCAATATAACGGGCGCTCCGCCGCCGACAACCGCTCCAGGTGCAGCGCCACCGTCTCCACGTCCCCCCGCACGACGGGTCCGGTGAGGGCCGGGACGGGTCCGTGCGCCGCCACGTTCTCCACCGCGCCCGTGGCCAGCCCCGCCAGCGCGCCGCGCGCTTCCCCCGCCGGCACCCCGGCGGCGTCCATCAACCGCTCCGCCACGGCCAGCAGCGCGACCGCGTAGTTGCTGGCGAACACCGCCGCCGCGTGGTACACCGGCTTGCCCCCCGGGGCGATCGCCAGCGCCCGTCCCCCGCAGGCGTGGACGATGGATTCCGCCAGCGCCCGCGCCGCGCCGTCTCCCTCCACCCCCCACGCCACCCCGCGCAGCCGCTCGGCGCCCGCGACCGGATCGGCGATGGCGGCCAGCGGGTGCGCGCCCCCCGTGGGGTGCCCGCGCTCCGCCAGCGCGCCCAGCACCTCGGTGGACCGGCTGCCGCTGGTGTGCACGACGGGAACGTCCCGGGGGATGGAAAGCGAGGCGAGCCGCCCCGCCACTTCCTCGATCGCCCCGTCAGGCACCGCGATCAGAACGCCGTCCACCGCGTTTGGCGCCGCGTCCAGCGAAGGCCGGTACTCCGCGTCCGCCGGAAAGAGCGGATGGGCGGGGGTGCCAGGACGCCGGCCCGTGACGGTGAGCCGGTGCACCGCGCCGGTGCGCCGCAGCAGCAGCCCCAGCGACAGCCCCGTGCGCCCGGAGCCGATGATCCACAGGTGGCCGATCCGCGCCGGGCCGCTCTCCGCCACCCCGGATCAGCCCCAGCCGTAGATCTTGACGCCTCGCCCGCGCAGCCGGCCCAGCGCCGCGGTGGAAAGGCGCGCCCGGATGTGCACCTCGGTGCCGTGGTCTTCCCGCTCCAGCACCTCGCCTTCGCGGTAGATCTCCGCCACCAGCGCCCCCTGCGACGACGAGATGGTGAGCCGCACGTCCGGGCGGATCTTGCGCAGCTCCGCGTGCAGAAGCTCGCGCGCGGGCTCCAGCCGCCCCTCCTCCACCGTGCTGACGAACAGCGCGGGCGTTCCGCCGTACGACCGCTCGCGCAGCGCCTGCTCCTCGTCGTGCGACAGCCGGTCGATCTTGTTGAAGACGAGGACGGTGGGCCGGTCGCCGAAGCCCAGCCCGCCCAGCACCTCCTCCACCACTTCCTTCTGCTCTTCCCACTGCGGGTGCGACGCGTCGATCACGTGCAGCAGCACGTCGGCCTCGCCCGCCTCTTCCAGCGTGGCGCGGAACGAGGCGACCAGGTGGTGGGGGAGCTTGCGGATGAACCCCACCGTGTCCGTCAGCAGCACCTCGGCGCCCTCGCCCACCTCGATGGTGCGCGTGGTGGGGTCCAGCGTGGCGAACAGCCGGTCTTCCACGAACACCTCCGTGCCGGAGAGCGCGCGCAGGATGGACGACTTGCCGGCGTTGGTGTAGCCCACCAGCGCGGCCCGCATCTGCCCCGTGCGCCCCTTGCGCTGCGTGGCCCGCGTGCGCGCCACCCGCTCCAGGTCGTCCTTGAGCTTGGCGATGCGGTGGTCGATGAGCCGGCGGTCCGTTTCCAGCTGCGTTTCGCCCGGGCCGCGCATGCCCACGCCGCCGCGCACGCGCGAAAGGTGCGCCCACATGCGGGTGAGCCGCGGCCGAAGGTACTGCAGCTGCGCCAGTTCCACCTGCGCGCGCGCCTCGCTGGTGCGGGCGCGCGTCGCAAAGATGTCCAGGATCAGCTCCGCGCGGTCCATGATGCGCGTCCCCACCAGCTTTTCCAGGTTGCGCCCCTGCCGCGGCGAAAGCTCGTCATCCATGATGATGAGCGTGGCGCCCTCGTCGGCCACCTGCTGCCGAAGCTCCTCCGCCTTCCCCTCGCCGATGTACAGCCGGGGATGCGGAGAATCCAGGCGCTGCACGAAGGTGTCCAGCACGTCCACCCCGGCGGTGTCGGCCAGGCGGCCGAGCTCCTCCAGGTGCTCTTCGGTGACGTTGGCGGCCTGCGACTTGGGGGGCGCGCCCACCAGGATCGCCTTTTCGCGCGGCGCGGCCAGTTCGATCAAGTCTCGCGTGGTGATGGCAATACCCTCGGTGGATTACAGGTCGTCAGGCATGAGCCCCGTCTTTTTCCCGATCCGGGCGAGCAGGACGGGGCCGATCTCTTCAGGATCGTGGCGAAACCCGCTTGGCCTTTGCCGATGGCCAGTACGTCACCCCGCCTTGATCATAAGCCGCAGACTTCGCCGTGCTCGATCCGGTCGGCGAGGGCGTGCAGGGCAAGTGCCTGCGCTTCGGCGATCGCTTCCTCGCGGGTTACTCCGTAGACCAGAACACCCGGAATCGCGTGGATCTCCGCGATCCAGCGCCCGTCCACTTCCCGGTCCAGTTCGATGTCGAAATCCATCGCTGCTCCGGTCCGGGTGCAGAAAGGCCCTTATCGTCCGCTGGACCACTCCAGGCCCACGAAAACGGCGCGGCCGGGCGCGTCCAGGCGCGTGATGTCCGCGTAGCGCTCGTCGCCCGCGTTCTGCAGGTCCGCATAGACGCGCACGCCGCCGATGCGGTACGCGGCGCGCGCATCCAGCCGCAGGTACGCGTCCTCACCCGTGCGGCGCGCGCGCCGGCCCAAGAGCGAGAGCGTCAGCCGGTCGGCGAGGGTGCGCCGGGCGCCGAGGGTCACGTTCTCCACGATGGGGCGCAGCGCCGACTTGGAGGTGAACCCGTCCGCCGCGCCGGTGCTGAACGAGAGCCAGCTTCCCGTCGCGCTCAGCGCCACGCCCAGCGGCCCGTCCCACCCCGCCTCGGCCTCCACGCCGCGGAACCGGGCGTCCTTGACGTTGCGCGTGCGCCAGGGCTCGCTGGGCGAGGCGGACGGCTTGGCCCAGTCGATCAGCTGGTCCGCATGCCGCACGAACGCGGCCGCCCCCAAGCGCAGGCCACGGGCCACAAAGGCGCTGCCCCCCACCTCCGCGCTCCACGACTGCTCCGGCTTCAGGTCCGGGCTGCCGATGTTGGCCGGGTCCTGGTAGTACCGCTCCGTCCACGTGGGCGCACGGAAAGCCCGTCCCGCGGAGGCCCGCAGCCGCACGCCGCCCACCGGCCACCACGCCAGGGCCGCGGAGGGCGACCACACGGAGCCGTATTGCTCGTGCCAGTCCGCCCGCGCGCCCGCCGTCGCCGCGATGCGCCCCACCTGCCCCACCGCGGCTTCCAGCAGCCCCGCCGCGTGCTGCTCTGCGCGGTCGCCCAGGCGCTTGCTGCGAAGCTCGTCCGAGAACCACTCGCCCCCGCCGGCCAGCCGCACCCCGGACGGCGCACGCCAGCGCCCCATCAGCTCGCCGCCCCAGCGCAGGTTCGTGTGCTGGTTGCGGTACCCGTCCGGCTCCGTGCGGCGCAGCAGGTAGTCGTCCGCGTGGCGGCGGACGCTCAGCGTGGGCTCCAGCGCAAATACCGCGTCCGGCGCGCGGCGCAGCCCCAGCGTGGCCGTGGTGGTGCGCGTCCGCTCGTACGAGGGGAACGAGCCGTAGAACCCTTCCGCCCCGAAGTCGCGCGCCGCGTGGGCACCATCCGCCCGCACGGTCCAGCCGCCGAGCGGTGCGGTAAGCGCCACGCGCCCGCTCCCCATCTCGTAGTCCGTCCCGGAGCGGTGCCCGTCCGAGCGCGCGTACTCGCCGCCCAGGTCCGCGCGCACTGCGCCCACCGCGCCCGCCCCGGAGAGCGCGGCGGTGCGGGTGTCCCACGTGCCCGCTTCCGTGCGCGCCCGCACGCCGGAGCCGTCGCGCCGCGTGACGATGTGGATCAGGCCGCCCACCGCGTCGGCCCCGTACAGCGCCGACGCCGGCCCGCGCACGATCTCGATCCGCTCGATCTGATCCAGCGGCACGGCCAGGTTCATGTCGAAGTG
>NZ_DASVTX010000098.1:0-1565 GCF_036387355.1 Longimicrobium sp.
ACATCCTGTTCACCCGGCTGGTGCCGCTGTTTCCCTTCTGGCTGATGAACCTGGTGCCGGCGTTCACCCCGGTGAGCGTGCGGGTGTTCATCGTCGCGACGGCCATCGGCATTCTGCCGGGAAGCTTTGTGTTCACCAACCTGGGCGAGTCGCTGGCCAGCATCGAGAACGCGGGCGACCTGCTGAGCGCGCAGACGCTGCTGGCACTGGGGCTGCTGGGGATGATGAGCCTTCTCCCCATCTTCATCAAGAAGTTCCGCAACTCACGACGGAAGAAGCTGCATGGCTGATCTGGACATTGAACGCACCGGTCCCCGCCGCAACCCGCTGGCCGCGGTGGCGCTTGCCCTGGCGCTGCTGGCCGTGCTCCTGCTGCTGCTGAGCGGCCCCGGCACCCGCATGGGGCTGTGGGACTTCCGCATGGGCTTTTCGCTCATGCGCTGGGCCGCGTACGCGGGCATCGCGGCGGTGATTGCGGCGCTGCTGGCCATGGCCGTGGGCCGGCGCCACGGGATTGTGATTTCGGGCATCGCGCTGGTGCTGGGCGCGCTGGCGTTCCTGCTGCCGTGGAACATGGCGCGCGGTGCACGCGCCTACCCCGGCATTCACGACATCACCACCGACACGCGCAATCCGCCGGCGTTCGTGGCCGTGGTGCCGCTGCGCAAGGACGCGCCGAATCCCCCCGAGTACCTGGGTGACTCCATCGCGCAGATCCAGCAGAAGGCGTATCCGGACCTGCGGCCGCTCATGATGGCCATGCCGGTGGATTCCGCGTTCGCCAACGCGGTATCTGTGGCGCGCGACATGGGATGGGAAGTGGTGGACCAGTCGCGGCAGGACGGCCGCATTGAGGCGACGGCCACGACACCCTGGTTCGGCTTCAAGGACGACGTGGTCGTTCGCGTCACGAGCGCGTCGGGCATCTCGCGGGTGGACGTGCGCAGCAAGTCGCGCGTAGGCCGCGGCGACGTGGGCGCGAACGCCAAGCGCATTCGCGACTACCTGAAGCGCCTGCGCGCCACCGACCCGCAGCCGGTGAACGCCAGGTAGCATCTCGCCGCGAGCCGGATGGGACGGGCTGCAGCCGTTCCGTGCGCGATGATGGAGCCGTTTCGGTGCGGGGGATTGGCCGGTGCGCGTCCGCGGCTGTGGCCCTCACCCCGCGTGCTGCGCACGACGGCCCTCTCCCACGAACGGATGTGGGAGAGGGGGCACACCCCAGATCCGCGTGGATCCCAAACGCAGTTGAAGCCCCGATCGTGGACGCGTCAGCGGCCGCGAGTCGGGGCTTCCCGCTGTCCGAGCGGCGGATTCACACGCTCAGGGAGGTGGCGCGGAGGACACGTTGGCGCGCGCCGGATGCGCCGTGGAAGCCCCTCCCCGGCCCTCCCCGTGCAAACTGCGCACGGAGAGGGGAGAACCATCGGCACCCGTCGGCCCTGTGCAGTGAATTTTCCGGTCTGTTTGGGGGGGAACTTGCCGCCCTTGTTGCGGCGAGGCGGCGAGTTCACTCGCTCAGCCGCGTCGAGCCGTCCGCCCCGGCAACCCTCCCCCAGTCTTTT
>NZ_DASVTX010000099.1:0-18921 GCF_036387355.1 Longimicrobium sp.
GCGGCTTTTGGAAGCGACGCGCGCGTCGCTTCCAAAAGCCGCTTGATCCCCACTAACCCGGTGTCCTTGCAATCGGGGCAGGTCCACTGCAACGATGGTGCGCTTCGGCGGGTGCCGGTGCGGCGTACGGAGGCCCCTCCCCCAAACCCCCTTCGCCCGCTCCGCGCGATCGGGGGAGCTGTTCGGCGCGGCAGGTGATTCGGCGTGGGGCGCCGGGCTGTCCGCCAGGTCGGACGAAGCCCCGATCGTGGACGCGACAACGGCCACGAGTTGGGGCTTACCGCTCTCTTGAGCGGCGGATTCATCCGCTCAGGGGAGACGACGGCCCTCAATGAACCCATTCCCCGAGCCGGAGGAGCCTCACAGCAGTACCGTGAGGCTTTCAGCTGTGGTTGCGGCGACTTCAGTCGCTCAACTCAGCTCAGCTGCTGAAATCCACCCCTCGGAATCAGTTCCCCAGCACCGCGCGCGAGGCGTTGATCAGGCCATAGCCCTGCTCGCTGTGGCGGTTGGGGTAGTATGCCGCGGTCTGCTGCAGGCGGGCGCGCACTTGGTCGCGCGTCATCCCCGGGTTGCGCGACCACACCAGCGCCGCCACCGACCCCACTACCGCGGTCGCGTTGCTGCTGCCGCCCATCTCCACCACGTCGCCCGTGTACTGCCCCGTGCTGGGCACGTCCAGGTACGCCGTGACCTCC
Organism: Longimicrobium sp.; assembly: GCF_036387355.1. Taxonomy (GTDB): domain Bacteria; phylum Gemmatimonadota; class Gemmatimonadetes; order Longimicrobiales; family Longimicrobiaceae; genus Longimicrobium. The sequence continues at coordinate 699 of NZ_DASVTX010000099.1, forward strand.
ACGTCCGCGCCGCGGTGAATGCCGCAGGGCACGCCGCCGCCGGGATAGGTGATCCCCGTCACCGCCATCACCTCGGGCATGTCGGCGGGGAACACGACGTTGCTGTCCAGAATGCCGTCGCCGCAGCCGGAGGTGCCCGCCGCGCCCAGGAACAGCGTGGGCGTGTTGTAGTGCCAGTACTCGATCTCGTCAGACACCTGCCACCACCAGTTCAGGCTCTCCCACGCCATCACGATCACGCGGGCGCCGTTGCTGGCCGCCGTGCGCACGCTCTCCTTGGCGTCGCTGCTGCTCACCGCCGCCACGCCGCTGGACTGGCGCACGCTGATCAGGTTGGAGCGATAGGCGATGCCGCCCACGCTGCCACCGTCCCACGGCGCGGCGATGATGCCGGCCATGCGCGTGCCGTGCCCGCAGCCGTCGTACACACTGCTCTGCGACGCCACCTTCATGAAGCGCAGGGTGCGGCCCGCGCTCGCGCCGCTGGCAAAGGTGCTGGTGAACTGCCCCTGCCCCGACGAGATCCCCGTGTCGATCAGGCCGATGGTGACGCCCGCGCCGCTGCTGTAGTTCCACGCGTTGGGAATGCCCATCGCGGTGAACTTCTGCGAGTACACGTCGCCCGTGGAGGTCAGCTGCCGGTCGCCCGTCCACGCGCTGCCGAAGCCGCAGCCGCCCACGCCCGCGTAGGCGTGCAGGTCGTCCGCCACCATCACCGGCTCCACGTAGTCCACCATGGGCAGCTTGCGCACGGCGGAAAGCGCCGCCTGGTCCGCGAGGCGCACTTCCACGGTGGGCAGCAGGTCATCCGTCTTCACCAGCGACACGCCGCGCTGCGCCAGAATGGCGGCGCGCCCCTGCGTCCACTCCGACCGGTCCACCAGCACGCGCCCGCGGTACGTGCCACGCGCCGCGCCGGGGGCCTTGATGCCCACCACCGCCGTTCCCCCGCCCTGCTGCACGTAGCTCCACAGCTCGGCGTCGCTGCGCTGAATGAGGGTGCCGGGGCGCTCCTGCTCGCGCGTGGGAATCTGCTGCGCGCCGCGGGCCTGGGCGGCGCCGGGGGCGGCGGTGGGCTGCGGCTGGTCGGAGCAGGCGGCGAGCGCGGCGATGCCGGCCGCCAGCATGGAGCGGGGGATGGTACGATTCCGCATGCGGGCCCTCACGTGGGGGATGGACGGCGCACCGCGGCCGCGGCTGCGCCAGAAAACGACTTCCAGGGATCTCCGTCCGATGGAGAGGCCGCCATCTGGCAAGAACGGTGACAGCCATGAATACATCTGTTTTCCGGTTCATCCCCGGAGCGCATCACATTCGGCAACCCAGCCAGAAACCCCCGTGCCCCCTCACAAATCCGGGTAAAACTGGATCATGCGCGCGGGATAGGAGAGCTCGCCCGGGGCTCGTGCAGATTGCCCGTTTCCCGGATTTCTGCCCCGGAACAGGGCGCCCTCCCGCACCAGAATGGGGCGGCAGAGATGGCCCGTGCAACGCTCCATCATTCTCCTGCTCAGGCGTATCATCGACACGCCCGCCGCCGCCCATACACGCCGGGGGAGCCGCCGCGTGCAGGTGAAGTCTCCCCGTCTGTTTGGGGAGACTTTCCGCCGTTGTTGCGGCGACTTCAGTCGCTCACCTGCCACAGCCGGCGCCGACGCAGAAACGCCGGAACCGCGTGATCGCGGCTCCGGCGTCCAACGTCCATCCATCGTCCATCACTGCGTGCGAAGGTCGGGGCTCACGTGCTCCAGGCTCTCCAGCGTGTGCTGGCTCACGTAGGCGCCGTCCCAGCATTGCCCTTCCCGCGCCGCCCAGTTGTCGATGTACGCCTCGTACCCGCCGCCGCGGGTGAGCATGGTGTACGTCGTGGTGACGCGGAGGGTGTCGCCGCGCTGCAGCCCCGCGACTCCGGCGCCGGGGTCGCGCAGCTTTTCCGTCGTGGCGAACACCACGCGGTTCAGGTAGCGCTCGCGGCCGGGCTCCAGGTACTGCACGCGGTCCAGCACCAGCCGCTCGTACGGACCGGGGTTCTCCAGCACCCGCAGGATCACGAGTTCGCCCGCCAGCGACTCGTTGGACGGCTTGCGGCGGCAGAGTTCCGGATCGCCATCAAAGCTCAGCAGCGACGTGCAGCCGCTGAACGACAGCAGCAAGGCGAGCGCGGCGGCCTTCGCCGGGAGAGCACGGGAGCGGGTCATTTCAGATGTATCGACGGGTGACTGCGGACGGCGGGCCCGCATCAACGCGCCAGCCCATCGCTTCCGGACGGGGCGGCGGGTGCCTCGCGCAGGGCACCCGCCGTGGTCCGCAAGACTACTCCCACTCGATGGTCGCCGGCGGCTTGGAACTGATGTCGTAGCACACGCGGTTGATCCCCGTTACCTCGTTGATGATGCGCGTGCTGATGCGCGCCAGGACGTCATGCGGAAACGGATACCAGTCCGCCGTCATTCCATCGCGGCTGGTGACGGCCCGCAGCGCGCAGACGTTTTCGTACGTCCGCTCGTCGCCCATCACCCCCACGCTGCGGACGGGGAGAAGGACCGCGAACGCCTGCCAGATGTCGTCGTACAGCCCGGCGGCGCGGATCTCCTCCAGGTAGATGGTGTCCGCCTGGCGCAGCACCTCCAGCTCGCGCCGGTCAACCGCGCCCAGCACGCGGATCGCCAGCCCGGGGCCGGGGACCGGGTGGCGGCCCACCATCTCCTCCGGCAGCCCCAGTTCGCGCCCCACCTGCCGCACCTCGTCCTTGAACAGCTCCCGCAGCGGCTCGATGAGGGCGAACTTCATGTCCTCCTTCAACCCGCCCACGTTGTGGTGCGTCTTGATGGTGGCGGACGGCCCCTTGACCGACAGCGACTCGATGACGTCCGGGTACAGCGTCCCCTGCACCAGGAACTGCGCGTCGCCGCCCAGCCGCGCCGACGCGTCCTCGAACACGTCGATGAAGGTGTGGCCGATGATCTTGCGCTTGGCCTCGGGATCCTCCACCCCCGCCAGCCGCTCCAGGAACAGCTCGGAGGCGTCTACCACCTCCAGCCGGATCCCCATGTGCGCGCGAAAGGTGCGCTCCACGCTCTCGCGCTCGCCCGCGCGCAGCAGCCCCGTGTCCACGAAAATGCAGGTCAGCTGGTCGCCGATGGCGCGGTGCACCAGCGAGGCGGCCACCGACGAGTCCACGCCGCCGCTGAGCCCGCAGATCACCTGCGCATCCCCCACGGTGGACCGGATCTTCGCGATCTCGTTGTCGATGTAGCTCCCCGCCGTCCACGTGGGCTCGCACCCGCACACGCGGAACACGAAGTTGCCGATCATGTCGGCGCCGCGGGTGGTGTGGGCCACCTCCAGGTGAAACTGCACGCCGTAGATGGGCCGGTCCTCGGCCGCGAAGGCGGCCCAGGGGAGCCCTTCGGTGCTGGCCAGCAGGCGGTACCCCGGCGGCGGCTGGACGACATGGTCGCCGTGGCTCATCCACACCTGCGTGCGCTCGCCGGCGGGGAATCCGTCAAAGATCCCCGTCCCCTCCTCCACCGTAACGTGGGCCCGGCCGTACTCGCGCCGCCCGCGCTCCACCACGCCGCCCTCCAGGTGCGTGATGAGCTGCATGCCGTAGCACACGCCCAGGATGGGAATGCCCATGTGCAGCAGCTGCGGGTCGGCGGTGGGCACGTCTTCGCCGTAGACGGACGACGGGCCGCCGGACAGCACGATCCCCCTGGGCGCCCACTCGCGAATCCACTCCAGCGACCGCGTGGGCGGATGGATTTCGCAGTACACCCGCTCCTCGCGGATGCGCCGCGCGATGAGCTGCGTGAACTGCGACCCGTAGTCGATGATCAGGATGCGGTTGGGATCCACGTTTTCTCCCTGAAAAGGCACGCGCCCGGCATCAGGCCAGGCGCTTGATCATGAGGATTTCGTCCAGCGGCTCACCATCCACCCGCACGGCATCGGGCTCGCGCCCGTACTCCACGAAGCCGTGCCGCTCGTACAGCCGCCGCGCCGGCGGGTTGTGGTCCATCACCGTGAGCTGCACCGTCTGCACCTGCCCCCGCGCGTGGTCCAGGACCGCGTTCACCAGCGCGCCGCCCAGCCCGGTGCCCTGCGCCTCCGGGCGCACGTACATCCCCCACAGCAGCCCCTTGTGGCGCAGCCTGGCGCCGGCGAAGCGCGAAAGGCCCGCGATGCCGGCCAGCGCGCCGCTCACGAACGCGCCCGCCACGAACTGCTCCGCGAGCCGGCGCTCCACCTGCGCGAGCGGCAACCCGTCCTCGTCCTCCGGCGCGTAGCGGAACTGCCGGGGAAAGCGGCGAAAGCCCTCCAGCCGCAGCGCGTGGAACGCCGCCGCGTCGTCCGGGCCCAGTCGTCGGATTCCGTCCATCCCTGCCCCATGCGGCTGCGCACGCGCGTGAAGCGCGGCAATGTACGCGCACTTCCCGCGCGCGGGAAGTGCGCCGCGGGCGCCGGAGCGCGGGGTCCGCGAGCGCGGCCCGTGGCACATGGGAGCGGCTTCGCAATAACTGCTTCCGGGTGCGTCAAGCCGCGCGCAATAGAATTTGTGCGGAGTGTGCGGATTGTACATTCTGCGGCATCGTTTCTGCGGTGCCTTCACCGCGGCGGGTCAGCATCATATGTTTGTGCCCGAACTCACGCGTCGGCGCGGGTTCACGGCCGGACGTTGGTCCCGATTCTCCTCCCTTGATGCCGCGTGCGCTCCGCGCGCTGCCGTTCGCAGTTCTGCTCTCCGGTACCATCATGCTGTGCGTAGGCCGCCGCGCTCTCGCGCTCGCCTTCCTGCCGCTCGCCTTTGCGGGCTGCCAAGACCTGGAACGCGAAGCCCGGCGGGAGTTCAGTCCCGTGAACCGGCTGGCCGCGGAAGCGCAGCCGGCCATGACCGTTCCGCAGCCGGCCCAGGCGCCGCCCCGCCCGCGCGACGGCGCGCCGGCCATCATCCGCGGCATCTACGTCAACGCGTACGTCATGGGCAACCCGGTGCGCGCCCGGGCCATGCTGGCGCTGGCCGACACCACGGAGATCAACGCCTTCGTGGTCGACGTCAAGGACGAGGACGGCGTGCGCTATCACAGCGCCATTCCCATGGCCATGGAGGCCACGCACCCGCGCAGCATCCCCATCCACGACCTCAAGGCCGTCGTGGACACCATGAACGCGCACGGCGTGTATCCCATCGCGCGCATCGTGGTGTTCAAGGACCCGCGGCTGTCGCGCGCACGCCCCGCCTGGTCCATCCACGCCCCGGACGGACGCCCCTGGCGCGACAGGCAGGGCCTCACCTGGGTGAGCCCGTGGAACCGCGACGTGTGGGAGATGAACATCGCCATCGCCGAAGAGGCGGTGCGCGCGGGGTTCCGCGAGATCCAGTTTGACTACGTGCGCTTCCCCGAGGCGTTCTCCAACCTGCCCAGGCAGGTGCACCCGTCCGCCGATTCCGGCGGCACGCGCGCGGACGCCATCGGCGGCTTTCTGGCGGCGGCGCGGGCCCGCATCCATCCCCTGGGCGCCACGGTGACGGCGGACGTGTTCGGGCTGTCGATGAACGAGTCGCGCGACGTGGGCATCGGGCAGCAGTGGGAAAAGATCGCCTCCGAGGTGGACGGCGTGCTCCCCATGGTGTACCCGTCGCATTACTATCCCACGCACCTGCCCGGCATCCGGCGGCCCAACCGCATGCCGTATGAGACGATCAGGCAGGCGGTGGGGATGGGGGTGGTGCGCAACGAGCGGCTGACCGCGGCCGGGGTGGAGCCGGCGCGCATCGTTCCCTGGCTGCAGGCGTTCACGGCCACGTGGAACGACCGGGGCTATCCGTACCGCGCGGAGCAGGCGCGGGCGCAGATCCAGGCGCTGTACGACCTCGGGGTGCAGGACTGGATCTTCTGGCACCCGTCCAGCAACTACGCGCAGATCGCGGGCGCCTTTGCGCGCGAGACCGCGCCGGAGGGCAAGCGCGCCGACATTCCCGCGTCGCTGCGCGCGCACGTGGACCGCATGGACCGTGAAGGCGCCGCCGCCGTCCGCGCCGCCGTGGCCGCCAAGCGCACCCCGTCGCGCTGACCGCGCAGGTACGGTTGATGGTTAGAACGCCACCCGGGCCGCGGTCCGGGTGGCGTTCTTCGTTGCGCCCTCCATGCGTCCGCCGTCGTTCGGATGGCGCGACCGGCGCCCGCGCTGCTCGCGCTGCCCCCCTGCCAGGGCGGCCTCCCCCGCGCCAGTCCTGCCGCCCACCTCGGCGCCGGGCCGTCATTCTGAAGGAGCGTGCGCCGCGCTTTCCCCGGTGCCGGATCCATACGCGACTGAAGAATCCCGGAGCGCAGCATCCGCCGCGTCGCGGTCCGGCGTGGCGTGCACCAGCCTCTCCCGCCGCACCCCAGCCCCCGAGCGCGGCGCGCAACCTGGCGTGCATGGGAGGCGGTGGCGCGGGATTCTTCGGTCGGCGCCAGAGTTTGGTGTGACGGACGGTGCGGCGCGGCGCCTCGCTCAGAATGACACTCGAAGTCCGAGTCGGGTGAGGGGCCCCGGTGCACCTGAGGTGAGGAATCGCGGTGCGCCTAGTGCCATCTCGCGCCGCTCGCGCCGCCCGCGCCGCCCGCGCCGCCCGCGCCGCCCGCGGCGGCCGCGTTGGCCGCGTTGGCCGCGTTGGCCGCGCTGACACGGACCGCGCCACCGGTGTCCTGCCGCCACACCTCGGCGCTGGGGCGCCATTGAAGGAGCGTGCGCCGCGCGTTCCCCGGCGCCGGATCCATACGCGACTGACGAATCCCGGACCGAAGCATCCGCCGCGCCGCGGTCCGGCGTGGCGTGCTCCAGCCTCTCCCGCAGCGTTCGAGCGAGATGCGCAACCCGGCGTGCAAGGGATGCGGTGGCGCACCGCGCGAAGCGCCGGAAAATCCGGGGCACGACGGGCGCCGAATCAGCAACGCCCTCCAGGCCGCGGGCCGGAGGGCGTTTCGGATGAACGACGACCGGAACCGCCGGTCAGTTGCACTCGCGAACCGTCTTCCGCTCCACGAAGCGGATGGGAAGCGTCTGCCGCGCGATCCGCACGGCGTGCACGGGCGCGGTGAGCGCCTGCGTGGTCATGCAGCCCCGGCCCGGCGACGTCTCCACCACCTCCACCACGATCTCGCCCTCCGTTCGCACCGCCCGCTCCACCGTGATCCCGTACCCGCCGGTGGGCCTCGATCCCATCGCCGCCACGATCACCGTCTCCGTCGTGAAGTCGATGGAGGGCCGGGCCGCGCCCTGGCCGTAGATGCGGCCCGTGACGGAGTTCCACGCGCTGTCGCCCGCCACGACCATGCGCGACGTCTCTCCGATACCCGATTGGAAGCGCGAATACCCGCCCAGTTCGGCAAGCGCGACCGGCGTGCCGGCGGGGATCTCGGTGCGGGACGGAACCGCGCTGGGAGACGAGGTGCACGCGGCCGCCAGCACGACGGCCCCCACGGCAAGAGTGCGTAGTGTGTTCATCGGAACAGGCAGGGTTGGGACGGAATGCGATGGTGTTCGATGCGGAATACGATCCACCCGCGCCGGCTGTGACAGCGCGGCGCGGGTGGATCGTGGATCAGAGCCCGATTTCCGCGGCCACCAGGTCGTCCAGCGTTTCGCGGCGGCGCACCAGCGTTGCCTGGGCACCATCCACCAGCACCTCCGCCGGCCGGGTGCGCTGGTTGTACTGGCTGCTCATGGAAAACCCGTACGCGCCCACCGTCATGATGGAAAGCAGCTCGCCGGGCCTGGGGATCTCCATCTCGCGGTCCAGCGCCAGAAAGTCGCCCGTTTCGCAGATGGGGCCCACCACGTCCACCTGCCCGCGCTCGCGCCCCGCGGCGGCCACCGGCTCCACCGCGTGCCAGCCGGAATAGTGGCTGGGGCGCAGCAGGTCGTTCATTCCCGCGTCGGTGATCACGAAGCGCTTGCCCCCGCCCTCCTTGACGTACAGCACGCGGGTCAGCAGCGCCCCGGCCTCGCCCACCAGAAAGCGGCCGGGCTCCACCACCAGCTGCAGCCCCGTTTCCGCCACCAGCGGAACGATCTCCGCAGCCCAGTCCGTCGCGGAAATGCGCTCGCCGCCCTCGTAGCTGATCCCCAGGCCGCCGCCCAGGTCCAGGAACTCCAGGTCCACCTCCGACTGGCGCAGGTGGTAGGCTAGGTCCAGCACGTACTCCAGCGCCTGCCGGAACGGGCCCACCTCCAGGATCTGCGAGCCGATGTGCACGTCAATGCCGCGCACGCGGATCCCCGGCATCTTGGCGGCGATGTTGTACAGCGAGCGCGCCCGCACCGCCGCGATGCCGAACTTGGTGGCAGCGTGGCCGGTGCGGGTGTAGGCGTGGGGCGTGGGCGTGTCGATGTCCGGATTCACGCGCAGGGCCACCGGCGCGCGCGTCCCCATGGCGCACGCCAGGTCGCTCAGGGCGCACAGCTCGCCCTCGCTTTCCACGTTGAAGGCCTTGATGCCCGCGTTGAGGCCGGCGGCCAGTTCGTGCACCGTCTTGCCCACCCCGCTGAACATGATGCGGTCCGCGGGAATGCCGGCCAGCAGCGCACGGTGCAGCTCGCCCCCGCTCACGATGTCGGCGCCCGCGCCCATGGCGGCCAGGGTGCGCAGCACGCCCAGGTTGCCGTTTGCCTTGACCGAGTACGCGATCAGATGCGGCACCGGCGCCAGCGCGCCGTCCAGCTCCTGGAACCGCTCGCGGATGGCGCCCGCGCTGTACACGTACAGCGGCGTGCCCCACCGGTTCACCAGGTCGGCCAGCGGCACGTCTTCGCAATGCAGAACGCCGTTCGCGCGCGGAAACGACTGCGCGGCCAGCGGCGGGATCATGGTTTCTTCCGGCACCCCGTCACCTCTCCCGTACGAGGATGGCCCCGCGCACGCCGCGCGGGCCCTGCTTCATCAAGCGCATTGACGCGCGTCTGCAACCGATGCACAGTGTGGGGCACCCCGGAGCGCGGATCGCCGCGCCCGGGCCGACTCCCCGCACCGGAGGACCCGCCATGCGTCTTCGACCCGCCCTCGCCCACGCCGTCTTTGCGGGGCTGATGGCCGCCGCGCCGCCCGCCGCGGCGCAGACCACACCGCTGACCCTGGACGCCTCCACCCTCGCCTCGCTGCAGGCCCGGCTGGACCGGTTCGCCGGCGGCCTGCCAGCGGAAGAACGCGCGCTCTGGAACGGCGTGCTGCTGCGCGCCGCCTCCGCGCCCGCCGGGGGCGCGGAAGTCCGCGTCCTCCCCATCCTGCAGATCGGCCCCGGCGGCGGATGCGACGGCCAGGGCGTGGACGACCGGCCCAACCGCGTGGGCATCATCATCCAGGGCGGCCGGGCGAACGGCTCCGGCATCATCATCCAGGGCGGCCGTACCGCCTCCACGCCGGGCGGACGGTCGCCGGCCGGGGTGCGACCCGGCTCTCCCGGGGACGTGCGCCGGCCCACGGACGCCGTGTCCATCGGCCCCAAGCAGGAAGATCCCGTCCGGCCCGCTCCGGAGATGCTGGGCCGCCGGCTCACCGACCTTTCGGCGCAGCTGCCCGCGCCGGAGCGCGGCGCGCTGGAGTGGCTGCTGACCCGCGCAGCCCAGGCGCCGGAAGGCCGCCCCGCCACTCCCGGCGGGCTGCCGCCCGGAGCGGCGGTATCGTCGGCGCCGGCCGGCCGCTCCGCGACGCCCGGAGGACGCCCGAGCGCGGCCGTGGCGCGCCCCTCAGGCCAGCCGGGCCCCGGCGGGCTCCCCGCTGGCACCTCCGTCTCGCTGCGGCAGGCGCTGGGGATCGACGCCGTCTCCATCGGACCCAAGCAGGAGGACCCCACCCGCGGCCCGCCCCGCTCCGTGACGCAGTGGACGCTGCGCTACTGAGCTCCTGACCGTGTGACGGACGGAAGTACGGACGCGGCGTCCGTACTCCCGTCCTGCAACGCCCTCAGTACGCCTTGGCCCAGATCGCTTCGTGCGCGGAGGGCTGGCCGCACACCAGGCACGCGGACGGAGCCGACGGCGAGCGGAACTCCTGGAAGGGGAGGCAGCGGATGGTGGCCCTGGTCTCTTCCTTCACCTTGTCCTCGCACGCGCCCGCTCCGCACCAGCCGGCGTAGACAAAGCCGCCCGTGCCCTCCATGATCTCGCGGAACCGGTCGTACGAGGTCACGTCGCGGTACGAGTTGGCCTCGCGGCGCGCGCGGGCCCGCTCCAGCAGGAACGACTGGTAGTCCTCCAGCCGCTGCGGCAGCGACGCCAGCACCTCGGCTTCGGGAAGGAACTCCTTGCGCTGCTCGCCTTCCGGAATGCGCCGGGCCAGCACCACCTGCCCCTTGGCGATGTCCTTGGGGCCCACTTCCAGGCGGAAGGGAACGCCCTTCATCTCCCACTCAAAGAACTTGGCGCCGGGCGTGAGCTTTTCGCGGTCGTCAACGTGCGTTCGCACGCCGGGGAGCGCCGCCACGATCTCGCGCGCCTTGCCCAGCACCAGGTCGCGCTCCTCGTCCTTGCGGTAGATGGGGACGATGACGACCTGGATGGGCGCCACGCGCGGCGGCATCACCAGCCCCGCGTCATCGCCGTGCGTCATGATGAGCCCGCCGATCATGCGCGTGCTGACGCCCCACGACGTGTTCCAGGCGTACTCCTCGGCCCCCGTCTCGCTGGCGAACTTCAGCTCGAACTGCTTGGCGAAGTTCTGCCCCAGGTTGTGCGAGGTGCCGTTCTGGAGCGCCTTGTTGTCGCCCATCATGGCCTCGCACGTGTACGTGCGCAGCGCGCCGGCAAAGCGCTCGCTCTCGCTCTTTTCACCCACCACCACCGGCATGGCCAGGTACTCTTCCATGAACTCGCGGTACACGCCCAGCATCTGCAGCGACTCCGCCTCGGCCTCGTCGTGCGTCGCGTGCGCGGTGTGCCCCTCCTGCCACAGGAACTCGGCCGTGCGCAGGAACAGGCGGGTGCGCATTTCCCAGCGGACGACGTTGGCCCACTGGTTGTACAGCAGGGGCAGGTCGCGGTAGCTCTGCACCCACTTGCTGAACATCTCGTAGATGATCGTTTCCGACGTGGGGCGAACGATCAGCGGCTCTTCCAGCTTGCTGTCCGGGTCGGGGATCAGCTTGCCGTCGTCCGTGGCCTTGAGGCGCGTGTGGGTGACGATGGCGGCTTCCTTGGCGAAGCCCTCCACGTGCTTGGCCTCGCGCTCCAGAAAGCTCTGGGGGATGAACAGCGGAAAGTACGCGTTCTGGTGGCCGGTCTCCTTGAAGCGCAGGTCCAGCCGGTCGCGCATGAGTTCCCACAGGCGGTAGCCGTACGGACGGATGACCATGCATCCGCGCACGGGCGAGTAGTCCGCCAGTTCGGCCTTGAGCACCACTTCGTTGTACCACGCGCTGAAGTCGTCCGTCTGCGCGGTCAGTGCCTTTTCGTTGGCCATTGCCCCTGTATGTGCGTGGTCCGCCGCCCCGTGGGACAGCGGACCGGGTGGGTTTGCGGGATGATGATCAGGCGAAGATGTCGCGCACCGGAAGCCGCCACCCGGGCACCACGTCATCCCCGTCTATGACGTCCGCTTCCGCCAGTTCCACGACGTCTAGGCCGGATCGATGCACGGTGACGGTGCGGTTTTCCGGATCCACCACGAGCACCATGCGGGTACCCGCCGCGATGTACTCGCGCACCTTGGTCCTCACCTCGCCGTACCGGTCGTACGGCGAAACGACCTCCACCGCCAGGTCAGGCGCGCCACGGAAGAACCCGGGCGACGCGCCGGGAGCGGAAAGCCGGTCAGCCCGCACGAAAGCCACATCGGGCGCACGCACCGTGTCGGGGTCGCTCTCCAGCACGTGACCCACCTCGAAACGCACTCGTCCAAGCTGGCGGAGGTGGACATGCGCGTCGAGCGACCGGTTGATGTTCTGAGCCGCGTCCCCGTGCCGTTCCCCCGCAGGGCTCATCTCCCGGATCTCCCCGTTTACGAGTTCCCGGCGAATGCCGTCATTCGGCATCGCAAGGAGCTCATCCGCCGTGATGAAGCGAAGTTGTGTGGCCATACGTCACCTCGGAACTGCGGACGGGTTCGGCTCAGTTAATCACGATCAGCGAAGATGTCGCGCACCGGCAGCCGCCACCCGGGCACCACGTCCCCGCCTTCCAGCACGTCGTTTTCCGTCAGCACCGTAACCTCCGTGCGCGAGCGGTGGACGGCAACGGTCAGGCGCGCCGGATCTACGACCACAACCATCCGTGTGCCCGCGTCCAGATACTCCCCGACCTTGTCCAGCACGTCGCGCGCGCGGTCCGTGGGCGAGACTACCTCCACCGCGAGGTCGGGCGGCCCGGGCCAGAAGCCCCGGGTACGCCCGATCTGCCGGACGCGCTCACTGCGGATGAAGGAGGCATCGGGAAGCCGGACCGTGTCAGGATCCGAGTGCAGCCTGTAGCTGGTTTCCGGGACTGCCTTGCCCAGCTTTCGCGCACGGACGTACGGGCGGAGTTCATCCAGGATGTTCCCCACGATGTCGCTGTGCTCAAGCCCTGGAGGCGTCATCTCGCGAAGCTCACCGTACACGAGCTCGCGGCGGGTGCCGTCATTCGGCATCGCCATGAACTCGTCTGCAGTCATCCACTCAAGCTGTGTGGCCATGGATCACCTCGGGACTGCGAAACAGCAAAGACTTCCGGTTCTACTCCTCGGGCGCACCAGGCGTGCCCGCGCCGGCGCGGAGGTCACAACGCCGGCGCGAGCGTCACGGCCGGCCGACCTCGGCCAGGGGAACGCGCCGCTCCTGCCCGCTCCCCGTCTCGCGGACGAGAGCCACGCCCTCCGCGGCCTCTTCCGGCCCGATGACGACGGTGTGGCGCGCGCCCAGCGCGGAGGCGGTCTTGAACTGCCTGTTGCGCCCCGCCTCGGGGAGCGTGTACTCCACCACGTGCCCTAGGTCGCGCAGCGCGTGCGCCAGCCCCAGCAGGGCCGGGCGCTCGGCGGGCGTGCCGGCGACCAGGTAGTAGTCCACCACGTGCTTCGTGGAGGGCAGCAGGCCTCGGTCCGTCAGCAGCTCCTTGAGCACCACGTCGCCCATGCCGAAGCCCAGCGCGGGCATGTCGACCCCGGCGATCTGCTTGAGCAGGTTGTCGTAGCGCCCGCCGCCGCAGATGGCGCGCAGCTCGCCGCGCGTGTCGAACAGCTCGAACACCGTCCCCGTGTAGTACGCCAGCCCGCGGACGATGGAAAGGTCGAAGCGCACGTACTCGCCCAGCCCCATGTGCCCCAGCGCGGCGAACAGCTCCCCCACGCGGGCGATCTCCGGCGCCACGCCCTCCGTGTCCCCGTACGCCTGGCGCACGGCCTCGAAGTCCGTGTGGCGAAAGATGTCGAGCACGCGCTCCGCCGCGTCCGCCGCCAGGCCGGCCTCGGCGCGCAGGCGCGCGGCGACGGCCTCGCGCGTCTCCCGCTCCAGCTTGTCGACGATGTTGTACACCAGCACCAGCTGGTCCTCGGGCGTGCCCGCGTGCAGCAGCAGCGCGCGCAGCAGCCCGCGGTCCGACACGCGCGCCACGAAGTCTTGGTGCGTGAGCCCAAAGGCGCGCAGCATGTCGATGGCCGCGGCGAGCAGCTCGGCGTCCGCCGCGACGTCCGCCTCGCCCAGGATGTCGAGGTTGAGCTGAAAGTGCTCGCGCAGGCGGCCGCGCTGGGCACGCTCGTACCGGAACAGCTGCGGCACGGCGAACCACTTGATGGGCTTGCGCATGCCGTTGGCGCGCGCGCCGGCCATGCGGGCCAGCGTGGGCGTCATTTCCGGGCGCATGGCGACGTCGCGGTCGCCCTTGTCCTTGAAGTTGTAGAGCTGCTGAACGATCTCCGGCCCCGACTTTTCGGTGTAGAGCTCCAGCGGCTCCAGCGGAGGCCCGTCGTATTCCTGGAATCCGTAGCGGCGCGCCACCTCGCGCCACGCCGCGATGATGTGCGAGCGGATGGCGAGGTCGTCGGGATAGAAGTCCCGGAAGCCGGGCAGCGCCTGAAAGTTTGCGTTCGACATAGGCCGGGAATCTAGCCGGTTTCGCCCCCGCTCAGCAACCGCTTGCCGTTCCCGCCACGGCTGGTACGCCGGCAGAAAAGCCGGGCGGGCACACGGGCGCGGAGGCGGGACACACGCGCGACACGGACCCGCTGCGCTGTCCGTCGCCGTGCCCGAAACCAGGCCGAGTTGATTGGCTCCATCCGGAGCGGAGCGCTGCTGGGGCTTCTCGTCCTCGCCTCGGTGCCACCGTCACGACACGCACGCCCGTTCTCACAGGCATGGCAGATCCTTCGTCGGCGCCAGACTTCGGTGTGTCCGAAAGTGCCTCCGGCGCCTCCTCAGGATGACAAGTTCCTGCGCGACAGCAAGTTGGCTACACACATTCTGTCATCCTGAGCGGAGCGCGGCACCGGCTTCCGCCACACCGACCCGTGGCGCGGAGTCGAAGGATCTACTTGCCGCCGAGCCAACGTCGCGACACGCACGCCCGTTCTCACAGGCATAGCAGATCCTTCGTCGGCGCCAGATTTCGGTGTGTCCGAAAGTGCCTTCGGCGCCTCCTCAGGATGACAAAACCCTTCACGGTGACGACTTAGAAACCCATCACGATGGTGGCGCTGAACGTCCTCGGGCATCGTCTTCGCGCGCGAGCCCGCGCAGCCAGCCCGGCCGGTCGCGATCAACGGTTCGCGCTCTCCTGCGGATGTCCGCCGGGGGCGGAAAGTGCACCGCCGTTTGCCTGACGCGCGGCAACGCTCTTGCCCGGCGGACGCCGCATGTCGCTGCTCGCGGTAGACCTGGGGCTCCGTACGGGGCTGGCGTTGTACGGCGCGGACGGGCGCCTGATCTGGTACCGGTCGCAGAACTTCGGCTCGGCGGCGCGGCTGCGGCGCGCCGTGCACGGGCTGCTGCACACGCTGCCGGACCTGCGCTGGCTGGTGATGGAGGGCGGCGGAAACCTCGCCGAGATCTGGGAGAAAGAGGGGAACCGCCGCGGGCTGGAGGTGCGCCGCATTGGCGCGGACGTGTGGCGGCGGGAACTGCTGTGGGACCGCGAACAGCGGACGGGCGCGGCGGCCAAGCACAACGCCGACCCGCTGGCCCGAAGGGTGATCGACTGGTCCGGCGCGCCCCGCCCCACCTCGCTGCGCCACGACGCCGCCGAAGCCATCCTCATCGGCCTCTGGGGCGTGCTCCACGCCGGCCTCCTCCCCGCCCTCCCGCCCGATCTCCGCCGCTGACCCACATTTCTTTCGCATCGCAGCCCCCCCGCCAACGACGATCGGTTTGCGCCACGCATTGACAACGGCAGCTCCGTCGCCCCAACCTACGCGAAGGCGGCCGCTCCGGTTCGCCGGTCAGTCTTCACGCATGGGAAGGAATCATATGCCGACGCAAGTTTATGCCGTGGTGCACGACGGGCACCAGAACTTTCTGCTGGCGATCAAGAACGACCGCGGGTATTTCTTCCACAACCCGAACGGGCCGGGGGGCGCCATCGTCCCCGCGGGACAGCAACTCAATGGTGGAGGCAGCTACGCCCTGCCCGGCGGAGGGCTGGCGGGCGCGCCGGCGGACGGCGCCCGGCAGGAGTTCCTGGAAGAAACGAACGTGGACCTCGCCGGGTTCCAGTTTCAGCTGCATCCCGCGGCGTACAACGGCGTCCAGAGCCCGCAGTGGGACTACTGGGGCGTGTTCTTTCAGGTGTCCCAAGACGACTTCCAGACCATCAGCAGCCAGGTGGAAGCCAATCTGGACGCGTGCACTCAGGCGTCCAACGCCGTCCGCGACGGCACCTATGGCGCCGGACAGTACGTGCAGCTGCGAGCGGCGTTCCCCGGCTGCCCCGCGGACGACGAGCTGGACTCCATTCACGAATGGAACCTCGCGGCGCAGTGGCCCGACATCCAGCAGTGGCAGGGAAGCCAGACCCTGGGCTGGTACTACAACATCCTGGATTACTGGCGCCAGAACCCCTGAGCCCCGGCCACAGATTCAGCCGGGAGCGATTCCCAGTGCTTCCAGCGCATCGCCCACGGTGTGCACGGAGCCGGTGACGAGCACGGTGCCATAGGGCGCCATCGTCTCCGCGCGCATCACGGCGGCAGGCAGGTCGGGGATCACGCGGACGGGGATGTCCGTCGTCAGACTCGCGGCGACGCCATCCACGCTCCACCTGCGGTCTTCCGGCGCGGAAGACGGAACGGTGAGGATCGCGGCGTGTGCCCGTGCGAGCAGCGGCGGCAGCATCTCCGCCCAATTCTTGTCCGCCAGCACCGAGGCCAGCAGCACGACCGGCGGATCGAGCGTCATGCCGTCCAGCGCCGCGCACAGCGCCTGCACCCCGGCGGGGTTGTGCGCCACGTCAAAGATCCACGTCCCGCCGCGGATGCGCTCCACCTGCATCCGCCCCGCCCAGCGGACCGCCGCGAATCCCCGTTCCACGTCCTCCCACGACGGCGCGTGGTCCGCCGGCAGCAGCGCCAGCAGTTCCGCCGCGAGCGCCGCGTTGCGCGCCTGGTGCTCGCCGATGAGCGGAACGTGCACCTCGCGCTCGCCCCAGCGCGCGGACCGCAGGCGAAAGCGCGTCCCGTCCAGCGACAGCCGCACGCCCTCCACCTCCGCCACCTCGTCCAGCACCGACAGCGGCGCGCCGGCCGCCTCAGCCCG
Organism: Longimicrobium sp.; assembly: GCF_036387355.1. Lineage (GTDB taxonomy): Bacteria > Gemmatimonadota > Gemmatimonadetes > Longimicrobiales > Longimicrobiaceae > Longimicrobium. The sequence goes on from NZ_DASVTX010000099.1 coordinate 17,393, forward strand.
CGCGCGCAGCACCGCGAGCGGCCTCGGCGCGGACTCGCCCGTGACCGCGGGCACGCCGGGCTTGAAGATCCCCGCCTTTTCCGCCGCGATCGCCTCCACGGTGTCGCCCAGGTACTCGGTGTGGTCCAGCGCCACGTTGGTCACCGCGCAGGCCAGCGGGGCCAGCACGTTGGTGCTGTCCAGCCGCCCGCCCAGCCCCACCTCCACCACGGCCAGCTCCACCCCCGCGCGGGCGAAGCACAGAAAGGCGAGCGCCGTCGTCGCCTCAAAGAACGTCGCGCCGCTCGCCTCGATCGCGGGGCGCAGTTCCGCCTCGCACGCGGCCAGCAGCGCCTCGGCCACCGGCCGCCCGGCGACGCGGATGCGCTCGGGAAAGCGCACCAGGTGCGGCGACGTGTACAGCCCCGTCACCCGCCCGGGGCGCGCCGCCCGCAGCACGGACTCGCACAGCGCGGACACGGAGCCCTTGCCGTTGGTCCCTGCCACGTGCAGGGATGCGAAACGCCGGTGCGGATGGTCCGCACCGGCGAGAAGCGCCTCCGTCCGTTCCAGCCCCCACCGGATTCCGCCCGTGGTGCGCGCAAAGAGCCACGCGGCGGGATCGTCCGCCCTCACGCCGCTTCGGGCGCCCGCAGCGTTTCCGACGCGGGAAGCCCGAGCATGTGCCGCAGCGTGCGCGACAGGTACGCCTTCATCTGCCGGCGGTCCACGATGTCGTCCAGCATCCCGTGCTCCAGCAGGAACTCCGCCCGCTGAAAGCCCTCGGGAAGCTCCTGCTTGATGGTCTGCTCGATCACCCGCGGCCCGGCGAACCCGATCAGCGCGTTGGGCTCCGACAGGTTCAGGTCGCCCAGCATGGCGTACGACGCCGTCACGCCTCCCGTGGTGGGGTCCGTCAGCAGCGACACGTACGGCACGCCGGCCTCCTGCATCTGCGCCAGCACCGCAGAGGTCTTGGCCATCTGCATCAGCGAAAAGATCCCCTCCATCATCCGCGCCCCGCCGGACGCGGACACGATGATGAGCGGCTTGCGCCCTTCCAGCGCCCGCAGCCCCGCGCGCGCCAGCTTTTCGCCCACCACGGAGCCCATCGATCCGCCGATGAAGCTGAAGTCCATCACCCCCAGCTCCACCGGAATGCCGTCCAGCGTGCCCGCGCCCGTGAGCGCCGCGTCGCCGTGCGCGCTCTTGCGCTCCGCGGCGGCCAGGCGGTCGCGGTACGGCTTCAGGTCCACGAAGCCCAGCGGGTCCGCCGAGCGCAGGTCGCGGTCGGCCTCGGCAAAGCTCCCCTCATCCGTCAGCAGCGCAACGTAGCCGTCGGCCGAAAGGCGCAGGTGAAAGGCGCAGTTGGGGCAGACGTTCCAGTTTTCCTTGAGCTTCTGCGTGTACAGGATCTCGGAGCAGTTGGGGCACTTTTCCCAGAGCTCGCCGGGCAGGTCGCGGCGGTCTGTCGCCTGCAGGCGCGTCTTGGGCTTGCGGAACCAGGCCATGGAAACCGGATTGTGTCAGGAAAAGAACGGAGGCGGGCC
>NZ_DASVTX010000100.1:0-3600 GCF_036387355.1 Longimicrobium sp.
GGCCGCGGTCCCGGTCGCGGAAGCCGCCCTCGCGCTCGCGGCGCGGCTCCTCGGTGTACACCTCGTCCATGGGCGAGGGCTCGCCGGGGACGATCTCCCACTGCCCCTGGTTGTCCTTGCGCAGCCGCACCAGGCCGCGGCCCTGGGCCTCGGTGATGAACTTGCTGAACTTGCTGTAGCCGATGTTCTTTTCGTTGAACCCCGGGTCCAGGTCCAGCATCACCTGCTTGAGGCGGTCCACCCGCATGACGTCGCGGTTGCGGATCATCTGCTGCGCGGCCTTGGCCACCAGCTCCCACGGGTCTTCGCGCACGCCGCTGTCTTCCACGGCGCGGGTGAGGCCCGACAGGTTGTGGTAGCTGTAGTACTCGTCGCAGTTCTGGATGAGCAGGTCGCTGGCGCTTTCGCGCATCCCCACGCCGATCACGTACTTGCCGTACTCCTTGAGCTTCATGACGCAGCTCGAGAAGTCGGAGTCGCCGGTGAGCAGAATGAAGGTGCCGATCTCCGGCCGCATGAAGGCCAGCTCGATGGCGTCCACCGCCATGCGCAGGTCCGTCGCGTTCTTCTTGCTGGTGCCGTACGCGGGGGCAAAGATCAGGTCGATGGACGCTTCCGTCATGGGCACGACGGAGCTGGGGTAGCGGCGCCAGTCGGCGTAGGCGCGGCGCACGGCGATCTTGCCGCGGAACACGTCCGAGTTGAGCAGACCGTTGAGCTCCTTGCCCAGGTCGCTGCGGACGTTCATGGTCACGTTGTCGAAGTCGATCAGCAGGGCGGCGCTGCGGCCGCTGCTGAGCGTGGGGCCCTGAAAGCCCCGGGGCGCGATGTTGTTCATTCGTTTTCTCAGTCCGTCAGTTCAGTACCGACGAAGCCCCTGCGCTTCGGGCAGGGCGCGAAAAGCGCGAAGTGCGGACGGCAAAGCAAACCCGGGACCGTGTCCCGCGAGTTTGTTCGCCATCCGCACTCATGCGCGCCGCGCCGTCCGCCGACAGCCGGAGGAGCCTCGCCATCGAATCGTTGTCACCGTCGGCTGCTCTCCTCGGCGCTGATCATGCGCGAGAGCTCCACACGGCGAACCTTGCCGCTTCCCGTCATGGGGAAGCCGTCCAGAAAGCGGACCAGGTCGGGGACCTTGTAGTCCGCCAGCACTTCGCGGCAGAAGTCGCGAATTTCCTCGCCGGTGACGATGGCCCCCTCTACCGGGACGATGCACGCGCACGCGGCCTCGCCCAGGATTTCGTGCGGGAGCCCCACCACCGCCACGTCCAGCACCGCCGGGTGGGCGTGCAGACGGTCCTCCACCTCGCGGGGGTACACGTTGAACCCGCCGCGGATGATCATTTCCTTGCGGCGCCCGATGAGGTGGAGGAACCCTTCCTCGTCCACCATCCCCAGGTCGCCGGTGAGGAAGAAGCCGTCGGGCGTAAAGACCTGCGCGGTCTCGCCCGGCTGCCGGTAGTACCCCTGCATGACGCCGGGGCCGCGGATGGCCACCTCGCCCACCGATTCCTCGGGGAGCACGGAGCCGTCCACGTCAATGACCCGCACCTCCGTTTCGGGAAGCGGGCGGCCCACGGTGGCCACCTGCTTGCCTTCCGGATCGTCGGGGCGCATGACCGACACCATGTTGCCGGTTTCCGTCATGCCGTACCCCACCCGCACGCCGGGAAGAAACTCGCGGCGAATGCGGTGCGCCAGCTCTTCCTGCACGGGTGCGCCGGCCACCACGCCGGTGCGCAGTGAGCCCAGGTCGTGGCTGGCGCGGTCCGGGTGGTTGAGCGCCAGGATGAAGCTGGTGGGAACGCCGTGGAACACCGAAACCCGCTCGCGCTCCACGATCTCCAGCGCGGTGCCCGCGTCGCCGCCTTCCTGCAGCACCAGCGTGGCCCCGGCGGCCATGGTGCCCAGCATCCCCGTGCCGATGCCGAACGCGTTGAACAGCGTGTTGACGCCGAACACCACGTCGTCCTCGCGCAGCCCGATGGCGTCGGCCGAGAGCGACGCGTTGGCCATCAGGTTCTCGTGCGTGAGCGCCACCCCCTTGGGCTTGCCCATGGTGCCCGAGGTGTACAGGATGGCGAACAGCGCGTCGGCCCCGCCCTGGAAGCGGGGATATTCCCGCCCCTCGCCGCTGCTGACCAGGTCCTCGAACTGGTGGATCCGGTCGTCGTACCACAGGTCCTCTTCGCCCACCGACACCACGTACTGCAGGTCGGGGAGCACGCCCAGGAACTGTTCAAAACGGGCCAGGTAGTCGACGCCCTCCCAGTTTTCCGCCGTGACGACCACGACGGACTCGGAGTGCCGCAGCATGTACTGCAGCTCCGGGTTGGTGAACCGGGGATTCAGGGGTACGACGACGGCGCCGAGCTTGGCGGCCGCGAAGGTCGCGACCACGAACTCGGGCCAGTTGGGAAGGGTGAGGGCGATGCGGTCGCCGGCTTCGATGCCCAGTTCGTGGAGCGCCGCGGCCAGGGCGGCTGCCTGCGCGTCCACCTGGGCGTACGAGAGCCGCCGGTCGCCGAACGCAACGAATGGCCGCCGCGGGTTCTCCCGCACGCGCAGCTCCAGGCTGTCCGCGAGCGTGAGACCACGAAAGCGGTCGCGTAGCGTCATGTAACCTCTCGTCCGGGTGCTCGGGCCTGTTCCGAGCGCAAACATAACGGGGGGCCGGGAGGGCGTCAAATTCGGGGGAACGGGAGGGCGGGAGGGCGGAGGAAGGACAGTACGAAAGTACGAAAGTACGAAAGTACGAGAGTGAGGGACGGCGGAGCGGCTGAAGCCGCCGCAACAAACGGCTGGAAGCCTCACGGTAGGGCTGTGAGGCTGCTCCTGCGCGGGCGATGGGTTCGGCGCGGTCCGCTGCCCTCGCGCTGAGGTCTCCCTTTCTCCCGCGACCCCGGGAAGATGGTCGGTGAAAGCGGTCGTTTCGGAATGTACGGCAGTCTCCGAAGCGCACCGATCTGCAGTTCTCCCCTCTCCGTGCGTCTGTTTGCACGGGGAGGGGCCGGGGAAGGGGCCGTCCGCCGCCGCGCGGCACCCCGCGGAGCGCACGGACGGGGTTGCGCCACCCGCGGCGCTCCTGAGCGGATGAATCCGCCGCTCAGACAGCGGCAAGCCCCGACTCATGGCCGCTGTCGCGTCCACGATCGAGGCTTCAACCGCGTACACATCGCGTGCGTCGTTTCCGCGCGGGCAGCGGGGTTGGAGCGGGCGAAGAGCAGATCCTTCGTCGGCGCCACGGTTCGGCGCGCGGCGGCCGCTCTGGGTGGCGCCTCCTCAGGATGACAACTCGTTGGCGTGCCTGATGGTAGACACCCACACGCCGAGGCCGCCGCCGCAGTCCGCGTCGGCGGACTTCGTGCTTTTCCAGCGGCGAATTCATTCGCTCTGGACAGGCGGCCGCGCCAAAAATCGTTCCGCGCGCCGATGCAGCCGCCGCAGTCCGCGCAGGCGGACTTTGCGCCGTGGTTGCCGCGGCTTCAGCCGCCCGGCGCACCCGCACCGAACCTGGAGCGCGTACCCCGTCCCGCTGTTCCTATTCCCTATTCCCTATTCCCTATTCCCTATTCCCTATTCCCTGTCGTCCCCCTGCCG
>NZ_DASVTX010000101.1:0-8844 GCF_036387355.1 Longimicrobium sp.
GTTCGAGCGGCGGATTCATCCGCTCAACGATGGACGAAAGCCCGCCGTCAACACCCGCCCCCTCCGCCCCCGTGCAGGTGAAGTCTCCCCGTCTGTTTGGGGAGACTTTCCGCCTTTGTTGCGGCGAATTCATTCGCTCAGCCTCCCCCACATCATCCCCGTTGACAAATGACCGTGAGTCATCTATCCTATATCTGACCCTCAGTCAGTAACAAAATAGGCGGGCGATGCGCAGGGCACGAAGCGACGAGGCCAAGGCGGAGCGGCGGCAGGAGATCCTGAACACCGCCCGCGACATGTACGAGGCGGAACCCTCCTTTCCGGCGTTCACCATGGCGGCGCTGGCCGGGCGCGCGGGGCTCGCCAAGGGCACGCTGTACCTGTACTTCCGCACCAAGGAAGAGCTGTTCCTGGCACTGCTGGACCGCCTGTTCGAGGACTGGTTCGACGACGTGGACGCGCGGCTCGGCGGTGGCGGGGAATGGACGCCCACGCAGGCCGCCGACGCCCTCGCCGCCTCCGTCCGCGGTCGCGAAACGCTTGCCCGGCTGCTCAGCATCCTCCCCACGGTGGTGGAGCACAACGTGGACTTCGACGCGGCGCTGCGCTTCAAGCAGCGGTCGCTGCAGCGCGCGGCGGGAACGGGCGCGCTGCTGGAGCGGCGGCTCGGGTGGATGAAGCCCGGCGAGGGCGCGCGCTTTCTGGTGCACCTGCACGCGCTGGTCATCGGCGTGTGGCAGCTCGCGGAACCGAGCGCCGTCATCCGCCGGGTGATGGAGCGGCCGGAGATGGAGCCGGCGCGGGTGGATTTTGAGCGGGACCTGCGGCGCATTCTGGCGTCGCTGCTGATGGGAATGCGGGCGGAGGCGGCCGGCGCGGCCTCCTGATCACATGACAACCTCTTCTACGACTCCGGAGGGAGCGATGGCGGATAAGGGAACGGCGCTGGTCACGGGCGCATCGGGCGGGATCGGGGCGGAACTGGCGGAGCGCTTTGCCCGCGACGGATGGGACGTCATCCTGGTGGCGCGGAGCCGCGAAGGGCTGCAGCGCGTGGGCGAGGCGCTTTCCGCCAAGTACGGCGTGCGCCACCACGTGATCCCCGCGGACCTCACGGACCCCGCCGCGCCGCAGACGCTGTTCGACTCCGTCGCCGGCCTGGGCCTCACCGTGGACGCGCTGGTGAACAACGCGGGCTTCGGGCTGGCGGGGACGTTCGTGGATGTCGGCGAAGGGGAGCCTACCGCGCTCGCCCGCGAACTGGAGATGCTGCAGGTGAACGTGGTCGCGCTCACCCACCTCTCCAAGCTGTTCCTCCCCGGTATGGTGGAGCGCAAGCGCGGGTTCGTGATGAACGTGGCCTCCACCGCCGCCTTTCAGCCCGGGCCGCTCATGGCCGTGTACTACGCCAGCAAGGCGTACGTGCTCAGCTTCAGCGAGGCGCTTTCGGTGGAGCTGGACGGCACCGGCGTGACGGTCACCGCTCTGTGCCCGGGCGCCACCCGCACCGAGTTCCAGGTCGCGGCGGGGATGGAGAACTCGCGCCTGTTCCGCGGCGGCCAGGTGATGACGGCCGGCGAGGTGGCCGACGCGGGGTACGCGGCCATGCGCGCCGGCAAGCCCGTCGTGATCACCGGCGCGGCTAACCGGGTGATGGCCTTCAGCACGCGCCTGATCCCCCGGCGCATGGCCGCCCGCGTCGCCAAGATGGCGCAGCAGAACGCCTGATTGCGTGCTTCGGCTGACCGCCCGAACTGCACTCAAGCGGAGGGCGCGGCGGAAGTGTGGGGGAGAACAACGACGGCCCCGGCGAGAGCAGTCTCGCCGGGGCCGTCGTTGTTCAGGGAGCGGATGATGCTCCGGCGGGGCTCAGAAGATCAGCGCGACGGTGAACGTGTCGTTCAGGTCCGTGAGCGTCGTCGCGTTGTTGGCGGTAATCTCGAGCGTGGTTTCGCCGATTTCCCCATTCACCGCAAAGAAGCCGGTGGGAAACGCCATGTGCGTTCCGTTCACGTTCGCGTACATCTGCACCGTGCCGATCGTGGTGGCGTGAATGCTCAGCTTCACGGAAACGGTGCTGTTGGCGGACGGGCTCCATGCCGAACCCGACAGCGCGACCATCACCGTCTCGCTGCTGGGCCACATCACGGTGGTCTTGATGGGAAGGGGGCCGGCCTGACTGAGGACTACCTGTGACATGGTGCATCTCCGTCTCGAGGGGGTGAACTGCCCCGCAACGGTACAGCCCCGGGTGCCCCGAACCTAGAACTTTCTTTGGATTGTGCGCCCTTTCAACGGGAAGGTTGCAATGGGGCGAGACTGGCGCGATTGTCTCTGGGCGAAAAGATTGAACAGGGTTGATGCACAACCGTCGCCCGCGCCCTTTCTGCCGATGACCGCCGAACTGAAGTCCGCCGTTCCCGACCTGCGCGTCGTGGCCGCCAACGAGGCCGAGGTGCGCGCGGACGGCGAGTACGTGCTGTACTGGATGGTGATGGCCCGGCGCACGCACGACAGCTACGCGCTGGACCGCGCCATCGAGTGGGCGCGCGCGCTGGGAAAGCCGCTCGTGGTGTTGGAAGCGCTTCGCGTCGCGTATCCCTGGGCGTCGGACCGCTTCCACCGCTTCGCCATCGACGCCATGGCCGACAACGCGGCGCGGTTCGCCAAGGCGGGCGTGACGCATCACCCGTACGTGGAGCCGTCGCCCGGCGCGGGAAGCGGGTTGCTGGAGGCGCTCGCCGCGCGCGCCTGCGTCGTGGTTACCGACGAGTTCCCGGACTTCTTTCTCCCCCGCATGCTCGCTGCCACGGCGCCGCGCCTTCCCGTGCGGGGGGAGGCCATCGACGGAAACGGGATCCTGCCGCTGCGCGCCGCGCCCAAGGCGTTTTCGCACGCCCACCACTTCCGCCGCTTCATTCAGCGCGAACTTCGCCCGCACCTGGGCCGCGCGCCGGTCGCGGATCCCTTGCGCAGGCTGGACCTGCCGCGGCTCGCGGCGCTGCCCAGGGACATCCTCAAACGCTGGCCCGCGGCGTCCGCGGACCTGCTCGCCGGCAAGCCGGGCTCGCTCGACGCGTTCCCCATCGACCACGGCGTGCCGGCGGTGGACTTTCGCGGCGGGCCGGAGCACGGGCGAAAGGTGCTGGCCAGCTTTGTGAGCGACCGGCTGCAGCGGTACGCGGCGGACCGCAACCAGCCGCAGGTGGCGGCGGCGAGCGGATTGTCGCCGTATCTGCACTGGGGATTCGTGTCGCCGCACCAGGTGCTGCGCGACGTGCTGAACGCGGAGGGATGGTCGCCGGAGCGGCTGGGCGACAAGCCCACGGGCAAGCGCGAGGGATGGTGGGGCGTGAGCCCCAACGGCGAGGCGTTCCTGGAAGAGTTCATCACCTGGCGCGAACTGTCGTACAACACGGCGTTCCGCGTGGCGGGGCACGACGAATACGATTCGCTCCCCGCCTGGGCGCTGGCGACGCTGAAGAAGCACGGCGGCGACGCGCGCGCGGACCTGTTCACCCGCGACCAGCTGGACGCGGGGCACAGCTACGACCGGCTTTGGAACGCCACGCAGGGACAGCTTCGCGCGGAGGGGCGCATCCACAACTATCTCCGCATCGTATGGGGCAAGCGGTTCCTGGAGTGGACCCGCACCCCCCGGGAGGCCGTGGAGTGGATGCTCCACATCAACAACCGCTGGGCGCTGGACGGGCGCAATCCCAACTCCGCCAGCGGCATCTTCTGGTGCATGGGGCGCTACGACCGGGCCTGGGGGCCGGAGCGGCCGGTGTACGGCACGGTGCGCTACGTCTCGTCCACCAACACCGCTCGCAAGGTGCGCGTGGGCGACTACATCGAGCGGTACGAGCCGCGGGACGCGCCCACCCGCCCGGCCGGCTGAGCGCGCCGCCCCTCTCGCACGACGGCCCGCGCGCGCGTACCTTGTGCCCGCAGAAGGGCCCACGCACTCACGCACCCAGCACTCACGCACCGTCCCTGTCATGGCCGACTACCAGAACGTCCAGCTCGAGGTCCAGGACCGCATCGCCACGCTGTCCGTCAACCGTCCTGACAAGCTGAACGCGCTCAACGAGCAGACCATCCGCGAGCTGGGCCAGGCGATGGAGGAGATCGCCGGGCGCGACGACGTGGGCGGCGTGATTCTGACCGGCGTGGGCGAGAAGGGCTTCGTGGCCGGGGCCGACATCGCCGAACTCGCCAAGATGGGCCCCGTGGACGGCATCGAGGTGAGCCGGCTGGGGCAGCGCGTGTTCCGGCAGATCGAGCTTTCGCGCAAGCCGGTCCTGGCGGCGGTGAACGGGTTCGCGCTGGGCGGCGGGTGCGAGCTGGCGCTGGCCTGCCACCTCCGCATCGCGAGCGAGAACGCGCAGTTCGGGCTTCCCGAGGTCAAGCTGGGCATCATTCCCGGCTACGGTGGCACCCTGCGCCTGCCGCGCATCGTCGGCAAGGGCCGCGCGCTGGAGCTCATGCTGACCGCGCAGTTCATCAAGGCCGACGAGGCGTACCGCATCGGCCTTGTGAACCGCGTGGTGCGCAAGCCGGAAGAGGGATCGCAGAAGGACGCGCTGATGCAGGAGGCGCGGGCGATGATGGGTGTCATTCTCGCCAACGGCCCGATTGCGCTGGGCCTCGCCATCGAATGCACCACGCGCGGGATGGAGATGTCGGTGGATGACGGGCTGGCGCTGGAGAGCAACCTGTTCGGCCTGCTGGCGGCCACCAGCGACATGCGCGAGGGGATGACGGCGTTCCTGGAAAAGCGGACCGCCGCGTTCACGGGCAGGTAGGCGCGGAGACGATCGGGCGCCGCCCGCTCTCGGCGGCGCCTCTTCGGGACGGCAAGCCGCGGCAGGGCAACCCGATACAGCACAAAACGCTGTCATCCCGTTGACCGAGCGTGTTGAGAAACTCGCTTGCGGGAGCGCCTCGGCCTGTGCGTGTCATTCTGAGGGAGGCGCCGCGCGGGCCAACAGCGTGCTCACACTCTGGCGCCGACCGAAGAATTCCGCCACGCAGCATCCGGCACACAACGGGTGGCGCGGCGTGCGATCAAGTCCGCGGGCGCCGCGAGAAGTTGCGATCACGCCGCGCGGGACAGCGGCGCCCCGGATGCTTCGGTCCGGGATCCTTCAGTCGCACAGGGTGCTGCGAGGCGGATGGTGTGGTGCCATGCTCCTTCAGGATGACGCCGCGATGCCGAGGCGAGTGGCCAGCCGGGTTCTCGGTAGACTGGTAGGATGACCCGCGTGGCACGTCGTGCCTGGTGTGAGCACCAGACCACGGCACGGCCGCCGCGCGCCACCGGCGTGTCGCGCAAACGTTCGTAGCAGGGAGTTGCGGTTGATGACGATGACGCACAGGCGCCAGTTCGAGCCGTCGTCGGCGGTGCGGCGGCTGCTGCTGGCCTCGCCGGTGGGGCCGCTGTTCATCGAGTACGATGACCAGGTGCTGCGGCGCATCCACTACTGGCCGCAGGGCTCGCATCCGCCGGCCGGCACGCGGATGGAGCCCACGCGCGACGATCCCATGGGGTGGAAGATCGCCGGGCAGCTGCGCGAGTATTTCGCCGGAACGCGCCGCGATTTCGATCTTCCGGTGGCGCCGGAGGGCACGGAGTTCCGCCTGCGCGTCTGGCAGGCGCTTTGCGAGATTCCCTTTGGGCAGACGAGGACGTACGGCCAGGTGGCGGACGCGATCGAGTGCCGCGCCGCGCGCGCCATCGGGCAGGCCAACCGCAACAATCCGCTGCCGATCGTGATTCCCTGCCATCGCGTGGTGGCCACCGGCGGAATCGGCGGCTACGCGGGCGAGGGCGGCGAGGGCAAGAGCCTGGACACCAAGCGCTGGCTCCTCCGCCACGAAGGCGTGGAGGTCTGAGCCACCAGCCGACAATCTTTTGCGGGTCGCGGTTTCGGGTTATCTTTGGCCCCGTATTCAACGCCGGAGATCCGCATGCTCGGAACAGGCATCTACTCACCCGCCGACGCCGCGGCGCTGCTGAAAGCCCCTCCGCAGGAAGTGCGGCGCTGGGCGTTCGGCTACTCGCGCGTGCGTGCGGGAACGAGCGTGACGTACGACCCGCTGATCCGCACGGAGCTGCCGGAGCTGGACGGGCAGCGGGCGCTGACCTTTGTGGAACTGGTCGAACTGATGTTCATCAAGGGGTTCCGCAAGGCCGGAGCCCCGTGGAAGGAGATTCACGAGGCCGCGCGCGTCGCCGCCCGCATCCTGAACACGGACCACCCGTTCGCGATGCGCACGTTCTTCGCGGACCCGGGCGGCATCTACGCCATGCTGGACGAGGCGGAAGGGGGCGAATCGCTGGTGCGCCTGGTGGGCCACGGCCAGCACGCTTTCACGTCCATCGTGAAGCCGTACCTGGGGCAGCTGGAGTTCGATCCGCTGGAGACCCCCACGCGCTGGTGGCCGCTGGGCAAGGAAGCGCGCGTGGTGCTGGACCCGCTGGTCTCCTTCGGCGCGCCGGTGCTGGCGGACGTGGGAGTTCCCACCGCCACCCTGGCCGACGTATACCAGGCGGAGCGGGAGTACGCGGGCAATGACGCGCTGCGCCGGGTCGCGTGGCTGTACACCATCCCCGAGCGCCAGGTGCAGCTCGCGGTGGAGTTCGAGCAGTGGCGGCGCGCGGCGTAACGCTGCTGTTTGACGCACACATGCCGCCCGGGCTGGTGGATGCACTGACCAGCCTGGGCGAGTCCGTGCAGCACGTCAACAAGATCTTTGCCCCCGGCACCCCGGACGAAACGTGGATCCGCCATGCCGGCGAGCGGGAATGGTGCATCCTGTCGCGCGACGTCCGCATCACGCGGAACGGGCACGAGGCCGCGGCGCTGCGGGCGTACCAGGTAGGCGCCTTCTTTCTGCTCCCCGGAAAGCACTCGCCCCGGCTGTGCCAGACCATTCAGACGGTCATCAAGCACTGGCCTGAGATCAAGCGCATCGCCGCCGCCGAGCCCCGTCCGTTCCAGTACGAGGTAGGCGAGCGCAGCGTAAAGCGCCTCCGCTGAACGTTTTTTGCACTCCGCTTCCCCCTCCCGCACCGCCCTTTGTTCCTCTCCCGCCTGCACCTTCGCAACTACCGCAACTTCGCCGAGCAGGTGGTGGAGTTTCCGCCGCAGGGCGCGGCGCTGGTGGGCGACAACGGGCAGGGGAAGACCAACCTGCTGGAAGCGATCTACTACCTGGAGATCTTTCGCTCCTTTCGCGGCGCCCCCGATGAGCAGCTGGTGCGCTTTGGCGAGGAGGTGTTCCGCGCGGAGGCCCGCCTGTCCGACGGCGCGGGCGCGGAGCGCACCGTGGCCGCCGCGTTCGACCGGAGGGCGCGCAAGAAGAAGGTGGCGCTGAACGGGGCCGAGCCGGAGCGGCTGGGCGACGCGCTGGGGCAGGTGGGCGCGGTCATCTTCAGCCCGTCGGACGTGGAGATCGTGGCGGGCGGGCCGGGCGGGCGGCGGCGCTTTCTGGACATCGTCCTGTCCCTCGCGCAGCCGGGCTACCTGGCTGCCCTGCAGCGCTACCGGCAGGCGCTCTTTCAGCGCAACACGCTGCTGCGAAAGGGGAGCGCCCGCGCGCTGGTGGAGGTGTGGGACGCCGGGCTGGTCCTCTCCGGCAGCCGGGTGATCGCGGCGCGGCGTGCCTGGGTGGCGGCGCACGCGGAAAGCTTCTCCGCGCACTACGCCCGGGTGGCGGGCGGGCAGCCCGGGCGGCTGGGGTACGCGCCCTCCGCGCCGGAGATGGCGGAGGCGCAAGGCGAGGCGCAGGTGGCGGAGGCCTTTCGCGACGCCCTGGTGCGCGCCGCGGACCGCGAGCAGCGGCGCGGAATGACGCTGGTGGGCCCGCATCGCGACGACCTGCGCTTCACCACGCCGGGCGCGGACGGCGCCGTGCTGGAGCTGCGCACCTACGGCTCCGGGGGGCAGCAGCGCACCGGCGCCATCGCGCTGCGGATGGTGGAGGCGGAGACCATCCACGAGGCGCGCGGCCGCCAGCCGCTCATCCTGCTGGACGACGTGTTCGCCGAGCTGGACCCCGGCCGCTCGCAGCGCATCATCGACTGGATTGAAACAGAGGAGGGCGGGCAGGTGATCCTCACCTCTCCCAAGCCCACCGACTTTCACGTCCGGGGCGACACCCTCCCCCGCTGGGGCATTCGCGACGGCGTCCTGCTGCAGGACTGACGCGCCCGCGGCGGTGACGACGACGCCTCTCGCGCACCGGTGCGGGAGGCGTCGTGCGTTGGCGGGCGTGGCGGGGCGAGACACGTTCCGGCCTCCCCGGGATGGTTTCGCGCGTGCCGTCGGGATGGTAGATTCACCGGTCCACCCGCTGTGCCCGCCCGCTGCTTCGCTGCCGTGACCCGTCGCGATCCCAACGCTGGAAACCCCCAGGCCGTAGGCGACCTGCTGGCGCGCTACCTGGTGCGCAGCGGCCTCGGTCCCAAGGTGGAGGCGGCGTCCATCATTCCCGAGTGGGAGGAGCGCGTGGGCCCCGCCATTGCCGCCGTCACCGAGCCGCTGCGCGTGTCCGAGGGCACGCTGATCGTGGCCGTGCGCACCTCGGCGTGGCTGATGGAGCTGAACATGATGAAGTCCGACCTGATGCGGCACGTGAACGCCGGCAAGACGGACGGGCGGATCAAGCAGATCGTGTTCGTGATGGGGGGGTGAGAAAACTGAAGTGCGGGAGTGCTGGGTGCGGGAGTGCGGAGGGGAAGTGCTCAGTGCTCAGGTTCAAGTGCCTAGAGAAAGGCGCGGAGCCTTTCCCCTCCCCAACTCCTGCCCTTGGCACTGGGCACTGGGCACTGGGCAC
>NZ_DASVTX010000102.1:0-12648 GCF_036387355.1 Longimicrobium sp.
TGGGGATGCGCAGGGCGGCGGGGGCCATGACGGGGTTTCTGGAGCTGATGGACTGGCCCGCCTTCCGCCGCCGCAACCTGAACGGTGAGATCGAGCTGCATACGGCGGGGCTGACGGTGTGCGCCTGCGGGGATGAGGGGCAGGCGGTTGTCTGGCTCCTGCGCACGGACGCGCTGGCCGCGGACGGCCGCCTGCGCGAGGATGCGCCGCCCCTGGATGCCGGCCTGCGCGTCCCCGGCCTGGCGCCGGGCCGCTACTCCGTGGTGCGGTGGGACACCCGCCGCGGCGCCGAGGCGGGCCGCGCCGAGGTGGAGGCGGGTGCCGACGGGCTCGTGCTCACCGACATCCCCGTCGCGACGGACCTCGCCCTCGCGATCCGGCTGATCGCGGAATGAGGGCGACTGAACTCGCGGCAACAAAGGCGCAAAGTCCGCCTGCGCGGACTGCGGCGGCCGCTTCGGCGGGTGAAACGCAGTCCCGCGCGTCGGCCTGTCCAGAGCGAATGAATTCGCCGCTGGAACAGCACGAAGTCCGCCTTCGCGGACTGCGAGGGCGGCATCTTAGCAGGCCCGCGAGCCGGAGCATCCGCCGGGCATGTGTATGGCCGATACGCTCTCGAGGAGGAGCCATGCCCCAGCCGCAAACAGCCCGGTACAGTCCCGATCTGGACGACGCACCGGATGACCTTCGTGACTTCCTGACCGCGCTTGCCGCGGAGGGCATCGCAGCGACACAGCCGAACGCCGGGCCAGGGGATCCCATCCTGGACCCGCTTCGGCTCCAGACGACGCTGAGCGACGCGGTAATCGAAGAGCGCGAGTATATCGATACACCTGCATCTGAGGATAATACATCAACTGTGTTGATGACCGGGCGAGGCTCTTGCTGAATGACAACGATCCGAATGTCTGACTCAGCGAATGGAGCCGCTCATGCCGCGTAAAATCTTCCGTGCCGCCCTGCTGTTCGCCATGATCACGCTCCCCGGCTGCCTGGTCTTTACCTGCGGCGGATGAGCGGAAGCGCCAGCATCCCTGAGCGGATGAATCCGCCGCTCAAGAAGCGGTAAGCCCCGACACGGCGCCCACAGGCGCCGTTCGGGGCTTCAACCAATCCGGCGGCCAACTCTCGCCCGGGAACGCATCGGCTCGCCGGCGCAGTCCGCGGAGGCGGACTTCGTGTGTTGCGAGGCGCGGTTTCAACCGCCGGCCCGATCTCCGCCGATTCCGCACTGCACGCGCTCCCGCGCCCCGCCCACCTCGGCGCATCCGCGTCCCCGGTTCCATCGACATCCACCGCGCCTGCTCCGTATCTTGCGCCGCGCGCCGGGGCCGGAACCCGCGCCGGAGCACCTATTCCCTATTCCCTATTCCCTAATCCCTATTCCCTATCCCCTGCCCTTGCCCTCTCCCCTCCGCCGCCTGATCCGCTACAGCCGCCCGCACCGCCGCACGGTGTGGCTGGCCACGCTGTGCTCCATCATCAACAAGGTGTTCGACCTGGCGCCGGAAGCGCTCATCGGCATCGCGGTGGACGTGGTGGTGCGCGGCCGGCAGTCGCTCATCGCGGGGTTCGGCTTCCCGGAGCCGCGGGAGCAGCTGATGGTGCTGGCCGCCATCACCTTCGTGGTCTGGCTCTTGGAATCGCTGTTCGAATACCTGTACGGCGTGCTGTGGCGCAACCTGGCGCAGACGGTTCAGCACGACCTGCGGCAGGATGCGTACGGCCACGTGCAGGACCTGGATCTGGCCTACTTCGAGGAGCGCAGCACCGGCGGGCTGATGTCGGTCCTGGGCGATGACGTGAACCAGCTGGAGCGCTTTCTGGACCGGGGCGCCAACGAGATCATCCAGGTGGTGACGACGGTGGTCCTGGTGGGCGCCGCCTTCTTCTTGATGGCGCCGGAGGTGGCGTGGATGGCCATGCTCCCCATGCCATTTGTGGTGTGGGGATCCATCGCGTTCCAGCGCCGGCTGGAGCCGCTGTACGCCGCCGTCCGCGAGCGCGCCGGGGCCGTGAACGCGCGGCTGGCCAACAACCTGAGCGGCATCACCACCATCAAGGCGTACGCCGCCGAAGGGCACGAGCTGCGGCGCGTCACGGAGGAGAGCGAGGGCTACCGCGAGGCCAACCGCCGCGCCATCACCATGAGCGCGGCCTTTGTTCCCCTCATCCGCATCCTGGTGCTGATCGGCTTTACGGGAACGCTGGTGTTCGGGGGATTGCAGGCGCTGAACGGCAGCCTGGCGGTGGGGACGTACAGCTTTCTGGTCTACATCACCCAGCGGCTGCTGTGGCCGCTCACGCGCCTGGGCGACACGCTGGACCAGTACCAGCGCGCCATGGCCAGCACGCGCCGCATCTTCGGCGTGCTGGACACGCCCATCGAGGCGCACCCCGGCGACCGCGCGCTCCCCGTCACCGAAGTGCGCGGTGAGGTGGAACTGCGCGCCGTCACCTTTGCCTACCGCGGCCGCGAGCCCGTGCTGACGGACTTTTCGCTCCGCATCGCGCCGGGCGAAACGGTGGCCGTCGTCGGGCCAACCGGCTCGGGCAAGAGCACGCTCGTGAAGCTGCTGCTGCGATTGTACGAGGTGGGCGGCGGATCAATCCTGCTGGACGGCACCGACGTGCGCGAGATCCGGCTCGCGGACCTGCGCCGGGCCATCGGGCTGGTGAGCCAGGACGTGTTCCTGTTTCACGGCACCGTGCGCGAGAACATCGCGTACGGCTCGTTTTCCGCCACGCCCGAGCAGGTGGAACGCGCCGCGCGGCTGGCGGAGGCGCACGACTTCATCGCCGCCATGCCGCAGGGGTACGACACGGTGGTCGGCGAGCGCGGCCAGAAGCTGTCCGGCGGGCAGCGGCAGCGCATCGCCATTGCCCGCGCCATTCTGAAGAACCCGCCCATCCTGGTGCTGGACGAGGCGACGTCCGCGGTGGACAACGAGACGGAAGCCGCCATCCAGCGCTCGCTGGAGCACATCAGCCGCGACCGCACGACGATCGCCATTGCGCACCGCCTGTCCACCGTCCGCAACGCGCACCGAATCTGCGTGATGGACCGGGGCCGCATCGTGGAGCAGGGCACGCACGCCGAACTGCTGCGCGCCGGCGGCATGTACGCCGCGCTGTGGCGCGTGCAGACGGGCGAAGCGGCGGGCCTGATCGGCCACGGCACAGACTGATCGCCCGGGACCTCCGGGATCCTTGGGCCGTGCTCCCTCGGGATGACATCCACGCTCCTGTTCGATGGGCGGGGACCAGAGACGGCGAAACTCGGCCGCGGGCGAATGGCCGCCGGCCGTCGTCACCGGCCCGCGGACCCGCCCCGACGGGGCCGCGGCGTTGACTGGTTCCGGCGCGGTCGTTAAGATGCACCCGCATTTCTACTTATCGCCCAACCGGACCGGCGCCCGCGCCGTCCGGCCACACGGGCACCGGAACACATCCGCCATCTCCCAAGCATACCCATCCGCCTGCGCGCCGCGCCGTCGCGGCGAACGCCGGCCATTCGATCCATATCGAAACACGCAGCGGGCGTAATCCGTAGGGACACAAGTTCTTGCGGCGCCGCGCCCGGACCGGAGCAGCGGCGCCGCGGAGCGGGATGCGCGCCGTGCATGGACCCCTGACCCGCGCCTCCCTTACCCCCAGCAGCGGCCCCGCGCCGCGCCGGCCAAGCCACCGATGAAGGACATTTTCGACAAGCTCAAGGATGCCGGGCGCGACGCCCTGGGCACCTTCGTGGAGTTCGATCCCGAGTCGCCCGCGCAGGCCCCCGCGGCCCCGCGCGGACCGGACCGCGGCGTGCCCGTGGACGTGACGCTCGCCGCCGTCCCCGTGAGCGCGCCCGCGGCCGCTCCCGTGAGTGCGGGCGCCGCCGCGCCGGACCCGGAGTTCGTGCAGCAGCTGCAGGCCGCCGTGCAGGCCAGCGGCAAGCAGGCCTACGGGCAGTTCCGCACCCTGTTCGGCGCGCTGAGCGCCGTGCCCGACGACACGCAGCGCGCCAGCCTCGCCCTGGCCGCCGCGCAGGCCAGCCACGGCGTGACCGCGCAGCAGGTGGCGGAAGCCATCGACGACCGCCTGCGCATTCTGGCCGGCGAGCGCGAGGCGTTCCAGAAGGCGGTGGGCGCCGAGAGCGACGCCGCCATCGGGGGCACGCAGAAGAAGATCGACGACGCCCGCGCCGCCATCGCCCGCAAGGCCGAAGAAATCCGCGAGCTGCAGGCCCGCCAGGCCGAGCTGGAGGCCGGGCTGGCCGAGGCGCGCGCCAGCATTGACGCAAACTCCGCCCGGTTCGCCGCCTCCTACGCCGTCGTGGAAGCCGAGCTGGCCGCCGAGCGCGCGCGCATCGCGCCGCTCCTCACCCCCACTTCCGGTACCCGCTGATGCCTGAGCTTTCTTCCGGCGCGGCCCCCTCGGGCAAGCGCACCTACTGGCAGCGCCCCGAAGGCAAGGTGGGGATGGGCATCCTGGGCGCCTTGGGCGTGGGGCTGGCCTGGGGCTTCATCACGCTCCTGCCCAAGCTGATCGAGATCGCCGAGAACACGCTGTACCTCACGTTCCTTCTGGGCGCGCTGGCCCTGGTGTACTGCATGGTGTTCGTGTGGGACCGCCCGCGCACCCTGCTGTTCTACGGCCTGCAGATGATTTCGCGCTGGGTGACCGGCAACTTCATCGAGCTGGACCCGGTTAGCATTCTGCACGCCTTCGTGAAGCAGATGAAGGAGCGCCGCGCCGTGATCCAGGACCGCCTGGGCCGGCTGGTGGGCGTGCGCCGCATGCTGGAAAGCAAGATCGCGCAGAGCGAAAAGGAGCGTCAGCAGGCCCTTCGCCTGGCCGCCGCCGCCCGGGGCGGCGGGGACGACGACGGGCTGAACGCGCACGCCGAGATCGCCGCGCGCCGCGCGCGCGACATGGAGGAGTACAACGCCATGAAGGGCCAGATGGAGAACATCGAGGGCCTTCTGCAGCGCGTGCTCAAGCGCGCGGACTACCACATCCAGACGGCCGAGGACGAGGCGCACCAGCTGGCGGACAAGCACACCATCACCGCCGCGGTGGGCGCCGCCACGACGGCCGCGCAGGGGATCTTTGGCGACTCGGACCTGCTGGAGGTGCGCAACATGGCCGCCGAGCGCATCCGCGACGACTACGAGAAGCGCCTGGGCGAGCTGCAGACGCTGATTGACCTCACGGACTTTGACCACGCCGTGGACCTGCAGCAGATGGCCTTCCGGCAGGACGGCCTGGCGCAGCTGGCCGAGGCGGAAAAGAAGGTGAGCGCGGTGGAAAAGGCCGCGCCCATCCCCCGCGTGCTGGGCGCGGGCGACCCCATGGCCGGCTTCAGCACCGGCATCGCCGGCGGAACGCCCATGGGCGCCACGCCGGAAGACCGCTGGCGCGGCAAGCTGCGCGGCGGACAGGGCTGAGCGCCGCGCGCACGAACGCCGGCCGCGAGGGTGCGGCCGGCGGCACAACCCCCTGACATCATCACGCACTCATGCGATTGACTTCCACGGGACAAAAGACCGTCCGCGTTCTGGGCGGGCTGGTCGTCCTGGCCCTCATCGGCCTCGGGCTGAGGTACGCGGCGCAGAACGGCTACGGCCGCTCGGTCCTGAACTCCTTTGTGCCCGAAAAGGTCGAAGGGCTGGACGCGGCCACGGAAAAGAGCCAGTCCAACGCCAAGTTCGCGGGGCTTCCCTCCGACAAGCCCGCCGCGCTCCCCGGCGCGCCCGAGGTGCGGGTGAACTTCTGGGCGTGGAACAGCCAGATGGGCTGCATGCTGGCCAACGGAGGCCCGGTGACCACCGAGGGCTCGCTGATGGCCAAGCAGGGCGTTAAGGTGTTCATCAGCCGGCAGGACGACAACAGCCAGTTGATGGCGCAGCTCACCAAGCTGGCCGCGGGGCTGCACGCCGGGCAGGCGCAGCCGCGTGACGGCATTCACTTCATCGGCATCATGGGCGACGGCGCGGGCGCGTTCCTGTCGGCGCTCAACGGCCAGCTGGTGGAAAGCTTCGGCCCCGAGTACCGCGCCGAGGTGGTGGGCAGCTGCGGCTACTCGCGCGGCGAAGACAAGCTGATGGGCCCGCAGAAGTGGCGCGACGACCCGCAGACCATGCGGGGCGGGGTGGTGGCGGGGGTGCTGCGCGACGGCGACTGGAACATCGCCCAGCGCTTCATGGGCGACAACAACATCCCCAACAACCCCGACGAGCGCACCTGGGACCCCGACGCGGTCAACTGGGTGAACACCAGCAGCTACACCGACGCGGCGGAAAAGTACGTGTCGGGCTACTGCGAGGACCGCCCCGTGGTCAAGAACGGCAAGCGCACAGGGGACAACCACCGCGTGTGCGTGGAAGGAATCGTCACCTGGACGCCGGCGGACGTGACCGCGGCCCGCGAGCGCGGCGGCATCGTCTCGGTCGTGTCGACCAAGGAGTACAGCTCGCAGATGCCGCACGTGCTCATCGGCATCCGCAAGTGGAACCAGGACAACCGCGCCACGGTGGAAAAGGTGCTGCAGGCGTTCCTGGAGGGCGGCGACCAGGTGCTGGCGCATCCGCAGGCGCTGACGCGCGCGGCTGAGATCAGCCAGGAGATCTACCAGGAGTCCGGCGCCGACGCGGCGTACTGGGAGCGCTACTACAAGGGCGTCACCGAGCGCGACAAGCAGGGGCTGCAGGTGGAGCTGGGCGGCAGCAAGGCCAACAACCTGGCCGACAACCTTCAGCTCTTTGGCCTGGCGCCGGGCACGTCGCCCGAGACCAGCCGCATGCGCGCCACCTACACGGTGTTCGGCAAGCTGGTGACGCAGCAGTACCCGGAGCTGGTGCCCAGCATTCCGGCCTACGACTCGGTGTTCGACGTGAGCTACCTGCGCGCCATCGCGCAGCGCGCGGGCGCCAGCGGCACCACGGGCGGGCAGGCGGAAACCACGAACTACGGCGACGCCAGCACCCCGGTGACGCGCGTGGTGGGACGCCGCAACTACCAGATCACCTTCGCCACCGGCTCGGCCGAGGTGACGCCGGCGACGGAGAAGCAGCTCCAGGAGCTGTTCGACGTGCTGTCCATCAACTCGCTGGCGGTGGAAGTGCACGGGCACACCGACAACGTGGGTGATCCGGCGGCCAACCAGCAGCTGTCTGAAGACCGCGCCATGGCGGTGAAGCAGTGGCTGGAGCGCCGCTCGGCCAGCACCTTCCCGCGGGGCCGCCTGCGCGTGTTTGCGCACGGCAGCACGCAGCCGGTGGAAAGCAACCGCAACGAGGCCGGCCGCGCGGCCAACCGCCGGGTGGAAATCGTCATCGGCAGCTGAGGAGAACGGCGGTGCCAAGTGCCCAGTACCCAGTGCCCGGTCTTCTGGCACCGGGCACTGGGCACTTGATCCTGGGCACTTTCTCCCGATCCTCTTTCCCGCACCCGACTTTCTGATGGCTTCTCTGGGTCCCGCGCTGCGCCCCAACCAGTGGGTGCCGGCCAGCGCATACTGGATGCTGGTGGCCGGCTGGACCGTGCTCCTGCTGCTGATGTGGATGCTGGCCCCCGCCTACTTTCCCGGCCCCGGCCGGGTGATCGAGGCCATGGGCGCGCTCACCTCGCAGCAGGGGCTGATCGCGGAACTGGCCACCAGCCTGGCGCTGTTCGCCGAGTCGCTGCTCATCGCCACAATCGTGTCGATGGGGCTGGCCTACCTCACGGTGGTGGCGGCGCTGCGTCCCTTTGTGCTGGCGCTCACCCGCGCCCGCTTTCTGAGCCTGGTGGGCCTCACCTTCATCTTTACGATGGGGCTGGGCGGCGGGCACCGCCTCAAGGTGGCGCTGCTGGTGTTCGGCATCTCCGCCTTCTTTTTGACGTCCATGGTGGACGTGGTGGCCCAGGTTCCGCGCGAAAAGCTGGACCACGCGCGCACGCTGCGGATGAGCGAGTGGCGCGTGGTGTGGGAGGTGATCGTGCTGGGGCAGATGGGGCCGGCGCTGGACGCCCTGCGGCAGAACGCCGCCATCGGGTGGATGATGCTGACCATGGTGGAGGGCATCAGCCGCAGCGAGGGCGGCATCGGCGCCCTGCTGATGGACCAGAACAAGCACTTCAACCTGGCCGCCATCCTGGCCGTGCAGATCGTGTTTCTGCTCGCGGGGTTCCTGCAGGACGCGGCGCTGGCGTGGCTCAAGGCCACGGTGGTTCCGCACGCGTCCCTTACCACGGTGCGGAGGTAGTCCCGTGGCCACGTCATTCGCATACGAGCGCACCGGCGTTCTGCTGGAACTGCAGAACGTGAGCGTGATGCGCGGCGGCGTTCCCGTGCTGCGCGACCTGAATGCGCAGATCCGCGACGTCGTTCGCCCGGGGATGAAGCAGGGGCAGGTGGTGGGGCTGCTGGGCCCGTCGGGCATTGGCAAGACCACGCTGTTCCACGTGCTGGCCGGGCTGCTGAAGCCGGACACCGGGACGGTGAAGGTGGGCGAAGAGGGGCGGCCGGCCAGCCCCGGGCTGGTGGGCGTGGTGGCGCAGAATTACGTGCTGTTCGACCACCGCTCCGTGCTGGGCAACCTGATGATCGCCGCCAAACAGGCGGGGATGGACGGCGCCAGGGCGCGCGAAGCCTCGCTCAAGTACCTGGAGCGCTTCGGGCTGGCCGCGCACGCCGACAAGTACCCCATGCAGCTTTCCGGCGGGCAGCGGCAGCGCGTGGCCATCGCGCAGCAGCTTCTCTGCTCGGAGCTGTACCTGGTGATGGACGAGCCTTTCTCCGGCCTGGACGTGGTTCAGCAGGAGAACGTGCAGCGGCTCATCCAGGAGGTGAGCCTGACGCACGAGCACAACACGCTCATCCTGGTGACGCACGACGTCTCTGCCGCAGTGGCCGTGTGCGACACCATCTGGCTGATGGGACGCGACCGCGACGCGGCGGGCAACATCGTGCCGGGCGCGCGCATCAAGGAAGAGATCGACCTGCTGGAGCGCGACCTGGCGTGGCACCCGGATATCCGCACGCGCCCCGGCTACATCGAACTGGTGAACGAGATTAAGGCCAAGTTCCCGAGCCTTTGATCCAGGTCAGTGAACGGTCTGAGGTGGGCGGCGAATTCTTGATAGCGGATCGCGTTATCAAAGCGAACGTGTCGAACTTTTGATAACGGCGGTTCCGATGAAAACGAGCCCCGGCCCGGAGATGCGTCTCCGGCCGGGGCTCGTTCGTTCTGCTGGCCCTCTCAACCGCGGTTCACGTGAAGGACGCGGGGGGAGCTGAGGTTTGGCGAGGGAACTGCGGGGACGCGTCCGGCCCCACTGCGTCATGCGGCTTGAGCGACCCGGATGTAGTCGACCCGCGAGACGGGGACTGGGGCCGCCTGCCCGTCCTCCCGCAACGCTTCCAGATGAAATCCGATCGCCTCCCGAATCAGCGCGCGCACCTCGTCCTGGGACTCGCCCACCGCCACGCACCCGGGAAGATCCGGGACGTATGCGCCGAACCCGTTGGAACTCGGTTCGATCACGATCGCGTATTCCAAGGTCATTTCAGCCCTGCCTGCTTGAGAACACTGTTCAGAGTCCCGATTGGCATCTCTACGCTTTCCTTGCCGGCCACCGTCACCGTTCCAGACTTGCGCGAGTGCCGGAATTGCCGGTGGCTCCCGCGCGTCCGATCAAGCCACCACCCA
The DNA here is from genome assembly GCF_036387355.1 of Longimicrobium sp. GTDB lineage: Bacteria > Gemmatimonadota > Gemmatimonadetes > Longimicrobiales > Longimicrobiaceae > Longimicrobium. The sequence continues at coordinate 9,681 of NZ_DASVTX010000102.1, forward strand.
TCCTGTTCCAAAAGCCAGATCAACTCGCGGACTTTCATTCCCGTAGATGATAGCTGAAAGGTAGGCCAACGCAAAAGCCTGCTGCGAGGCGACGAGGCGTGGGCCAAACTAGCGCACGAAGGCGCCATCGCCGCACCGTAATGCTGCGCACCGGTGCAGGCAAGCATAAAGCGCTGATTCCATTCATCTTACGCCAAAGCCGCGCAACTCGTGGGGATCACGGCTCGCTTGGGGTCACCGGTGCGACATCTCACGCGCATCAGGGTGATTCGATGCGGAAGCGGTGGACGCGGTCGGTGGTGATGACGACGAGGTCGTCGCCTGCGAACTCCAGGTACGAGTGCGCGCTGTCCAGCCGCTTGCGGTCCAGCACGCGGCCCGTCAACCTGTCGATCAGAACCAGCGCGTCCGGCTCGGCGGTGAAGCCGTAGCCGGCGATGATGTACGGGCCGCGCACCAGGAACACGTTGTTGGACGTCAGCGGGCCCGTGCGCCACTCCACCACGCGCCGCACGGGATCCACCCGCACCAGCGCCGAACACGCGCCGCCCGCCTCGCGCGAGTACGACTGGCACGCTTCATTGAAGTAGAGCCGCCCGTCCGCATAGCGGATGTCCTGGATCTCCAGGTGGTCCGCGCGGGAAAGCAGCGGGTTCAGCGGCAGGTCCCACCGGCGCCCTCCATCCGCCCCATACAGCACGGCCCGGAAGCGCGCGTTGCGCCCCAGTTCGCCCGCGCTCAGCGGATCGCGGTAGAACGCCACCCATCCGCCCTCCGCCGGGTCGGCGATGAACAGCTGCAGCCCGTCAAGCGTCCGCGGCACGCTGGACGCAAGATTCCGCGGAACGGATTCCCGCAACCGGTAATCCGGCCCGTTCGCCTTCTCCCGCCCGCTCAGCCCCAGCGCGGACAGCGTGCGGTCGTCCAGACGCTCGGAGCCCAGGGCGCGCAGCACGGCAGCTGGCGCGGGCTCCTCCCGCACGGGCGTCTGCGGCAGGCGTGGAGGCGTGGCGGGCGCCTGCGCCACGGGCTCCGGCGCGGGCTGCGGCGGCGGCACGGGCGCGGCGCACGCGGCCAGCCATCCGCTGATCGCCAGCGGTGCCGCCAGTCGCCACCCGCCCATCATCATCGGCCGCGCGATCCGCCGCGCATCGTCCCGGAGAATCGGCGTCGCGATCCGCCGCGCGTTGTTCATCATCCGCGGTCCCGCGATCCGCCGCGCGCAGTTGATCATCAGAAACCTCCCGTGTGCCTCACGAGGTCCGTCATCATCGCCGGCACGGGCCGGACGGCGCGGACCGCGATCCACCAAAATCCGTTCATCACCCGCATCCCTTTGCTGTGCATCCACTTGCTCCGTCCCTGGCCATGATGACGCGACGGCAGACGGTGAGTCCATGCAACCATCCGCCGTCGCGGCGCCACTCAGTTGCACCATGAGAGCCGAAGCCCCGGCGGTATCCGACCAGTCGCTCGCGCAGGCCCTTCTCCTTCGCGGAGATGAAGACGCCTTTCGCGAACTCTACACCCGGCACACGCCGCGGCTATTCCAGTTCGTGCTGCGCATTGTGGGCGGCGCGGAGCACGACGCCGAAGACGTGGTGCAGGAAACGTGGATCCGCGCCACCTCGGCGCTGGCCACCTTTCGCTGGGAGGCCGCGTTCGGCACGTGGCTCACGGGAATCGGGCTGAACGTTGCTCGCAGCCTGCTGCGCCGGCAGGGCCGGTGGGAGCTGCCCATGGAGGCGGACACGCCGGAGCCGTCCCGCCCCCCGGCCGCGGACGGCGACCGCATCGACATCGAGCGGGCGCTGGCCCTGCTGCCCACCGGCTACCGCACGGTGCTGGTGCTGTACGACGTCGAGGGCTACACGCACGACGAGATCGCGGAGCGGCTGGGCATCGCGCCTGGCACCTCCAAGAGCCAGTTGTCCCATGCACGCAGGGCGCTCCGGCGCTTGCTGGAGCCCCACACGCAGGAAGCCCATGAACACGCCTGATCCGCACGACGACGAACTCCCCCCCGCGCTCCGGCAGGCCCTTCGCGGCCTGCCGCGCGAACGCCAGCCGGGACGCCTGCTGGAAGAGCGCACGGTGCGCGCCCTTCGCGAATCCGGGCTGGTGCAGGCCGCGCCCCCCCGCGGCATCCGCCGGCTGCCCATGGCGTGGCTGGGCGGCGCGGTGGCGGCTTCGGTGGCGCTGTTCGCCAGCGGCGTCGCCGTGGGGCAGTGGATGGGGGGACGCACCACGGCCCAGGTGGTGAGCGCCGTGCAGGCCCGCAACGACCAGCAGACGGCGCTGCTGGTGCAGCAGACCGGGACGGCGTACATCCAGGCGCTGCACCAGCTTGCGGCGCGTGACAGCGCCGGCGCGGCGGACCCGCAGGGGCGCGAGGTGGCTACCCACCTGTTCCGCGCGGCCGCAGGGCAGATGGTGCGCATCGCCCCCAACGACGCGGTGGCGGGCGCGGTGATGGCGAGCAATCCCCGGCAGGACACGGCGGCGGCGCACCGGGCGCACCAGCAGGTCCTGTGGTTCTGAACGCACAACGAGCCGCGAGGGAGCGGATGATGAGAATGACGAACTGGACGACACGGGCGCAGGTGGTGGCCGCCCTTCTGGCCGCCGCTCCGGCGATGGCGCAGGCCGGCCGCTGCGGCCCGGACGAGATGGTGGTGGCGGACCTGGGCTTCGACAACCTGTCGTGCGCGGGGTGCAGCTTTCGGATGGACGCCACCGACCCGCGGCGCATGCAGATGCGCTTTGACGGCGGCGAGCCGCGCATTGGCGGAGTGCGCGCGGACGGCCCGGCGAACGGGCAGCTTCGCAACGGCGACGCGCTAGTGGCCGTGGGCGGGGCGCTGATCACCACGGAAGAGGGCGGGCGCCGCTACACCGCCATCGACCCGGGCGATCGGGTGCGGCTTTCCGTCCGCCGCGACGGCCAGGTGCGGCAGGTGGACGTCGT
>NZ_DASVTX010000103.1:0-3102 GCF_036387355.1 Longimicrobium sp.
ATGCCGAAGCTGCCGCGCAGCCGCGTGCCCGGCGCGCGCACGTCCGTGTCGCGCGCCAGGAACATCGTCCCTCCGGGCCGCGACTCGATGCGCAGCGAAAGCCCGCCCGTGGCCGTACCGGGAAAGCGCGGATACAGCCACTGCAGGTCCTCGAAGTCCAGCGAGTCGCCGCGGAAGGCCAGGTCGTACATGGGCGCCTGCGCTTCCGGGAACCACTCCGGAAAGCTGTCCGTCCGCACCACCCCCGAAACGGAAAGCACCGACCTGCGCAGCCGCACGACGGGCGCGTCCAGCTCGATGTGCGCCTTGAGCAGCGCCACCACCGCCTCGCCGTGCACCAGGTGCGCCGGCCGGCGGTAGATCTGCGCCTCCGTGCGCAGCGAGTCCACGTGAATGCGCGACCCCGTCCGCGTGCCCGGTGAAAAGCGCACGCGCGACAGCCGGCCGTTCATCGCCGTGAAGTTCATCGTCCTGATGAAGCCGCCGCGGACGGAATCCACCAGGATCTGCGACGAATTCGAGAGCGCGTCCCGGATCTCCGCGCGCTGCGCCCGGCGCGAAAGGGTGCTGTCGGGCCGCCAGGGAAGCTGCACCCGCACCAGCCCGTTCACCACGCGGATGGTGTCCAGCAGGGTGGCCCGTTCCACCCCCGGCGCGCGCTTTACGCTGCTGGTGTCGGCAAAGATCGCCTGGTAGTTCCAGAGCGTGTCACCGGGGAGCTTGAAGACGTAGATCTCCGGGTTGTACAGCGTGGCGCGGGTGATGTGAATGCGGGGCGAGAGCAGCGTGCGGACGTCGTAGTCCAGGTACGCGCTGTCGGCCACCACAAAGGCGCGGCCCTGGTTGTCCTGCAGCCGCAGCCCGTACACCTTGGCGCCCTCAAAGAGGTTGCCGTTGATGCGGGCCACGATGAGCCGGCCGCCGTCCACGTTCTTGCCCAGCGCGTCCAGCGTGCGGTCCAGCACGAACTTGTGGCCGCGCGGGGCGCGCGCCACGATGTTGAGCGCGAGCACGGCCAGCCCGATGCCCAGCAGCAGGCCCCCGAGCCCCCACGAAACCAGGCGGACGGTCCGCGAACGCGCCACCGGCTACGCCCCCCGCACGGGCGCGGCGCCCGGCGCCTCGTCCACCCGCTCGCGCTGCAGCCACAGGCGCGACACGTACCACACCGCCACCGCCACCCCCACGGCGGCGGCGCCCGCCATCCCCACGGCCTTCAGTTCCCCGCCGCGCGACAGCGTTCCGCGTTCATACTCCATCGTTCACCCCCGGCTTTCGTCCATCCAGATGGCCCCATCCTCGCCGGCCCCTTCCAGCGGCGGCCTGCCGCGGCGAAAGAAGATGTGCCGGCTGGTGGGGACGAAGTCGCCCGCGTCCTCAAAGTACATGTAGTGCGTCACCCGGATGCCCTGCGGGGTCAGGCGCAGCACGTTCAGCGAGTTCTTTTCCCGCTCGCGCGCCCGCCCGCGGCGCGAGGTGCTGGTGCCGCTCTGCGCGATCACGATGCCGTGCTCGCGGTCCGCGCCGGCGTACACGTCCAGCGAGTTGCCGATATAGGCGCGGTGCAGGTGCCCGCCCAGGATCAGGTCCACCCGCATTTCCGTGAACGCGTCCAGCGCCCGGCGCGCGTCGGGCATGGGGTCCGCGCTCTCAAAGTCCGGCGGCGGCGCAAAGTGGTGGTGCGCCACGATGATGCGCAGCGTCTTGGGATCCGTGACCGCCGCGAACGCCTCGCGCGCGTACTCGATCTGCCAGCGGTGGATGCGCCCGTTGACCGTGGCCTTGAGCGGCGCCGTGCTGTTGAGCGCCACGATGCGCGCGCCGGGGATGTCGGTGACGGTGTCCAGTTCTTGGTGGATGTACCGCCGGTAGTGCTTGTACGGATCCAGCACCCGCTCCGCCACGCGCAGCAGTGGCACGTCGTGGTTCCCCGGCGTCACCACCAGGGGCACGGGGGGAAACTCGTCCAGGAACGCCCGCGCGGCCGCGAACTGCTCCGCCTTCGCGCGCTGCGTAAAGTCGCCCGACGCGACGATGCAGTCCGGCTTGAGCCGGTGCGCAAACCCCTGCAGGGCGCGCCCCACCCCTTCGTGGTAGGGCGGGCCGAAGTGCAGGTCCGAAACGTGGAGAAGGGAGATCAAGCCCGCCGCCGGGGTGCATGGGAATCCGCGGCCGCCCGGCCGCGCTCACCCGTACGTTCCGCCACCCTCGTGCCAGCCGCGCGCGTCACCGCGCCAGCCCGGGAAAGGGAAGGTCCGCGCGGGCGTTCAGCTCCAGCCCCGCCGCCTCGCCGCGCCGCCAGCGAAAGAGCGCCGCGCGCGCGATCATGGCCGCGTTGTCGGTCGACAGCCGGGGGGAGGGCGCGTACAACTCGCCGCGCGAACCCAGCTTGCGCTGCAGCGCCTCCCGCAGCGCGCGGCTGTTCGCCACCCCGCCGCCCAGCACCACGCGCGGGCAGTTCATCTCCCGTACCGCCCGCATGGTCTTGGCCGTCAGCACGTCCACGGCCGCGGCCTGAAAGGAGGCGGCCACGTGCGGCACCTCTTCCGCCAGCGTCCCTCGGGCTTCCAAGTCTCGCGCCAGCAGCCGCAGCGCGTTCTTGAGCCCGCTGAACGACATGTCGTAGTACTCGCGGTCCCCCGGCTTTTCCCCCCGGTTCAGCAGCGGGCGCGGCAGGGGGTGGCGCCTGGGGTCGCCCTCCGCCGCGGCGCGCTGGATGGACGGACCGCCGGGGTAGCCCAGCCCCAGGATCTTGGCCGCCTTGTCGAACGCCTCGCCCGCCGCGTCGTCGCGCGTGGCGCCCAGCAGGCGGTACTCGCCCCACGCCGGCACCCAGAGCAGCATGGTGTGCCCGCCGGAAACGAGCAGCCCCACGAACGGAGGCTCGGCGCCGGGATGCTCCAGGTGCGTGGCGAACAGGTGCCCCTCCATGTGGTGCACGCCGACGACGGGCTTTCCCGCCGCGAACGCGGCCGCCTTGCCCCACGACACGCCGACCAGCAGCGCGCCGATCAGCCCCGGCCCCGCCGTGACGCCGACGACGTCCACGTCCTCGATCCCCACGCCGGCTTCGCGGAGCGCGCCCTCCACCACGTCGTCCAG
>NZ_DASVTX010000104.1:0-2901 GCF_036387355.1 Longimicrobium sp.
GGCGACCAGTTCGGTGGATTCGGAGCTGGAGGCGCAGATCCAGGAAGCGCTGGACGAGCTGATGCGCGGGCGCACGTCGCTGGTGATCGCGCACCGGCTGTCGACGGTGGTGAGCGCGCACCAGATCCTGGTGCTGCACGCGGGCGAGATCCGCGAGCGCGGCACGCACGCCGAGCTTCTGCGCCGCGGCGGGCTGTACGCGCGGCTGTACGAACTGCAGTTCATCCGCCAGTCCGCCGCCGAGCGCACCGCCGCGGACTGAGGCGCATCCTCCGCATCGATCCGAAGCCCCGTCCGGCGCGTCCGGCGGGGCTTCGTCGCGTCGTCATGCATCCCAACAGAGAAACCTCTGATACGGCTCCGAGGAAGTTCGTTGGCGCCGCCCCCACGCCGTCCGCGTCACCGGTGTCCTGCCGCCCACCTCGGCGCTGAGGCGTCATTCTGAAGGAGCGTGCGCCGTGCTTTCCCCGGCACCGTATTCCTGCGCGACTGAAGAATCCCGGACCGAAGCAGCCGCCGAGACGCGGGCCGGCGCGGCGTGCCCCAGCCTCTCCCGCCGCACCCGCACCGTCCGAGCACGGCGCGCAGACGGGCGTGCAGCGGACGCTGTGGCGCGGGATTCTTCGGTCGGCGCCAGAGTCTGGTGTGACGGACGGTGCCGGCGAGGCGCCTCGCTCAGAATGACGCTCAAAGTCCGAGTCGGGTGGGGGGTCCCGGTGCGGCGATGTGACGCATCCGCGCGCCTGATGCCATATACGCCGCTCGCCCCGCCCAAGCCGCCTGCGGCGGCACCTCCGCGCCACCGGTGTCCTGCCGCCCACGTCGGCGCCGGGGCGTCATTCTGAAGGAGCGTGCGCCGCGCTTTCTCCCGTGCCGCGTTCATGCGCGACTGAAGAATCCCGGACCGAAGCAGCCGCCGAGACGCGGGCCGGCGCGGCGTGCTCCAGCCTCTCCCGCCGCACCCCGCAGCGTCCGAGCACGGCGCGCAGCCGGGCGTGCAGCGGACGCTGTGGCGCGGGATTCTTCGGTCGGCGCCAGAGTCTGGTGCGACGGACGGTGCGGCGCGGCCCTCGCTCAGAATGACACCCGAAGTCCGAGCCCGGGGAGAAATGCCGGTGCGGCTGACGTGATGAATCGGTGCGCCTGATGGCAGCACGCGCCTCCCGCGTCTCCCGTGCCTCCCCGCGCGGCACCTCCGCTGCACTGGTGTCCTGCCGCCCACCTCGGCGCCGGGGCGTCATTCTGAAGGAGCGTGCGCCGTGCTTTCCCCGGCACCGCGTTCCTGCGCGACTGAAGAATCCCGGACCGAAACGTCCGCCGCGCCGCGGGCCGGCGTGGCGTGCTCCAGCCCCTCTCGCGGCACCCGCAGCGTCCGAGCACGGCGCGCAGCGGGGCGTGCAGCGGACCTGTGGCGCGGGATTCTTCGGTCGGCGCCAGAGTCTGGCGTGGCGGACGGTGCCGCGAGGCGCCTCGCTCAGAATGACACCCGAAGTCCGAGCCCGGGGAGAAATGCCCGTGCGGCTGACGTGACAGGTCCGGTGCGCCTGATTGCAGCACGCGCCTCCCGCGTCTCCCGTGCCTCCCCGCGCGGCACCTCCGCTGCACTGGTGTCCTGCCGCCCACCTCGGCGCCGGGGCGTCATTCCGAAGGAGCGTGCGCCGCGCTTTCCCCGGCACCGTGTTCCTGCGCGACTGAAGAATCCCGGACCGAAACTTCCGCCGAGACGCGGGCCGGCGTGGCGTGCTCCAGTCTCTCCCGCGGCGCCTGCAGCGTCCGAGCGCGGCGCGCAACCGGGCGTGCATGGGATGTGGTGGCGCGGGATTCTTCGGTCGGCGCCAGAGTCTGGTGCGACGGACGGTACGGCGAGGCGCCTCGCTCAGAATGACACCCGAAGTCCGAGCCGGGTGAGGAATCCCGATGCGGCGGATGTGACAGGTCCGGTGCGCCTGACGCCAGTTCGTGCGGCCCGCGTCGCCCACGCTGCCCGCGCCCCCTCGCCGCCGCGGTGGCACCTCCGCAACACTGGTATCCTGCCGCCCACCTCGGCGCTCCATGCGGCGGGTTCAGGTTTTCTGTCGAGGGCAATCAAGAGTGTTGACTTCGTGAAGAGGTGCTAGTACACTGACACCTGTCAGTGCATTAGCACGTTGGATGGTGTTCCTCACCCGGAGCTTTCGGTCATGGCAGGCACTCCCCCTCTGGACCTGGGCCGGCGCGAGCGGCAGATCATGGAAGTGGTCTATCGTCTGGGCCGCGCCAGCGCCTCGGAAGTCCGCGCGGCGCTCGCCGACCCGCCCAGCTACTCCGCCGTGCGCGGCATGCTGCGCCTGCTGGAAGACAAGGGCCACCTGAGCCACGCGCAGGACGGCATCCGCCACGTCTACTTCCCCACCGTGGCGCAGGACGACATGCGCGAATCGGCCATGAAGCACGTGGTGCGCACCTTCTTCGCCGGCTCCGTGTCGGCCGCCATGGCCTCGCTGCTGGAAACCACGGAAGAGCCGCCTTCGGACGATGAGCTGGATGCTCTTTCCCAACTGATCGCCCAGGCCCGGGAGCAGGGACGATGAACGCCATCACCTCCCTTCCGCTCGCCGAGTGGCTGGCGGTGCTGGCCCAGCTCGCCCTCAAGGCCACGCTCATCCTGGCCCTCACCGCCGCCGCATCCACCCTGCTGTGGCGCGCCTCCGCGGCCGTGCGGCACATGGTGTGGTGCGTCGGCGTGGTGTGCGTGCTCGCGCTCCCGGTCTTTTCCGTCCTGATCCCCGCGTGGGAGGTGCCCATCCTCCCCGCCGCGGCGTCCGCCTCCACCGCGCGCGCGCCGTCCGCCCTCGACGCCGTCGCATCCGCCGACAACGCCGTGGCGACCGCACCGGGCGCCGCATCCGTGGATGACGCCGT
>NZ_DASVTX010000105.1:0-2454 GCF_036387355.1 Longimicrobium sp.
ATGCGCAGTCTGCTGGTGGAAGACGAGGCCCGCCTGGCGAGCGCGGTAGAGCGGTACCTGCGTGAAAGCGCGTTCGCCGTGGACGTGGCGTCCGCGGGCAAGGACGCCCTGTTTCTGGCCAACGTCAATCCGTACGACGCCATCGTGCTGGACATCGGCATCCCCGAGCCGGACGGGTTCGAGGTGCTGCGCCGCCTGCGCGAACGGGGCAACGCCGCGCGCGTGCTCATTCTGACCGCCCGCGACGGCGTGGAAGACCGCATCCACGGCCTGGAGCTAGGTGCGGACGACTACCTCATCAAGCCCTTTGCCCTGGGCGAGCTGCGCGCCCGCCTGCGCGCGCTGCTGCGCCGCGGCGAGAGCCTTGTGCCGGACGTGCTGCGCGTGGCGGACCTGGAGCTGGACGGCAACGCGCAGAAGGCGGCGCGGGGCGGGCGCGCCATTCCGCTGACGGCAAAGGAGTATGCGTTGCTGGAGTACCTGGTGCGCAACGAGGGCAGGGTGGTGGGGCGCGCGGAGATCAGCGACAAGGTGTGGGACGAGCGGTACGATCCGGCATCCAACCTGATCGAGGTGTACATCAACCGCCTGCGCCGCAAGGTGGATGCGGAGGGGGCGCCGCCGCTCATCCACACGCGGCGCGGCGCGGGGTACGTGCTCTCCCGGGAGGCCGATGGCGATGGGGATTGACAGCATCCGGCTGCGGCTGACGGTGTGGTACGCGGCCATTCTGGCCGTCGCGCTGGTCGCGATGGCCGTCGCCACCTACACGCTGCTGGACCGAATGACGGTGGCGCGCTCCACCGCATCGCTGTTTGAGACTGCCGGCACCGTGCTGGCCAGCGGGGGGCGCGGCGAGCGCGGGCTGCCCGCGGCCGTGCGCCGCTTTCACGCGCCGGACCGGCGCGTGGTGCTGTACGCCGCGGACGGCCGCGTGATCGCCGCCTCGGAGCCGCCGCCCTTCGGGCCACCGGTGGCGCGGGAAGCATTCGCCGCCATCCCCGCGCTCGCTTCCCTCCCGCTCATCCACCATCCTCCCCCGCACCCCGGCGCGGCGGCGCCTCCCCGCTCCATGCAGCCGGATGCGGACGCCGAGCCGGCTCCGCCCGAGGCCGGGCACCTTCCGCCGGATCCGCGGGACGACGACGCAGCGCGGGACGGCCGGGTGCGGCGCGAAAGGATGGGGCGCGACAGCGCGGGGCGGCGCGTGAGGCCGGGGGTGGACGACGGCGATTCCGCCCGGATGCCCCCGTTCTCGCGGGCAGAGATGGAGCGGATGCGGTCGGAGGTTGCGCCCACGCGCATCATGCGGCTGCGACCCGGGGACCCGGCCGTGCGGGTGGGCGCGCGGCCGCTGCGGCGCGGCGCCGTGCTGGCCGTCATCGCGTCCACGCGGCAGGAGCAGCTGCTGCGGGATCACGCGCGCAGGGCGCTGGCGTTCGCGGTGGGCGTCACGCTGCTGATCGCCGTGATCCCGGGCTCGCTGCTGGTGCGCCGCAGCCTGGCCCCCATCGGCGCCATGACGCGGCAGGCGGCCCGCATTGGCGCGGAGCGGCTGGGCGAGCGGCTCCCCGCCGGCAATCCGCGCGACGAGCTGGGCGCGCTGGCCCGCGTGCTGAACGACCTGCTGGACCGGCTGCAGGCGGCGTTTACGCAGCAGCGGCGCTTCATGGCCGAGGCCGCGCACGAGCTGCGCACCCCGGTGGCCGTGGTGCGGGCCGAGACGGAACTGGCGCTGAGCGGCGAGCGTCCCGCGTCGGAATACCGCGAGGCGCTGGGCGTGGTGTGGAGCGAATCGGAGCGCCTGGGGCGCATTGTGGATGACCTGCTGACGCTGTCGCGCGCCGAGGCGGGCGAATATCCGCTGCGGCTGGGGCACGCTGACCTGGCCGAGGTGGTGGCCGACGTGGTGCGCGCTCACCGCGCGCTTGCTGCCACGCGCGAGGTGGCGCTGGATGCGGATACGGACGATGAACTGCCGCTGAACGGCGATTCCGTCCTCCTTTCGCGCATGCTGCGCAACCTGGTGGAGAACGCGGTCAAGCACGGCCGGCGCGGCGACCGCGTGCAGGTGAGCGCGCGCCGCGAGGGCGGAGAGTACGTGCTCCGGGTGGCGGATACCGGGCCGGGGATCGCGGAGGGGACGCGCGAGCGGGTGTGGGAGCCGTTCTTTCGCGGAAGCGGCGCGCGGGCCGCCGGTGCGGAGGGCGGCGCCGGGCTGGGGCTCCCCATTGCCCGGTGGATCGCGGAGGCGCATGGCGGCACCCTGTCGCTGGCGCAAACCGGTCCGCACGGCACCGTGTTCGAGGCGCGCATCCCGGTCGATACGCCGCTCCCCGCGGCGTGACATGGAGGGGCCCCGCGGACCCAAGCTCTGCTGAGCGACTGAAGTCGCCGCAACAACGGCGGAAAGTCTCCCCAAACAGACGGGGAGACTTCACCTGCACGCGGCGG
>NZ_DASVTX010000106.1:0-5836 GCF_036387355.1 Longimicrobium sp.
CTGGCGTATCCGGGAATGGTGCCTCCAGGCGCGGAGAGCGCCGCCGTCCGCGGCGGGCAGCACCTGGCCACGGTGCTGGGGCTGCTGCGCGGCCGCTCGTCCATCCACCGCGCCGAGGCGGGGATGCGCGCCATGGCGGACGCCGTGCGGGTGCTTCCCGGCGAGCTGGAGATGGGCAAGTTCGCCGGCGAGCTGTGCACCGTCGTACGCCAGGGCACCGGGGCGGCGGGCGCGGCGGTGATGCTGGTGACGGACGACAGCGGGCGCGGCAAGGTGCTGCACGCCAGCGGCGACCCCATGCCCATGGCCGCGGAGGCGTTCGGCGAGGGCGAGTCGCGCGTGGCGCTGGCCGTAAAGCACGGGGTGGACCTCGCGTACGCCGACCTGCGGCGGGAGCGCGACAAGCTGCCGCTGCTGGCCCCGGGCGAAAAGTGGGAGCGCGCGCCGCGCTCCGCCGTGGTGCTGCCGCTGATGGTGGACGGGCGCGCCATCGGCGCGGTGGCGGCGTGGCACCCGGAGCCGGGACGCTTTGGCGAGCGGGAGCGAGAGATCCTGCACTCCCTCTGCTCGGTGGCGCCGCTGCCGATGCGGAGCGCGCGGCGGTTCGAGGCGCTGGACCACCGCGCGTCCACCGATCCGCTGACGGAGCTGCCCAACCGCAGCGCGTTCGACCAGCGGCTCACGGCGCTCTCCGGCTACTTTGACCGGTACGCGCGGCCGTTCAGCCTGATCGCCATCGACGTGGACTTCTTCAAGAAGTTCAACGACACGTGGGGGCACGAGGCGGGCGACCGCGTTCTGCGCCACGTGGCGGACCTGCTGAAGGCGACGGTGCGCGACGTGGACCTTCCCGCGCGGCTGGGCGGCGAGGAGTTCGTCGTCCTGCTTCCCGAGACCACGCTGCGGCAGGCCACGGAGGCGGCGGAGCGCATTCGCCGCGCGCTGGAGTCGCGCAGCGTGAACTGGAACGGCCGCCCCCTTTCCGTCACCGCCTCGCTGGGCGTGGCCTGCGTGCCGGACTGCACCACCTCCCCCGGCGAAGTGCTGGCCCAGGCCGACGCCGCGCTGTACCGCGCCAAGGAGCTGGGCCGCAACCGCGTGGCCGCCGCCCCCCGCGCCGAAAAGGAAGCCGGCACGCGCGGCTGACCCCCGTTCTTTCTCCCCCGTTCTACCGTACTCGTGGCTACCTTCCATCTCCCGAACCTCCGGATCGCCCCCGCGCCCGCCAACGTGCCGGTGTGGAACGACGCGCCGTGGACCCCCCTTCCGCCGCTCGCGGACAGTGTGAAGGCCGACGTGTGCGTCGTGGGGCTGGGCGGGTCGGGGCTCTCGGCCGTGGGCGAACTGCTGGGGCTGGGGGTGAGCGTGGTGGGGATCGACGCCGGCTCGGTGGCGGGCGGAGCGGCGGGGCGCAACGGCGGATTTCTGCTCGCCGGGACGTACCACTTCTACCACGACGCGGTGAGCAGGCTGGGGCGCGAGCGGGCGTGGGAGCTGTACCGGCTCACGATGGACGAGGTGGACCGGATCGCCGCGGAATCGCCGGAGGCGGTGCGCCGTACGGGCTCGCTGCGGGTGGCGGACGACGACGAGGAGCGGCTGGATTGCGCGCGTCAGCTCGCCGCCATGCGCGCCCACGGCCTTCCCGCCGAGGCGTACTCCGGGCCGGAGGGCGACGGCCTGCTCATTCCCACCGACTGCGCCTTTCAGCCGCTGCGCCGGTGCCGCACGCTGGCCCGGCGCGCGGCGGACGCGGGGGCGCGGCTGTACGAGCACACGCCCGCGCTGCGGATCGCGGGAAACGAGGTGCGCACGCCCGGCGGCCGCATCCGGTGCGGCGCCGTGCTGGTGGCGGTGGACGGGGGGCTGGAGCAGGTGCTCCCCGAACTCTGCGGCCGGGTGCGGACGGCGCGCCTGCAGATGCTGGCCACGGCGCCGACCGGCGAGGTGTGCGTCCCCCGGCCGGTGTACGCGCGCTGGGGGTTCGAGTACTGGCAGCAGCTGGAGGACGGGCGCATCGCCCTGGGCGGGTTCCGCGACGGGGGCGGGGCGGGGGAGTGGACGGTGGAGAGCACGCCGGGCGGCCCGGTGCAGCAGCGGCTGGAAGCGTTTCTGCGCGGGCGCATCGGCGTGCAGGCGCCCATCACGCACCGCTGGGCGGCGCCGGTGGGGTACACGCCGGACGGAATGCCGGTGCTGGAAGAGGTCCGTCCCCGCGTGTGGGCGGCCGGCGGGTACAGCGGAACCGGCAACGTCATGGGCGCGCTGTGCGGGCGGGCCATGGCGCAGTGGGCGGTCCGGGGCCGCTCGGAGCTGGCGGACGTGATCCACGGGCACGGCGCCGAGTCGTCGGAGACCGCGGCGTCCGTGCCCTGATCCGCGGCTCCCCATCAACAAAACGAAGGCGGCGCCCCCGATCCCACGGGGCGCCGCCTTTTCTTCGTCCAGCGGAGAAGCGGATCTGCTATGGCGCGGAAATGACGCCGTGGCCGGTCACCCGGCCGTCCGGGGCGCGCACCAGCCAGATGCGCGCGCCTTCCCGCACGTCCTGCAGGCTGGGGAGCGGAACGGCGGGCCCGTCCGCCGGCTGCAGCGTCCAGCCGGAACCGGCGCGGCGAACGGTTCCATCCAGCGCCGGCTGGCCGTCCACCGCGCGGACCGCGAACCGGTCCACGCGAAAGACGCCGGGGCGTTCGGCCGCGCCCCACACCACCACTTCGAACCCCGTCACACCACGCAGCGGGCCGGAAGCTCCCGCCAGCGTGGTGGCGCGCGCGCCGCTCTCCGTCTGCAGCACCACCCACGTTCCCGGCTCGGAGCCGACGACGGCCACCATCCCGCGCAGCGAGTCGGCGGGGACGCGGCCAAGGCCGGCGTTCGGGGCGGGAGCCCCCCGCGCGCACCCAAGCAGGGCAACGGCGCAGGGGACGAGGAGGACCGCTTTCACGCTTACTGAATGCGCGTGACGGCGATGCGCAGCGACGAACTCGGAAGCCCGCCCGCCGTTTCGAGGCGCAGCAGCTGCGCCGCCGTCTGCGTCCCCGAGATCTCGTACCACAATGCACCGCCGCCGCGCAGCGTGGTGATCGCCGAGGGCGTGAAGCTGCCGAAAGCGAACTGTGCCGGAACCAGCGGGTAGGCCAGGGTGAACCCGCTGGCGTTCGGGTCGGTGTTGAGCCCGGCGTAGATGCTGCGCAGGTTCCACGTCGGGAACTGGATGTCGGCGCTCGGGGGTCCGGCCAGAAGCGGGTGGTCATCCGCGGCCAGCGACAGTGCCCAGCCGCCCAGGAGGCGGTCGATCGGCACGCCCGCCCGGCCCGCCAGGTTGGTCACGCCAGAGGTGGTGCTCTGCGTCAGAGCGCCCAGGAATGCCGCGTCCGAAGAGCCGTAGCGGTCCAGCGAGTAGCGCACCAGCGACCAGGAGATCGCGTACCAGAAATTCTGCGTGTCGCTGCTGGTGGCCCCGAACGGCGACAGCAGGCGCGCGTTCGTGCCGAACATTTCGGTGTACATCGGCTGGAAATGGCGCAGCATGTTCACCGACGGACGACGCGGGTTCGCGATGCACTCGGCCGCGGTGGGGCGCAGGTCGCAGTACACGTTGATGGGGTTGGCCGCGCTGCCGTAGGGGATGTTGCTCTTCCACCCCTGGTTGTCCACTGCCTGTCGCATCCACATCTCTTCGGCGTGGCGCGCGGTGCCCTCCTCCAGCCAGCTCTCCTCATAGGCCGGCGCGTTGTTCGCTACGCGGGCCGCCTGCGAGGCCACGTGCTTGCTCTCGTGGATGAAGGTGCTGCGGATGGTGCGGTACCAGTAATCGGGCGTGCCCGTCGTGTTGAAGCCCGCGCCGTTGATGGTGGGCTGGTACGCGTAGAAGAACTCGCCGAAGTTGGACGCGCCGAAGCTGGCCGTACCACCCGCGGAGTTGAGGCCGGTGTAAGGCCCTCCCGGGGCGCGCGGCGTGGTGGTGGTGTCGTTGTTCGGGAACTGGTCACAGCTCACCACGAAGCCCGCCACCCCGCTGAACGAGTTGTTGATGCGCGGGGTGAAGAGGGCGATCTCGATCCCGTTGTTGTCCGTTACCGCGTCCCGGCGCAGGATATCGCCGAAGTTGTTGCGGACGATTGGCTCCATGTCGGCGTTGAACTGGTCGCCGATCTGCTGATAGTACGCAGCCATGGATGCATTGTCGGAGGCGCGCAGCCCGGCCGGGGTGGCGTCGTCCTCGTAGATCGCCAGCTTGCCGTTGTAGTACACGCGTGTGGCGTTCACGACGTAGAAGCTGCTGCAGATCGTCTGTCCCGCCGGGGGGGAGATGTTGGAGACCCGGAACTGGCGCGTGGCCGGCGGATCGCCGTACACCACGTCACGGTTCACCGACATCCCGGGCCGCACGCGTCCGCGGGGAAATTCCGCCTGGCCCTGCTGGTAGGCCGCCCGGTTCTTTTCCAGCAGGTCCGCGTGGCGTGCGTCGGCGATCTGCTGCTGCGCGAGCGCGCCGTAGTCGCTGATGGAAAGCACGGGCCCGCCCACCACGTGGTCCGGGCCGGCCGGGGGAGCGGCCTGCAGCGCCTCGAGCGCCGGGCTTCCGCCCACCCCGTCCGCCGAAAACTGCATGGGGCTGTTGCTTGCGGGCGACGTGCTGGCGCTGAACACTGACACGATGTAGCGGCTGGCCGCGTTGGTGGCCGGCAGCTCGTTGCAGTACGAATCCGCCGAACTGGTGAGCACCAGCGCTTCACCAATTCCCACCGTGCGCTGCGTCACCTGCAGCGGGTGGTTGAAGTCGGCGCCCTTCATTCCGGACGTGGTTACGTTTACCGCCCGGGAGCCCGAGGCCGTGCACGGCACGGTGACGGTGAGCGACCCCGCGGTCGCGGCGGTCACGGCGGCCGCGCGCCCGCCGATGGTGACCGCGTTGTTGGCCGGAGTCGCGCTGAAGTTGATGCCGGTGAGGGTGGCGGACTGCCCGGGAACCAGCGTGGAGGGCGAAATGGCCGTCACCTGGGGCGCGGCGCTCACCACCGGCCCCGGCGCGGTCTGCGTGCTCACGTACATGGTGAACGCCACCGACGTGGCCGTGCCGGGCACGCTCAGCTGCCAGTTCTTGGCGCTGGACACCTCGCCGGTGGAGAGCATTCCGTCGGCGCCCAGCTCAGCCATGTCCGTGCCGCCGATCTTGCCGCCGTACTGAAAGTAGGGCTGGTTCTCGGAGGTAAAGGAGCCCTCTCCCGTGGCGTTGAGCACCGACGCCGTTCCGGTGCCGCCGGTGACGGTGGGGCCGGTGTGAAAGAACACCTGGACGCCGTTGTCGTGGCGCGTGGCGCCGTCCTGCGTCGCCAGCGTGTTGTTGATCAGGTTCTGCACGGTCGTGTTGAAGCTGAACACGCCCGTGCCGGTGTTGTACGCCACGCCCGACGAGGTCAGGCGAATGTAGGTGCCCTGCCCGCCCAGGGTGCGCAGGTCACGGTGCGGCCCCTCCGGCGATCCCACGCCCGCGAGCGGGACGTCCACGCACTCCACGCTCGCGGCTGCGGGCGAGGCGGTGCACTCCAGCGCCGCGATGGTGGTGCGGGGGAGCGGGCCGTCGGGAACGCGGGGGGGCGTCGCGGTGGCGGTCGGCCCGTTGTCGCTGCACGCCGCGGCGAACAACAGGGCGGCGGCGCCGGCCAGCTGGCCTGGCCGCCGGAAGACGGAGGATTTCATGGGAACCAGGAAGGCGGAAGGTAGGGTGAGGCAAGGGGAGTCCGAACCGCTACGATAACGCGTAGCAGCCCAGGATGCAACGTTCATCTCTCTGCTTTTCCCGCTCACGCGCGCGGCGCGCGCGGCGCGC
>NZ_DASVTX010000107.1:0-7082 GCF_036387355.1 Longimicrobium sp.
CGATCAGGGAGATCCGGATTCGGGATTCCCTATCGAATAGCGGCCCGGGCGGGCGGCAGCAAGGCGGCGTTGGAAGCATGCACGCGCTAGGTCAGTCGACTTGTCACCGTCAGGGCTTATTTGCGCACGCGTGAGGCTTCGGAAACCCGTATTGGACAATGCTCAATTCCTTCTCTCTGCGGAGCTAGCATGAAAGTCTTCCTCAGTTGGTCCGGCACGATCAGTCACGGCGTGGCGCTCGCGTTTCGTGAATGGCTGCCGCTCGTTATTCAATCGGTTCAGCCATACGTCTCGTCGGAGGACATCGACAAGGGTGCGCGGTGGAGCAGCGACATCGCTGCGGAACTCGCCGAGTCCACCTACGGGATCTTGTTCGTGACACCCGAGAACATCGAAGCTCCGTGGCTGAACTTTGAGGCTGGCGCTCTCTCGAAAGCCGTCGACAAGGCGTTTGTCACGCCGTTCTTGTTTGGCGTCAAGCGGTCTGATGTTAAAGGCCGGATTGTACAATTTCAGTCAGCTATCTACGAGAGGGCCGATGTATGGAAGATGTTGCAAAGCATCAACGCTGCGGCGGAGGGATAGCAGCTTCCTGCTGATCGCCTCAATCGGATGTTCGAGATTTTGTGGCCCCAGCTCAACACCGAATTAGAAGCTCTTCGGGCGCAACTCGGAGGAGAACCCGCAAAACGGCGTTCCTCAGGCGGCAAAAGCTCACTTGAGGAAAGCTATGGCGCAATGTTGGAGGAGATGCTTGAATTGATGCGGACACAAGTACGCATTACCAGTTCTCCAGAGGAGTTGCTGCCAATGAAATATCTCCAGTCCGCCTTGGATCAACGGGTAGACAGATCGCTTCCACCTCCCCATTCTAAAGTTTGGCGGGATCTCGAACAGGCCATGGATCTCGCAAAGACGATAGAGCAGATATACTTGGACGAACCTGTACCTCCAGGAGACTTCAAGCATTTCATGAGCGAGTTGCGCCGACCCGTTCAGCACCTGCTCAAGAGAGTCGGCCGCGGTGCGCGTGGGAACACAGCCTCGCGACTCGTTGCAGCACACTACGGCTCTCGTCCATCCGCCCTCGTTCGGGACTCGGTTCAAGAGCATCAAGTGTCGACAGACGATTCTGTGGTAAGTGCCTGAGGTCCGTTTTAATTAGCCGTATACCGGCAGAGTTACTGCACACAACTCCTCGCGTGCAGGATGCGGCGGTAGTCGCGGGCGGCCCGGGGAAGGCGGTCGCGGCGGGCGCGGAGCAGGGCCTGGATGGATGCGCCGCGCAGCCCGGTGTACTCCGCCGGGGCGGCGCGCACCGCCGTGGCGATGGCGGCATCCGTGAGCCTGCCCCGGAGCTCCGCGGCGGCGCCCTCCCACGCGGCGGGCGCGAGGCCGCAGAGAAACCGCTGATCCAGGTCGTGCGCGCTCACCAGCAGCCCGCGCAGGTCACGGTATTCGGCGTCGAAGCGCACGATCTTGGGATCCACCAAGCGCGCGATCCACGGAATCACCCCGCGGTAGTCGGCCAGCGCGTAGTCGCGGTCGCGCGCGATGGCCGTCCACCGCGCGCCGTCCGGCGTCTCCCGCAGCGCCCATCGCCACTGGCCCTCGTGCCGGTCCCAGTCGCCCAGGTAGACGTCCATCAGCCGGGCGCGAAGGTAGGCGGACGCGTCCACCGCGTGCTGCGGGTGCTTCTCCACATCCTCCAGCATGTCCTCCGTTCCCGACACCTCGGACGCACCGGTGTAGCCGTCTCGCGGGTATTCTTCGATGGAGCCCAGCAGCCCCTCGAACGCCACCGCGTACTCGCCCAGCGCCGGGTGGGATGGAAGCACGCCCAGCCGCGGCGCGGGATGCGCGATCCCGGCGGCGTCCTGCAGCGCGGAGGCGATCACCGCCCCGGCGGGGTGCAGCGCGCCCACCTGGTCCTGCCGGATTCCGCCCAGCGTGTTGCGCCCCAGCCATCCCAGCGTGCCGCGCTGGTCCTTTTCCAGCGAGCGGAACACGTACTCCCGGCCATCCGCGCCGCGCAGGTGCAGGTTGCGCGTCTGGTTGCCGCCGCCGCGCCGCATGGGCGTCAGCCCGCCCGCAAAGGTACTTGGGTTCAGCACTTCGGCGCGGATGGGCTGGGCCCACAGCTCGCGGTATCCATCGCCCAGCAGAAAGCGGCGCAGCCCTCCGGCCCGGTAGCGCGCGCCCGCCGTCACCGTCGCCGTCGTTTCCGTGGGTGAAGGGATCCGTGCGGGGATGGGGATCTCTGGATCAGGCAGCCTCATCAGCCCGATCACGGTGGCGATGCAGAGCAGCAGACAGGCGATGCCCGTGATCCGCAGCCAGCGTCGCGGCGCGCGCGGGCGGGCCCGGGTCGCCGCCGCGTTCTGGGCGCCGATCGCCTGCTCGAGCGTGATGACGGGGACGGGAGAGCGGGGCACGGTGGGGCGGGGGTGCGGGGCAGGGATGTGTCGCACAGGGAAGGTGGCGCCTCAGAGCGATCGCGACAACCACCACGTTGTCGATCTTTCCCGGCCGGACGCCGCGATGGTCCCGCGCTCGACAGGTACGCGTTGGGGCGGCGGAGACCTTCCGCGGAGCGCAGTCGTTCATGTACTCTGATGCGGACTCCCGGCCGGATGACGGAGCAGCAGCGGCATCCGTCACAGCCCGGATCACTGCGAGACGACGTTCCTCTCCTGATCCACCCCTGCGCCGTACCGGCCTCACGTACCGGGTCCGGCGGCGAAAACTGTTTTGTCGATGACGGATCCGCGCGTCCTGTCCGTGAACGTTGGTGCCGTCCGCGAGATCGAGTGGCGCGGCCGGTGGATCACGACGGGGATCTGGAAGACGCCGGTGGAGGGACGCGTTGCCCTGCGCGGCGTCAACTTCGCGGGCGACGACCAGGCCGACCGCACCGTGCATGGCGGGCCGGACAAGTCCGTGTACGCCTACTCGCGCGAGGACTACGAGTTCTGGCGCGGGGAAGAAGCGTTCGACACGCCCGTGGGCCTGTTCGGCGAAAACCTGACGGTAGAGGGGATCGACCTCTCGTCCGCACTCGTGGGCGAGCGATGGAGCGTGGGGACGACGGTGCTGGAGATCGCGCAGCCGCGGATGCCGTGCTTCAAGCTCGGCATCCGCGTGGGTGACGCGCACTTTCCGCGGCGGTTTCAGCGTGCGGGCCGGCCGGGCGCGTACTTCCGGGTGATCCAGGAAGGCGACGTGGGAGCGGGCGATGCCGTGCGCGTGCTGGAGCGGCCCGCCCACGGCATCACGCTGCGCTACATGACGGAGGTGCTCACCGACCGCGCCAAGGCCGCCGCCCTCCGCGCCGTTCCCAACCTCCCCGAGTTCTGGAACGACATCGCCCACGGGCGCATCGAGTTGGAGTAGCGCCGGAGCTGGAGGCTTTCGGACAGGGCTGAGCGACTGAAGTCGCCGCAACAACGGCGGAAAGTCTCCCCAAACAGACGGGGAGACTTCACCTGCACCGCGGCGATAGGGCCCGGTGTGGGGGGCGGAGTGTCAGGGCGGCCCCCACCCGGGCTCGCATGACTCGCCAACCCTCCCGCAACACGGACTGGGGGAGGGTTGTTGGCGCGGTGTGAGGTTCCGTGTGGATCAGCAGCAGCCGGCGCCGCGGCCTTCCCGAGCGAGTGAAATCGCCGCAACAACTGCTGAAAGCCTCACGATACTGCCGTGAGGCTGCGCCCGCGGAGTACGGGGACCGGCGCCGAACTCGACCCGACGCCGAACGGCTCCCCCTCTCCCGCGGAGCGGGTGGAGGGGGTTGGGGGGAGGGGGCCTCCTTCCGCCGCATCGGCACCGTCCGAAGTGCACTGGTCCGCCGTTCTCCCCTCGTGCTTCGCTTCTGGCCGGCAGTTGGCATGGGGAGGGGCGGGGGAGGGGCCCCGTACGGAGCGGGGCAGCCCATGGCCTCCCTGAGCGGATGAATCCGCGGGCGACCCGCACCAGGAGCCACCGATGCAGTCCGCGAAGGCGGACTTCGCGCCGTTGTTGCCGCGACTTCAGTCGCCCGTCGGCCGGCCCGTCCAAAGCCCGCCCCGCCTTGCCGCGTCCACCCTCCACACGGCCCATCCCACATCCGTCCCGAAATCCAGCCCCTCCCCCGGCTCGCCAGAACGGCGGGCCGGTTGTACCTTGGGAGCCTTTCGCGGGGCCGGCGCCCGCGCACGTCCGTCCACGTCAAGCCGCAAGGGCCGCGTGTTCAACAAGATCCTGATCGCCAACCGCGGCGAGATCGCCCTGCGCGTCATTCGCGCCGCGCACGAACTGGGCGTCAAGGCCGTCGCCGTCTACTCCGAGGCCGACCGCCTGGCCCCGCACGTCCTGGCCGCCGACGAGGCGTACCTCATCGGCCCGGCGCCCAGCGCGCAGAGCTACCTCAAGGCCGACGTGCTCATCGACGTCGCCAAGCGGTGCGGCGCCGAGGCCATCCACCCCGGCTACGGCTTCCTCTCCGAGCGCGCCCACTTCATCCAGGCCGTGCGCGACGCGGGGCTCGTCTTCATCGGCCCGTCCGCCGAGGCGGTGACGGCCATGGGCGACAAGACCGCCGCGCGCGCCCGCATGATCGACGCGGGCGTGCCCGTGGTGCCCGGCACCAAGGAGGCGCTGGCCGACGCGGCGGAGGCGCGCCGCGTGGCCGGCGAGATCGGCTACCCCGTGCTGCTCAAGGCCGCGGCGGGCGGTGGCGGCAAGGGAATGCGCATCGTGCGCGGCGAGGACGAGATCGAAAAGGCGTTCGAGTCCGCCGGCAACGAGGCGCAGGCGGCGTTCGGCGACCGCTCCGTGTACGTCGAAAAGTACCTGGACGGCCCCCGCCACATCGAAATCCAGCTGCTGGCGGACCGGCACGGCAACACGCTGCACCTGGGCGAGCGCGAGTGCAGCATCCAGCGCCGCCACCAGAAGCTCATCGAAGAAGCCCCGTCCGCCGTGCTCACGCCCGACGAGCGCGCCGCCATGGGCGCCATGGCCGTCGCCGCGGCGCGGGCGGTGAACTACGAGGGCGCGGGAACGGTGGAGTGCCTGTACCAGAACGGCGAGTTCTACTTCCTGGAGATGAACACGCGCATCCAGGTGGAGCACCCCGTGACGGAACTGGTGACGGGGATCGACCTGGTGCAGTGGCAGATCCGCATCGCCGCGGGGGAGAAGCTGCCGTTCGCGCAGGACGACATCACGTTCACGGGGCACGCCATCGAGTGCCGCATCACCTCCGAAGACCCGGCCAACTCGTTCCTCCCCTCCACGGGCCGAATCCAGAACCTGCTGATCCCCAGCGGCCCGGGCGTGCGCTGGGACGGGGGCATCACGCCGGGGGTGGAGGTGGGATTGTTCTACGATCCCATGCTGGCCAAGCTGATCGTGCACGCGCCCACCCGCATCGAGGCGGTGGACCGGATGAAGCGCGCCCTGGCCGAACTGCGCGTGGAAGGCGTTGACACCAGCGTGCCCTTTCACCTGCGGGTGATGGACGAGCCGGAGTTCCGCGAGGGGCGGCTGGACATCAAGTACCTGGACCGGCACGAGGAACTGCTGTCCGTGCAGCCGGATGAGGACACCATCCGCGCCGCCGCGCTGGCCGCCGCGCTGCTGGAGGAGGAGCGCCGGACGCACCGCGTCATGCCGCGCGCCACGTCCACCGCGGCGGCGGCGCCGGCCAGCGGATGGCGCCAGCGCGGGTGGAAGAACCGGTGAGCGACCGCCGAGGCGGGCGCGGCCGGGGGCGCCCGGCCGGCCGCCCCGGCGCGGGGCCGCGCCGCCCGCGCCCGCCCGTCACGCTCCGCATCGACTCCATCGCGGCGGGCGGAGAGGGAGTGGGGCGGCTGCCGGACGGGCGCGTCTGCTTTGTCCACCGCACCGCGCCGGGCGACCTGGCCGAGGTGCAGCTGACGGAGACGCGTGACCGATGGACGCGCGGCACGCTGCTGCGCGTGCTGGAGCCGTCGCCGGAGCGGCGGGAGGCGCCGTGCCCGTTCTACGCACGGTGCGGCGGCTGCACGCTGGAGCACCTGACGTACGAGGCCCAGCTGGCGGCAAAGGGCCGCATCGTGGGCGACGCGCTCACCCGCATCGGCGGGGTGCCGGTGGAGGCGCCGGAGGTGGTGCCGTCGCCGCGCGAGTTCCGCTACCGCAACCGGGTGAGCTTTGCGCTGCGGCGCACGGAGCACGGGCGGGTGGAGGCGGGCTTTCACGCGCTGGGCGCGCCGGACGAGATCGTGGATCTGGACGGCAGCTGCCTGCTGTTCGAGGAGGCCATCGGCCGCGTGTGGGACGGCATTCGCGCGCACTGGGGACCGGACGCGCGCCGCCTGCCGTCGGGAAGCCAGCTGCGGCTCACGCTGCGCGCCTCCGCCGGCGGCGAGGTTTCGCTGCTGGTGGAGGGGGGCTTTCATCCCGGGCGGCCGCTGGAGCTGATCGCGGCGGTGCCGGGGCTGGTGGCCGTCTGGCACCGGCCGGGCGAGGCCAAGGCGGAGCTGATCGCCGGCGCGCCGGGGCTGCCGGAAACGTGGGGCGACGAGACGGTGGAATTGAGCGGCGCCGCCTTTCTGCAGGTGAACCGCGCGGCGGCGGAACTGCTGGAGGCGCACGTCCTGTCGCTCGTGGGGGATGTGGCGGGCCGGACGGTGGTGGATGCGTACTGCGGCGTGGGGCTGCACGCGCGGCGGCTGGCGCGGGCGGGCGCGCGGGTAACGGGGATCGAACTGGACCCGGACGCCGTGGCCGAGGCCCGGCGGAGCGCGCCGGAGGGCGCCGTCTTTGTGACGGGATACGTGGAAGCCGTGCTGCCGGAGCACCTTCCGGCGGACCTGGTGATCCTGAATCCGCCGCGCGCGGGGATCGCGGGCGAGGCGGCGGACGCGCTGGCCGCGCACCCGGCGGAGCGCATCATCTACATCTCCTGCAATCCCGCCACCCTGGCGCGCGACATCAAGCGCCTGGGACCCGGCTACCGCATGGTGAGCCTGCGCTCGTTCGACCTGTTTCCGCAGACGGCGCACGTGGAAAGCGTTGTGCTGCTGGTGCGCGCCTGACCGGCGGACCCGGCAGAAAGT
>NZ_DASVTX010000108.1:0-13928 GCF_036387355.1 Longimicrobium sp.
CGCGGGGAGGATTGGATCGCGCAGAGGCGCGCGGAGCCACGGGCGGATTGCGCACGACGGGAAACCAAGGGACGATGGTCGCCAGCGGAATCCAGACGGGCCGCCTCCCGGCCGGGGAGGCGGCCCGTTGTCGTCCATCGCTGGCGCCGATTACCGGCTCGCGGCGACGGGGCCCGGGGTGGACCTGCTGACTACCAGCCCGTCCCCGCGGCGGCCCTGGTCGGCAGCGCCCCAGCAGTACGCCGGGCCGGAGGCGGTGGTGGCGCAGGCGTGGTAGCCGCCCACCGACAGGCTCGCGAACACCGCCGAGCCCTGCTGCACCGGGCCGGGCGCGTTCACCTGGGCCGTTCCGCCGTTCCCCATCTGCATGCGCAGGTTCCGGCCCCAGCAGTACGCGGCGCCCTCGGCGGTCAGCGCGCAGGTGTGGCTGTGGCCCGCTTCCACTGTGGTGAAGGCCAGGGCGCCCTGCGACACGGCGGCCGGGGCGGTCTGGTTGGTTCCGCTCGCGCCCGTGCCGAGCTGGCCGTCGCTGTTGCTTCCCCAGCACCAGACCTGCCCCTCGTCGCTGAGGCCGCAGCTGTGCGAACCGCCCGCCGTCAGCGCGCTGAACCTGCGCCCGTTCGCCTGCACCGGCACGGGGACCAGCGCCTTGGCGGGGTTTCCGTTCCCCACGCGCCCGTCGGTGTTGGTCCCCCAGCACAGGGCGTAGCCTTCCGTCGTCAGCGCGCAGGTGTGAAAGTATCCGGCGCGGATGCTGGTGAAGATCTCGCTCCCCTGCTGCACGGCGGCGGGGGAGAGCACGTGCGACGTGGAGTTGTTGCCCACCTCGCCGTCCGTGTTGTATCCCCAGCAGTACGCCTTGCCCTCCGACGTGAGGCCGCAGCTGTGGTAGTTGCCCAGCGACAGCGACGCGAACCGTACGGCGCCCTGCGCCACCGGGGTGGGGGTAAAGGCCTGGTCCTGGGTGCCGTTGCCCAGCCCGCCGAACAGGTTGGTGCCCCAGCAGTAGGCCAGCCCGTCCGCCGTGAGCCCGCAGCCGTGCGCGCCGCCCAGGGCCAGCGTGTCGAACTGCACCCCGGCCGGCATCTGCACGGGGACGGGGATCGTGCGGTTCACGTTGGTGTTGTCGCCCACCTGCCCGAAGGCGTTCCACCCCCAGCAGTACGGCACGCCGTCGCGCGTCAGCGCGCAGGTGTGGTTCTCGCCCGCGCTGACCAGGCCGAAGCTCAGAAACGATTGGGCGACCGCGGGCACCTCGCCCGTCACGTAGACCTTGAACACAAAGCTGGTGGCACCGTTCATCTTGAACTGCCACGGCTTTGCCTGCGACTTCTCGCCCGGATTCAGGTACCCGTACACGCTCAGGTCATTGCCCGTGTACTCGAAGTAGTCCTGGTCCACGTTCAGCCAGCTCATCTGCCCCGCCGCGTTCTGGACGGTGGTGGGCAGCAGGGGCGGCTCGGAGAAGAACACGCGCACGCCCTTGGAATCCGGGATGCCCGCGGTGGCCGAACCCAGGGGCATCTGCAGCAGGTTCTGCACGGCCACGTTCACCGTGAGCAGGTCGCTGTCGGGGTCGTAGACGGGCGTGTCGTTGCTCAGGCGCACGTAGTGGTTCTGCCCGCCCAGGGTGATCAGCGCGCGGCTGGGGCCCCGCGGCGTCTCTTCGGCGCAGGCGAAGCTCCCGGCGCGCAGGTCCGCACGGCAGATAAGCTGCGCGAGCGCGCCGGGGGAAACGGGATCCGGCTGCACGGCCAGGGGCTGCCGGTCCGCGCAGGCGGACAGCAGAACGAGCGCGGCCGCGGCCACGGTGCGGTTCGAAAACATGGATTCCGGACGAAGGGAAGGTCGAAAACGGCAGAAGTGGCGCGGGCGCGCCGGCCGAATGATGCGCGGACGCGCGGAGCAGGGGCCGGCACACCGGGCGCCGCCACTTTCCGCCGTCTGCGGCGGCAGTATGATCCCCGGCGGGAAGCGAGTCAAGCTTTTTCTCGGCACGGCGCGGCGGAACGATGGCACCCATCGCCCGCACCGAACGATGCCGGCATCATCTCTCTTTCGACGTACGATCAGGCGCGCTAGAATGGCCGCGCGGCAGGATCCGCGTCCCACACCCCCGCACGGAGCAGCAGGCCGATGACCATGACAGACACGGTGGATCCGCGCTTTCCCGTCGGCAAGTTCCGCTGGGACGGGGATGCGGGCCAGGAGCAGCGGGCGGAGTGGATCGCACAGATCGCCAACACGCCCGCCGCGTTCCGCGGCGCCGTGGCCGGCCTGTCCGACGAGCAGCTGGACACGCCGTATCGCGACGGCGGGTGGACGGTGCGGCAGCTTGCGCACCACATGCCCGACAGCCACATGAACGCCTACATCCGGCTCAAGCTGGGGCTCACGGAAGACAATCCCACCGTGAAGCCGTACGAGGAGGCGGCGTGGGCGGCGCTGGAGGATTCGCGCACCACGCCGGTGGAGGTGTCGCTGACGCTGCTGGACGCGCTGCACCAGCGCTGGGTAAACACGCTGCGCGCCGTGCGGCCGGAGGAATGGTCGCGCACCGTGCGCCACCCGGAGCGCGGCAGCATGCGCCTGGACCAGCTTCTTGCGCTGTACGCCTGGCATGGCCGCCACCACGTCGGCCACGTTACCGCCCTGCGCGAGCGGATGGGCTGGTAGGCCGGCGCGTACCATGGCGGAACGAAAGCGGGCCCAACCGGAATAGGTTGGGCCCGCTTTTTCGATCGTGCAACGGACGGATCGTCAGGCCGGCGTCATGCCGAGCAGCCGCTCAATCCTCTCGTTCAGGACCGCCTTCTTGGCGGCAAGCTCGCGAAGTTCCTGGCGCAGGACCGCATCTCGTTCACCTACGCGGGTCGCGAGCACCTCAGCCCGGATCGCCTCAATCCTGGCGGTTAGATCGCTCTTCATCTTCTCCCCGTCCAAACTGGGCTCCTTTCCCTCTCATCGTGGGACTCGTCCCGGCTTTCCCGCAGAACCCGGCGGAGTGGTACGATCTACCCGCGTGCTGAGTTCCGCGAGCACGAGCGAGATCTTGCCAACCGAGGTAGTCAAAGCATCATGGTTTTGGGCGAGTTCGTCAACCCGAATGTTCAGCGCCTTGATCTCGGCATCCCTCACCCGGTCGCCCTGCTGCTGATCGGATTGCGCTTGCTTGAGGGTAAATACCCCCACCACACCCATTTCGCTGATCTCACCGGGCGGCTTGCTCCAACCACCCGATTTCAGAAAATGGTAGAAGCGATGCACCACCATCAGCCCGGCGCTCACCAGCAGCATCCCGGCCACAAGGATCGCAAGCACGACCAATCCTTCCGTCATGAACCGCGCAGGCTGCCAGGACGGGATCAGACTGTCGATGATCGGGGTGGCCGTTTCCGCCTTCTTCTCCGACTCGGGCCTGGAACCGGCTGAAACGACGGAAGATCTCACACCGTCGGCCGTGTCGCGGACCGCGCGCGGAAGCGGAGGGGCCTTGGTTGCGGGCGCGCCCTGCAGGGCCAACAGAGTGGGCTGGATCGCTGTGTGCGCCATACCGTCTCCAGATCGCGTGCTCCGTGGTTCAGCGGGCGGGAGCGGGCGCACGGTGAAAGGACGCCACCTCCACAAAAGAGCGCAAAGTGTACACGGCCCCCGGCTGCGCAGCAAGGCTCTCGTTGTGGCCGAAGGCCAGCCTTCACTGGCGCGGTGCGATGCGTGCGGTAACGTTGAACAGAGTCTGTCACGCGCCGCATCCGCGGTGCACCCTCACACCGGTCCGGGCACGCATGGCCAGCGAGCAGCCGTCCTTCACCCGCCAGCTCTTCAGCGGCACCATCGACGATCGCATCCTGTTTCCCTTTCCCCGCATTCCGGAAGACGAGGAGGCGCGCGTCACGGCGTTTCTGGATGAGCTGCGGGCCTACTGCGAAACGCACATCGACCGCGGGTGGATCGACGAGCACGAGCAGATTCCGCAGAACGTGATCGACGACCTGAAGCGGATGGGGCTGTTCGGCATCTCGCTGCCGCGCGAGTACGGGGGGATGGGGCTGTCGCAGAGCGCGTACTGCCGCGTGTTCGAGTTCGTGACCGGCTACGACGTGGGCCTCGCCATCATGCTGGGCGTGCACCTGTCCATCGGCATCAAGGGGATTCAGCTCGCGGGGACGGAGGCGCAGAAGGCCCTGTACCTTCCCAAAGCCGCCACCGGGGAGTGGATGGCGTCGTTCGCGCTCACCGAGCCCTCCGCGGGGAGCGACGCGGCCGGCATCCGCACGCGCGCCGTGCCGGACGGCGAGGGCGGATGGATCCTGAGCGGCTCCAAGATCTGGATCGGAAACGGCTCGTTCAGCGAGGTCATCGTCACCTTTGCGCAGACGCCGGTGGAGCGCGACGGCAAGACGACGGACCGCGTGACCGCCTTCATCCTGCGGCCCGACATGCCGGGGTACGAGCGCGGCCCGGCGCTGCGCAAGATGGGCGCGCGGGGGAGCAACCAGGCGGAGTTGTACTTCAAGGACGTCCGGGTGCCCGCGGAAAACGTGCTGGGCGAGGTGGGCGAGGGCTTCAAGCTGGCCATGCGCGTCCTGAACTCGGGGCGGCAGGGGCTTTCCGCCGGGGCGGGCGGCGGGGTGAAGCAGTGCCTGCGCATGGCCTCGGAGTTCAGCCGCACCCGCGAGCAGTTCGGCGAGCCGATTGCGAAGTACGAGCTGATCCAGGGCAAGATCGCGGCGTTGGCGGCGGACGCGTACACGGCGGAGAGCGTCGCCTTCTTCACCACGGG
Organism: Longimicrobium sp.; assembly: GCF_036387355.1. Lineage (GTDB taxonomy): Bacteria > Gemmatimonadota > Gemmatimonadetes > Longimicrobiales > Longimicrobiaceae > Longimicrobium. Next base: position 4,784 of record NZ_DASVTX010000108.1, read on the forward strand.
GCTCAACGACCGGGGCGACGTGGACTACGCGCTGGAGAGCGCCGCGGCCAAGGTGTGGAACAGTGAGGCGCTGGACCGCGCGGTGGATGAACTGGTGCAGATCGCCGGCGGCCGCGGCTACGTGAAGGACCATCCGTACGAGCGGCTGTACCGCGACGCGCGCATCACCCGGATCTTTGAGGGGACCAACGAGGTCCTGCGGCTGTTCGTGGGGCTTTCGGGAATGCAGGAGCCCGGCGCGCACCTCAAGGAAGTGGCCGCCGCGCTGCGCGAGCCCATCCGCCAGTTCGGGCTGCTGACGGACTTTGCGGCGGACCGCGTGCGGCTGGCACTGGGTGGGGGCGAGCCGGAACTGGCGTCGCCCATTCACCCGCGGCTGCAGAAGCACTTCGACTACCTGACGGAGCACACACGCGACCTGCGGATCGCGGCGGAGCGCGCGCTGCGGCGGCACGGGCGCAAAATCGTGGAGCGGCAGTTCGTGGTGGCGCGCATCGCCGACATGGCGATTGAACTCTACGTGCGCGCGGCCACGCTGTCCCGCACGCAGGCGCTGCTGGAGGCGCGCGACGCGGGGGAGACGATCGCCCCGCCGCTCACCCCGACGAGGCAGCCGCTGGACGAGGAGTCGGTGGAAAGAATCCTGCGCGTATGCGACCTGGCGTGCCAGCGCAGCGGGCTTCGCTTCCGCGCCGCGCGCGTGCAGTTGAACGGCGAGCGCGACGACCTGGTGCGCGCCGTTGCCCAGGACGCGCTGGGGATGGATGGCGGCGCGGCATCCGGCAAGGCGACGACGCGCGAGACGGAGGCGCCGGAGTTCGGGAAGCGGTAAGCGCGGGCTACGAAGAGCGTTCTCCAGCGCAGTTGTCCCCGCGCTTCGGACCGGGAGCGTCCTCCTGAAGGAAGACGCTGCACGGGCCTTTCGAGTACCTGTCTGGCGCCGACGGAAGGATCCCGCCGCGGCCCTGGCCCACGAGCGATGCGCTGCGTGCCGCGCGGCGCACTGTCGGGAGCGGCCGGGGAGTGCCGGGCGCGCCGCGCAGCCAGTGTGCACCGGACGCCTCCGCCGGGATCCTTCGACTGCGCGCCATGGTTCGGAGCCGCTGACGCGCCGGCGCAGCGCTCCGCTCAGGATGACGCTCATTGGCCGTGGTGGCCGCTGCAGGAGTCCTGGCCCTGCGGGCGCCGGCCACGTCACGTCCATCATCCCCCAGCGCCGCCCGGCATCTCCCGGAGCCGCCCACCATCGGCCGGACGCCGTTCGGCATCCTCCACCGTCGCCCACCATCTCCCGGACGCCGTCCGGCATCGCGCGGACGCGGCCGGCCAGCGCCTGCGGCTGCGCTGCATCCGCCGAGCTGTTGCCCGTCATCCGCGGCGCGTGGGACATGTACGGATTTTGCAGCCGGCGAAAAGCCCCGGCCCACTCGGCCTGCCGATCAAGAACCTTGACCCTGCACACGATGCACACGACCCTGCAGTAAGCCGCCCGCGTATGGAACGGGCGGCCTTTCCACCCCTCCCCCATGATCCGGAGGTGCGTATGGCTTCTGCCCCCTCATTCACAACCGACCGCATTCGCAACGTGGCCGTGGTGGGCCACGGCGGCTCGGGAAAGACCACGCTGGTGGACGCCTGCTGCTACGCGGCGGGAACCACGCGGCGTCACGGCTCGGTGGATGACGGTTCCGCACTCACCATGTTCACGCCCGAAGAAACCGCGCACGGCATCAGCATGAACGTGTCGGTGGCCTGGGCGGCGTGGATGGATTCCAAGATCAACTTCATCGACACTCCCGGCTACCTGGACTTTCTGGGCGAGACGCGCGCCGGCGTGCGCGTGGCCGACGCGGCGCTCGTGTGCCTGTCGGCGGTGAACGGGGTGGAGGTGGGGACGGAGCGCGTGTGGGAGCTGATCGAGGAGCGTCACCTGCCCGCCATCCTCTTTGTTTCGATGATGGACCGCCCCAACGCCGACTTTGAGCGCGTGTTTCAGGACGTGCGCGAGCACCTGACGGCGCGCGCCATCCCCGTGGAGGTGCCCATCGGCGCGGCGGAGGGCTTCAGCGGCATCGTGAACCTGTTCAGCGACCGCGCGCACTTCTACAAGGAAGGCACCGCCAGCGGCGAGTACGAGGAGCACGACGTGCCGCCCGAGCTGCAGGCCACGGTGGACCGCTACTACAACGACCTGATCGAGACCATCGCCAGCACCGACGACACCCTGCTGGAGCACTACCTGGAAGGCGACACCATTACCCGAGACGAGGCGCTGCACGCGCTCAAGCAGGCCATGCTGCGCGGCGAACTGTACCCGGTGTTCTGCGGCGCGCCCACCCGCACCTGGGGCACGCGCGCGCTGCTGAGCAAGATCGTGGAGCTGCTCCCCTCGCCGCAGGAGCGCCCGGCCGAGGTGGCCGCGGGGCGCAACGGCACCACGGTGGAGCTGCGCGGCTTGAACAGCGACCCGTTCGCCGCGCTGGTGTTCAAGACCACCAGCGAGCCGCACGTGGGCGAGCTTTCGTACTTTCGGGTGATGGGCGGCTCCGTGGCGAGCGGCGCCGAGGTGCTGAACGCCAGCCGCGACCGGAGCGAAAAGCTGGCGCACCTCTCCATCCCCCAGGGCCGCGAGCGGCTGGAGGTGGATGCGCTGCGCGCCGGCGACATCGGCGTGGTGGCCAAGCTGCGCGACACGCACACCAACGACACGCTTTCCGCCCCCGGGCACCCGCTGGTGCTGGACGGCATCGTGTTCCCCGAGCCGGACATTGCCGTGGCCGTGGAGCCCGCGACGCGCGGCGAAGAAGACAAGCTGGCCGTGGGGCTGCACAAGCTGCACGAGGAAGACCCCTGCTTTACCTCGGAATACGTTCCGGAGCTGGGGCAGACCATTGCGCGCGGGCTGGGCGAGCTGCACCTGGAGGTGCAGCTGGAGCGGCTGAAGCGCAAGAACGGGGTGGAGGTGGTGATCAAGGCGCCGCGCATTCCGTACCGCGAAACCATCCGCGCGGTGGCCGAGGCGCAGGGGCGGCACAAGAAGCAGACGGGCGGGCGCGGCCAGTTCGGCGACGCGCACCTGCGCCTCAAGCCGCTCACCCGCGGCGAGGGCTACCGCTTCACCGATTCCATCGTGGGCGGGGTGATTCCGGGCAAGTACGTGCCGGCGGTGGACAAGGGAGTGCAGGAAGCGTCCGTGCGCGGCGTGCTGGCGGGCTTTCCCATGGTGGACTTTGAGGCCGAGGTGTACTTCGGCAGCTACCACACGGTGGACAGCTCGGAGCAGGCGTTCAAGGTGGCGGGGAGCATGGCGTTCCAGGCCGCGGCGGAAAAGGCGCAGCCGGTGATTCTGGAGCCGGTGATGCAGGTGGACGTGTTCGCGCCGGACGAGTACCTGGGCGACATCATCGGCGACCTGAACCAGCGGCGCGGGCAGATTCTGGGGATTGAGCCGGCGGGGCGGAACCAGCGGGTGCGGGCGCTGGTTCCGCAGGCGGAGCTGTACAAGTACAGCACGGCGCTGCGGTCGCTTTCGCAGGGGCGCGCCACCCACACGCGCACCTTTCACGCGTACGAGGAGGTGCCCTCGCACGAGGTGCCCAGGGTGGTGGAAAGCGCAAAGAAGGAGCGCGAGCTGCTGGTTTCGGCGCGGTAGGCTCGGCCGGTCCCATGCTCCCCCCGGGCATTCCGGGCGGAGCATGGGGATGGGCTGAGCGACTGAAGTCGCCGCAACAACGACGGAAAGTCTCCCCGAACAGACGGGGAGACTTCACCTGCACTGGGCGGATGGCCGGGTGTGAGCGGCGGAACGTGTCGCTGCCGCGGCTGAGCGAGTGAACTCGCCGCAACACCTGCTGAAAGCCTCACGATACTGCCGTGAGGCTGCATCGGTGCGAATGCTGAGTCGGCGCCGAACGCCGCCCACGCGCTGAGGTCTCCCTTTCTCCCGCGACAGCGGGGGAGAGGGCCGGGGAGAGGGGGCCTTTCCGACCGCGCGGCACCGTCCGAAGCGCACCGTGGCTGCTGGGTCACCCCTTGACAGGCCATGATCGCAGGGGCCGCCGAACCGGAAGGTCTCCTCGCCGAGGCTCCGCGCGCAGGACGACGCCGTTCGCGCCCTACGCGCTCCTGAGCGGATGAATCCGCCGCTCGGAAAGCGGGAAGCCCCGACTCGTGGCCGCTGGCGCGTCCACGATCGGGGCTTCAACTGCGTTCGGAAACCGCACCGAACCGGGGTGTGCTCCCTCTCCCACATCTGTTCGTGGGAGAGGGTCGTCGTGCGCAGCACGCGGGGTGAGGGCCGCAGCCCGCGGGGTGATGGCCGCAGCCCGCGGACGGGAACGATCTCCACTCCCGGCACACACCTCCTCATCCCCCCGCGCCCGAATCGCGTCCGCCGGACCGGAACGGTAGATTGCGCGCCCCGCGAAAGTGGCGGTGGCGCGCACCGTCCTTGCGTATCGCCGCGCGCGGACCCGCCGCGGCGCCGTCCGGTGCCGCGGTCCGCATTCCGACTTCCGCTGATCCTTTCGGAGAAGAAACCATGATTCGTGCCGGTGCGGTTCGTGTGAGCGCGTTCGCCCTCGCCCTGGCGGCGGCGGCCGCGTGCGCCAAGGAGCCGAATCCCGACATCGAGAACCCGCCCTCCGAGGCGGGCCGCGCCCTTCCGCTCACCGCCGACACCGGTGGCGGCGCGCAGACCGGCGCCGCCGCGGGGCAGATGACGGACGCCAACATCGCCGCGGTCGCCTCGGCCTCCAACCAGGACGAGATCCAGACCAGCCAGATCGCCCTGCAGAAGGCCACCCGCCCCGACGTGCGCCAGTTCGCCCAGCAGATGGTGGACGAGCACACGCGGGTGGAGCAGCAGATGCGGCAGGCGCTGCAGGCCAAGGGAATGGCCCCGCAGGACAACGCGATGAGCCAGCAGATGAAGCAGACCATGCAGGCCGCCCTGCAGCAGCTCGGGACCGCCACCGGAGCGGCGTTCGACGAGGCATACGTGGCGCATCAGGTGCAGTCGCACCAGGCCACGCTGCAGGCGCTGCAGACGCAACTGATCCCCAACGCGCGTGACCCGCAGCTCAAGCAGATGCTGCAGGCCGTGCAGCCGCGCGTGCAGCAGCACCTCCAGATGGCGCAGTCGCTCCAGGGAGCCGGTTCCACGGCTCCGGCGGGCTCGGGCGCCGCGGCTCCGGCCGGTGCGACTGCTCCGGCGGGTGCCGCGGCTCCGGCGGGTGCGGGCGCCGCTCCGGCGGCTCCGGCCGGCGGGCACTGAGGCCTCAAATCCGTCGAGGACGGAGAAGGTGAAATGCGGCGGGCCGCCTCTGCGGTCCGCCGCGGTTTCGTTGTTGCGGAACCGGAGCGCCATGGCAAAGACACGCACCGGACGTACCTGCATCGGGATCAGCGGATGGACCTACGCCGGGTGGCGCGGCGTGTTCTATCCCGAAGGGCTCGCCCGCAAGCGCGAGCTGGCCTACGCCGGCTCGCGGATGAACACCATCGAGATCAACGGCTCCTTCTACTCGCTGCAGCGCCCCACCAGCTACCGCGCGTGGTACGAGGCCGTACCCGACGACTTCGTCTTCGCCGTCAAGGGAAGCCGGTTCATCACCCACATGAAGAAGCTGAAGGACGTGGATGATGCGCTCGCCAACTTTCTGGCCAGCGGCGTCCTGCGTCTGGCGGACAAGCTGGGCCCCGTGCTGTGGCAGTTCCCCGAGCGGATGAAGTTCGACGAGGGGCGCTTTGCCGACTTCCTGGCCCGCCTGCCGCGCACGCACGCGGAGGCGTCCATCCTGGCCCGCGGGCACGACGCGCGGCTGGACGGGCGCGCGTGGACGGAGCCGGAGCACGAGGGCCCCATCCGCCACGCCTTCGAGGTGCGCCACCCGGGCTTTCTGTCCCCCGCCTTCGTGGACCTGCTGGCTGCGCACAATGCGGCGTTCGTGTTCGCCGATACGGCGGGAAAGTGGCCGTACGCGGAGGACGTGACGGGCGACTTTGTGTACGTGCGGCTGCACGGGGCGGAGGAGCTGTACGCCAGCGGCTACTCGGACGAGCAGCTGGACTGGTGGGCGGCGCGCATTCGCGAGTGGCGCTGCGGCTGCCATCCCGGCGATGCCGCGTGCGTGGCCCCCGCGCTCCGGATGCGCCCGCCGGCCGCGACGTGTTTGTCTACTTTGACAACGACGCCAAGGTGCACGCGCCCTTTGACGCGCTGCGCCTGGCCGAGCGGCTGCGCTGACCGGCGCCGGGACGCAGAAAGGGGAGGCCGCGCAGTCCGCGGCCTCCCCTCTGCTTTCGATCCGCGTCTCCGCCCGTCAGTCCGGGACGGAGGGTGAATCGGCGGAGGTGATGGGGACGTCGAAGGCGCCGCCGCTCAGCCGCAGCAGCGCATCCGTCTGCTCCCCCACCTGCCCGCGCATCAGCAGGCTGAAGGTGCCGCGCACGCGATCCCCATCCACCGAGGTGATGACCACGGTGCCCGCCCGCGCCGAAACGCGGATGGTGGGGCGCGACGTGATCTCGTCTTCCGACGCGCCCACCGTGAACGCGGCGGCGAAGCGGCAGTTGACCGGCGACGTGGCGGCCGTGCAGGTGTAGGTGCCCACGGCCGGATTGGCGATGAAGAGCAGGAGCCCGTCGTACGTCCCCTCCGTGGCCTGCGCCTGCTGCCCGTAGACGCGCACCGCCTTGTCGCCCTCGAAGGTCGTGCTCCGCAGCCCGAAGGCGTAGGTGCCGCTGAAGTAGTTGTCCGTCGTCACCCCGCCCTCGGCGGCAAAGGCGACGGAGTCCGCCGTCAGCGCCGTGCCCGCCGAATCCACCGGAACGTAGAGAAAGCGCACCGAGCCGGACGGAAACTCCGTGGGGCCGGCGGGATCGCCGAAGCAGGCCGCCAGCGCGAGCGCGGCAGCCAGAACGGAAAGCAAGGAGCGGAGCGGCGGAAGACGCATCGTCGTCACATCACAAAACGGGATCGCGCCGGCGCGGAACGTCCGGCCGGCGCTGAATCCTACACGGGCGCGCCGTTCAGCGCGAGCGGGGGAACGCGGCACGGGCGACCGCCTGCCGCGAGAACGGAATGGCGGCGCGGTCCAGCAGCGGAACGTCGAAGCTCCCGTTCGTCACCTGCACCTGCCGCGTGCCGGCCCCCAGCTCGGAGGCCGCGAACTGAAAGGTGCCCGTGGCGCGTTCGTGGGTGAGCGTGGCGATGGTGACGGTTCCGCTGGTGGAGTACAGATCGGCGTCCGCTTCCACATACAGGTTTGCTGCGTCGGCGCCCAGGACAAGAAACGCCGTGATGGGGCAGTCCGTCGCGCCCGGCGAGCAACTCACCGTGCCCACCGCTGGAGACCGCACCGTGAACGACAGGCTGTTCACGCGGCTGCCGGGCAGGTCCTGCTGCGCCACGAGGGACAACGCGAACCCGTCGAAGCTCGAGCCGTTCTGGCCGAAGGCGAAGCTGCCCCGCCGGAGGTCGCCCGGGAGCGAACCCTGTGCGCGGAACTCGCCTTCCAAGTCTCCGGAGTAGAGGAACTCGGTGCGGCCGCTGAACCGGCCGGAGCCGGTGGAATCGCCTCCGCAGGCCGCCAGCGCGAGCGCGGCCGCCAGGGCGCAGACCGCCGGACGGAGCGATGGAGTACGCATCATCATGCGAGCCAAAAGCGGGAGCGCGGGGGCCCGGGACTGGCCGGCGCCGTGTCGGGCGCGGCGCTCATCGCGAGCGGCTGAACCGGGCCCGGGCGGCCGCCGCGCGCGAGAACCCGATCCCGCTGTCGTCGAACAGGGGAACGTCAAAGGTGCCGCTGGTCACCTGCACGCGCGGGCCGTCCTGGCCCAGCAGGTCGGTGAACACCATGCTGAAGGTGCCCTGTGCGCGCTTGTCCGTCAGCCGGGTGATGGTCATGGTGCCGCCGGACGAGAACAGGAACGCGTCCGGCTCCTCCTCCGGGTCCGTGCCGTTGGCGCCCAGCACCAGGAACCCCCCGAAGGGGCAGTCGGTGGCATCCAGCGCGCAGGTCACGGTGCCCACGGCGGGGTTTTCCAGCGAGAGCAGCAGGTTGTCGATCGTGTTGCCGGACAGGCCCTGCTGCGCAAAGAGCGTGAACGCCTGTTCGTCTTCCGAGAACATTCCCGCCTGGCCGAAGGCGTAGCTCCCCGTCTCAAAGTTGCGCAACGGCGAGCCGTCCGCCTGAAAGGTGCCGGAGAAGCTGCCGGAATAGGAAAAGCTCGTGCTGCCGCTGAGCCGGTTGGAGCCGGTGGAGTCGCCGCACGCCCCCAGCGGAAGCAGGGCAGCCAGCAGCAGGGCGGAACGGCGGATGGTCTTCATGGTCATGGTACCGGTAATGGGGACCGGGATGGATTTCCCGGACCGCGCGTCGGGCCGGGAGGTGCCTACCCGGCGTTCTCCGCGGGCAGGGTAAGGGTAAAGGTGGCGCCCTGGGCGGCGCTGCGGGCGGAAAGCTCTCCGCCCATGGCGCGCGCCAGGCGCCGGCTGATGGCCAGCCCCAGCCCGCTGCTGGGCTCCCGCTTGCTGCGGTTGGCCGACGCGAGCTGAAGGAACTCCTCGAACACCGCTTCTTCGCTCCCCGCGGGAAGCCCGGGGCCGGTGTCGCGCACCTCGATCCAGGTGCTGCGCCCCTCCATTCCCGCGCGGACGGCCACGGCGCCCTGGTCGGTGAACTTGACGGCGTTGCTCAGCAGGTTCACCAGGATCTGCCGCACGCGGGGCGGGTCCACGCACAGGGTGCGGTCCGCCGCATCGCCCATGGCGGTGTGCAGCTCCAGCCCCTTGCTGCGCGCCTGCGGCTCCACCGCCACCCGCGCCTCATCCACCAGGTCGCCCAGCCGCACGGATTCGCAGTGGAACTCCATACGCCCCGCATCCAGCTTGGCCAAGTCCAGGATGTCGTTCACCAATTGCGAAAGGTGGCCCGACACCTGGCTGATGCGCTCCACCATCTCCAGCTGCTGCCCGCTCAGGTCGCCCACGATGCCGTCGGCCAGCAGCTCGCTGTAGCCCACGATGGCCGCGATGGGGGTGCGCAGGTCGTGGCTCATCGCCGAGAAGAAGCGGTCCCGCGCCTGGGTGGAGCGCTTCAGCTCCTCGTACAGGCGGGCGTTGTGGAGCGCCACCGCCGCG
>NZ_DASVTX010000109.1:0-13101 GCF_036387355.1 Longimicrobium sp.
CTCCACTCTTCGCCAAGAGTATCCATTCGCATGCAGTCCACGATAATCGGTTATCACGCGGGCTGCAATCCTTTAAGTTAACGCCTATGGGGGCCGGGGGAGGGGCCCTCTACTCCATCCCGTTCTGCACCATCGACTCCAGCGACGTTTCCACGTCCGCCGGTGTGCCGTCCATGCGCCGGGGGATGGCGCGCTCGTAGATCTCCGCCAGCTCGCCCGCCGCGGCTTCCACCGTTCCCATCGACGTGCGGATGGCGAACGTGCCGAACGGCGCGCCCACCGTGCCGATCCGCCTGGCCGGCACGCCGTGCCGCTCCGCCATCGCGAGCACCGCATCCACCCCGCCCGCCTCGCAGCTCACCACCACGCGACCCTGCGCCTCCCCGAACAGCAGCGCGTTGGGGGGCAGGTCGTCATGCAGCTCCACCTCCACTCCCAGCGGCGCGGCGGGATCGGCGATGGCGCACTCCGCGAGGGCGACGGCCAGCCCGCCCTCCGCCGTGTCGTGCGCGGAGCGGAGCAACCCGCCGCCGATCATGGCCAGCACGGCGGCGCGCAGCCGGTTTTCGCCGTCCAGGTCCAGCGCGGGCGCGTCCCCCGCCACGCGTCCGTGCACGACCTTGAGGTACTCGCTCCCGCCCAGCTCCGCGGTGTTGCGGCCCAGCAGAACGACCGCGTCGCCCTCGCCGCGGAACGGCGCCGTCATCACCCGGTCGATGTCGTCGATCACGCCCACCATGCCGATGGTGGGCGTGGGGTAGATGGCGCCGCGCGGGTTCTCGTTGTACAGGCTCACGTTGCCGCCCGTGATGGGCGTCTGAAAGGCGGTGCACGCCTCGCCGATGCCGCGCAGCGACTCGCTGAGCTGGTGGTACACCTCCGGCTTGAGCGGATTGCCGAAGTTCAGGTTGTCCGTCACCGCGCGGGGCAGGGCGCCGCTGCACGCCAGGTTGCGCGCGGCCTCCGCCACGGCGATCTGCCCGCCGCGGTACGGGTTCAGGAACACGTAGCGGGAGTTGCAGTCCACCGTGGCCGCGATGCCGCGCTTCGTCCCCCGCAGGCGAAGGACGGCGGCGTCGCTCCCGGGACCGACGACGGTGTTGGTGCGGACGGTGCTGTCGTACTGCTCGTACACCCAGCGCTTGCTGGCGATGGTGGGCGAGTCCAGCAGCGCGCGCAGCGTCCAGGTGGGGTCCGCCTCCTCCGCGCGCGGCGGGATTGCGGACACGTCTTCCGCGCGCAGCGCCGTGATCTCGGCGCTTTCCACCCCTTCGCGGGTGTAGGTGGGGCAGGCGTCCACCAGCGGCTCGCCGGGGATGTCGACGACCACAATCCCGTTTTCGCGAATCACGTAGCGACCCGTGTCCGTCACGTGGCCGATCACCTCGGCGTCCAGGTCCCACCGGCCCAGGATGGCGCGCACGTCCTCCTCACGCCCTTCGTGCGCGACGACGAGCATGCGTTCCTGCGTTTCGCTCAGCAGGATCTCGTACGGCGTCATCCCGCGCTCGCGGACAGGGACCGTCGTGATCTCGATGTCCACGCCGGTACCGCCGCGCGCCGCCATCTCCGTGGACGACGACACCAGCCCCGCCGCGCCCATGTCCTGAATGCCGACGATGTGGCCCGAGCGGATCAGCTCCAGCGACGCTTCCAGAAGAAGCTTTTCCGTGAACGGGTCGCCCACCTGCACCATGGGCCGCTTGGCCTCGCTCTCCTCGCTCAGCTCCGCGCTGGCGAACGTGGCGCCGTGAATGCCGTCGCGCCCCGTCTTCGACCCGACGGCCATGATGGGATTGCCGACGCCGGACGCCACGCCGCGGATCAGCTCGTCCGTCTTCATCAGGCCGATGGCCATGGCGTTGACGAGCGGATTGCCCTCGTACGCCGCGTCGAAGTACACCTCGCCGCCCACCGTGGGAATGCCGACGCAGTTGCCGTAGTCGCCGATTCCCTTGACCACGCCGCCGACCAGGTAGCGCACCCGGTCGCCCTCCGCGCCGTCGATCTCGCCGAAGCGCAGGGAGTTGAGCACGGCGATGGGGCGCGCGCCCATGGTGAACACGTCGCGAAGAATGCCGCCCACGCCCGTGGCGGCGCCCTGGTACGGCTCCACCGCGCTGGGGTGGTTGTGCGATTCGATCTTGAACGCCACGGCCAGCCCGTCGCCCACGTCGATGACGCCGGCGTTCTCCCCCGGCCCCTGCAGCACCCAGGGCGCGGTGGTGGGCAGCTTGCGCAGGAGGGGGCGGCTGTTCTTGTATCCGCAGTGCTCCGACCACATCGCGCTGAACACGCCCAGCTCGGTGTAGGTGGGCTCGCGGCCCAGGATGTCGAGAATCAGCGAGTATTCGTAGTCGCTGATCCCGTGCTCGACCACCAGTTCGGGGGTGATGGCCGGGTCTCCGGGGCGGGGCTGAACGGGCACGTCGGTCTCCAGCGAGAGTGGATGATTCAGGGCGCGCGGCCGGTGATGCGCTCCACCCAGCCCGCGGCCAGGTTGGGGTTCGCGCGCGGCGCGGCGGCACGCGGCGCGGGGGGCTGCGGGGCCGGCTGCGCCTGCGTGCGCACCACGGGCGCGGCGGCAGGCGGGGCCACGCGGGGCGCCGGCTCGGGCGTGGGCGCGGGGGTCGGAACCACCGTGGGCGACGCGGCCGCGGGCTGCGCCGTCGCCCCGTTGATGCGGGCGCGCTCCACGGCGGTGGGGTCGATGCCGCGCTCCTCCGCGTCACGCCGCGCGGCGCGGTCCACGGACGATTCCTCGTTGGCGCGGTCCTCCGCCCGGCGGCGGGCGGCGCGGTCGATGGAGCTTTCCTCGTTGGCCCGGTCCTCGGCCAGGCGCTGGCTGGCGCGGTCAATGGAGGTCGGCTCCGCGGCGCGCACCGTTCCCGTCACCGTGGCGCCCGTGGCCGGGGCCCCCGCGCGGGGGAAGACGGTGGTGCCGTTGGACACGCCGCCCGGCGCGTTCTGCGCCGCCGTCGCGCCGATGACGACGGTGGGCGCCTCGCCGGGGCGGGCCTCGCGCGCGGTCACGCCGGTGTCCTCGCTCCGGCGCGCGTCGCCGGGAACCACGATCACCTGGGTGCGCTCCGTGGCGGCGGGGGCGCCGTTCACCTGCAGCCCGCCCACCACCACGCGGCCGCTGCCGTCCGCGGCCACGGAGCCGGTCTGCTCGCCGCCGCCGGCCTGCTCCAGCGCGTCATCAGCGCGGGGGCCGGTAATGGTGCGCCGCCGGGTGCGAAGGACGGCCGCCACCACGCGGTCGTCGCGAAAGAAGACGACGTCGTCGGAGCCGCAGCGCACCGCGCACCCGTTCAGGTAGTACCAGTACGTCCACTCGCCGGACTCGCGCGTGGTGGCCGGCGCGCCGAACGCGGCGCGCACCTGCTCCTGCGTCATTCCGCGCGAGATCACGGCCTGCGCCGACGCAGGCACCGCGGCCACCACCGCCGCCAGCAGCGCGAAGCGAATCATGTTGTTCATCCGGCACTCCTGTGTGAAAAGTGCTCAGTGCCCAGGTTCAAGTGCCCAGGTACGGCCTTCCCGTCTCCAGCCTCCGTGGCTGTCCGCCGCCGGCTGTGGAAAGTGCCCAGGTTCAAGTGCCCAGTGCCCAGGTTCAAGAGCCCGGTGCCCAGGGGAAATTGCCCAGGGGCGGGTGCCCCGTGCCGAGGTGCCGGGCTCCTCATCTCCGAAGCAGGTCCGGCAATCCGCGTCCGTGCCGGGCACTTGGCACTTGGCACTGAGCACTTGGTACTGCTGTTCACCTTCCCGCCAGATGCCCCGCGATCGATGTAAACAGCCCCACCCCGTCCGTGGCGCCCAGCAGCGGATCCACCGCGCGCTCCGGGTGCGGCATCATGCCCAGCACGTTCCCGGCCGCGTTCACGATCCCCGCGATGTTGCGCGCGCTGCCATTCGGGTTGGCGCCGGCGGTCACGTTCCCTTCGGCGTCGCAGTAGCGGAACGCCACGCGCCCCTCCGCCTCCAGCTCGTCCAGCGTGCGGTCGTCGGCGGTGTAGCAGCCTTCGCCGTGGGCGATGGGGACGCGGAGCACCTGGCCGGGGGCGTAGTCGCTGGCGAAGGGCGGCTCCGCGCGCTCCACGCGCAGGTACACGGGGCGCGAGCGGAACTTGAGCGAGCGGTTGCGGATCAGCGCGCCGGGGAGCAGCCCGCTCTCGCACAGGATCTGGAACCCGTTGCAGATCCCCGCCACAGGACCGCCCGCCTCCGCGAACGCGATCACCTCGCGCATGATGGGGCTCTTGGCGGCGATGGCGCCGCAGCGCAGGTAGTCGCCGTAGCTGAAGCCGCCGGGGAGAAAGATGGCGTCCACGCCCTGCAGGTCGTGGTCCTTGTGCCACAGATACACCGTTTCCGCATCCAGCACCTCCCGCGATGCGCGATAGCAGTCGTAGTCGCAGTTGCTGCCGGGAAAGGTGACCACCCCGATCTTCACGACGCGCTCCCCGCCGCCACCGTCACGGCGAAGTCTTCCGTCACCGGGTTGGCCAGCAGCTGGCGGCACATGGCGTCCACCCGCTCGCGCGCCTCTCCCTCGTCGCCCGCCCGCAGGCCAAAGACGATCAGCCGGCCCACGTGCACCTCGTCCACCCCGTCGAACCCCAGCGACGCCAGCGCGCCGCCCACCGCCTTGCCCTGGGGGTCCAGGATGCCGCGCCGGGGCGTCACCCGAACCTCGATCCGGTAATCCGTCACGCTCGATCCTCAACGTCAGAAGGGGCGCCGTCGCGCATTCCGCGGCGAGGGCGGATGTCCTCGTACTCCAGTTCCCGCGCCTGCTGCTCCTCCGGATCCTCGTCCTCCAGCGGGTCGCCCTCCGGCAGCCGGTCCTGGAACCCGGCGAACACCGAGTGCACCAGCCCCCAGGTGATGTACAGGATGGAGAAGGGGAAGAAGAAGTACTCCGGATGGGTGAAGGCCGACACCAGCGCCGCCACCATCAGCACGATGGCGAAGCGCCCGCCCCAGGTGCGCACGCTGAACCGCGGGACGACCGGGTACAGCACGTTGCTCACCATCAGCACGCCCACGAACAGCATCAGAAAGCCGGCCGTGCGCGGAATGGAGATGTGCGGCAGAAAGCGCTCCCAGAACGCCGTCTGGGTAAAGGCGAAGTACGTGGCCAGGCACGCGCCCGCCGTGGGCGAGGGAAGGCCGTGGAACGCGCTCTTGGCCGTTCCCGCCTGCTCGATGTTGAAGCGCGCCAGGCGAAAGACGGCGGCCACGATGTACAGGAACGAGAGGATCCAGCTCCACTCGCCGCCCTCGCGAAAGAACGCGAAGTAGGCAATGAGGGCCGGCGCCACGCCAAAGCTGATGGCGTCCACCAGCGAGTCCAGCTCCTCGCCGAACGCGCTTCCGGTGGCGGTAAAGCGGGCGATGCGGCCGTCCAGCAGGTCCATGATGGCGGCGCCCACGATCATCCATCCCGCCTCGGCGTACTGGCCGCGGCTGGCGTGAATGATGGCCCAGATCCCCAGGAACAGGTTGCCCAGGGTAAAGGCGCTGGGGAGGATCACCACCCCGCGGCGCAGCCGGCGGCGCCGGGAAATCGGCTGGGGGGCGTTCACGTCGCTTCGGGGTCGGTAAGGGGAAAGTCGTCCAGCGCCATGCCGGTAATGCGGCGGAAGGCGTCCTGGTAGCGGCGCGAGGTCTCGGCCACCACCTCGGGCGGCAGCGCCGGGCCGGGCGGCGTCTTGTTCCACGCGCCGGCGCGCTCCAGCTCCTCCAGCCAGTCGCGCAGGGGCTGCTTGTCCAGCGAGGGCTGCCCGCGCCCGGCCTGGTAGCTGTCCGCGGGCCAGAAGCGGGACGAGTCCGGCGTGAGCACCTCGTCCATCACGCGGATGGAGCCGTCGGTGTCCGTGCCGAACTCGAACTTGGTGTCCGCGATGATGATCCCCGCCTTTGCCGCCACGTCCCGCCCGCGTTCGTAGAGGGCGAGCGAGGCCGCCTTCAGCCGCTCCGCCGGCTCCGCGCCGACGATCTCGCGCATTCGGGCGAAGGGGATGTTTTCGTCGTGCCCGGTTTCGGCCTTGGTGGCGGGGCTGAACACGGGCGGGTCCAGCCGGCCGGATTCGCGCAGCCCCTCCGCGAGCGGCTCGCCGGCCAGGGTGCCCGTCAGCCGGTACTCCTTCCACGCGCTGCCGCTCAGGTAGCCGCGCACCACGCACTCCACGGGAAACGGGCGGAGCTTGCGGACCAGCATGGACCGGCGCGCCCACTGCCCGCGGCTTTCCGCCAGCGCGGGGTAGCGCGCGGCGATGGCGTCCGGATCGATGCTGAGGACGTGGTTGGGCACCAGGTCCGCCGTGCGCGCGAACCACCACGCGCTGATCAAGGTGAGCACCTCGCCCTTGCGGGGGATGGGGTCGGGCATCACCACGTCGAAGGCGCTCACGCGGTCGGTGGCCACCATCAGCAGCGCGTCGCCAAGGTCGTACACGTCGCGGACCTTGCCGCGCACGAGCAGCGGAAAGGGAAGGTCGGTGCTGACCAGAGTGGCAGTCAGGGTCTGCGCTCCATCGCGAGTCTTTGATCGGGCCCGGAAAGCGGGGAAACTACGCGCCGCTACCCCGGGCGGCAACCGGCGGAGACATCGCTGAACAGCGAATGTTGCAGAGGAACAGAGAACGGCCAGAGAAACAGAGGAGCCCTGTGCCGTCCTCTGTATCTCCGGCTTTTCTCTGTCCGTCTGTACCCCACGCTCTTCCGTCACCGAGGCCGGCGGCGATCTCAGGCCCAAGGCGGCGCGCCGTCGGTGGAGGCAACCGGGCTGTGCGACTGCCGTTTCGCACGGAGGCCGCGGAGGAGCGTGGGATGGCGATGTTTCCGTGCGCCGGGCCGCGATCAGCACTCCGAGGAACCGCTTGTGCCTGGGCGGCGATTCAGCTCGTCCAGAAGGCGTCCGCGATCAACTCTCTCGCCCTCACGCCTCGGCGCGTGAGTGTCATTCTGAAGGAGGCGCCGCGCGGGCTGTCCGACGCCTCGCACTCTGGCGCCGACTGAAGAATCCCGCGCCACGGCATCCGCTGCACGACCGGCTGCGCGGCGTGCCCCGGACCCTGCGGGCGCCGCGGAGAGGCCGGGCCACGCCGCGCCGGCCAGCGGTCCCGCCAATGCTTCGGCCCGGGATCCTTCGGTCGCACAGGGCTCGTCGCGGCGGAAGGTGCGGTGCGCTGCTCCCTCAGGATGACGCCCACACGCCGGGGTGATCGGCAGGCACAGTTTCTCAACACGCTCTCAGGATAACGCCCACACGCCGGGGTGATCGGCAGGCACAGTTTCTCAACACGCTCTCAGGATGACGTCCATACGCGGGGGTGATCGGCAGGCACAGTTTCTCAACACGCTCTCGGGATGACGCCCACGCGCCGGGGTGATCGGCAGGCATTGATTGCCAACATGCTCTGAAGCGGCGCCACGCGGCGCGAGTTCGCCGGCACCGTCGGACGAGGCTGGGCCGCGGCTCTGGACGACGGCGGCCGGGCGCGCGCATGTTGTGGCGCGACCCGCCGTTCATCGATTCCATCCCGCCCCGCGCCCCGCCGCACCTCCATGGAACTCACGTCCATTCGCCGCAGCCCGCTTCCGTTTCTGCTGGGCGCGGCGTCCGTCGTCATTCTGATCGCGGGGATGCGCGCGGCGTCGGGGATCCTGAACCCCATGCTGATGGCGGGCTTTCTGGCCCTCCTCTTTCAGCCGCTGACGCGCAGGCTTCGGCGGTGGGGGATGGCGGGCGGGCTGGCCGTCACGCTCGTGGTGCTGGCAGTGGTGCTCACCGGGCTGCTGCTGGTCGCCTTCGTGGGCGTGTCACTGCGGCAGATCGCGGTGGAGTTCCCCACGTATCGCACGGAACTGGAGGGTGTGCTGAACACCCTGTCGCGCATGGCGGCGGGGTACGGCATCGATGCGGGCGCGTACCTGGAGCGGGCCATCCAGGGCCCGGAGGTGGGGCGCACCCTGCTGAACGCATCGACGGGAGTGGCGGGCGGGCTCAGCAGCCTGGCGCTCACCTTCTTCATCTTCGCCTTCATGCTGGGCGGCATGTGGCAGCTGGAGCGGCGGGCGCGGACGGGCGCGCGCGACCACAGCCCCATGGCCGCGCAGTTCCTGCAGTTCAGCAGTACCATCCGCGGCTACATGGGAGTCCGCGCCGTGCTGGGCCTGATCGCCGCCGTGCTGAACTACGTGCTGCTGATGGTGCTGGGCGTGGACTACGCGCTGCTGTGGGCGGTGCTTTCCTTCGTGCTCAGCTTTGTGCCCAACATCGGCTTCACCCTCTCGCTGCTCCCGCCCACGCTGCTGGCGCTGGTGGGGAGCGGGTGGCGCGACGCGCTGATCGTGTTCGTGGGTTATCAGCTCATCAACAACGTGCTGGACAACGTGATCGGGCCGCGGTTCGTGGGGCGCCAGATGCAGATTTCGGCGCTGCTGAGCTTCCTTTCCGTGATCTTCTGGGCCTGGGTGCTGGGCCCCACGGGCGCAATCCTGGCCGTGCCGCTCACCGTGCTCATCCGCGACCTGGCGTTCGGCGAGCCCGGCGCGGACGTGGCCCCGCCCCAGCCGGTTACCAACTCGTCCATCCCCACCCCGCACGCCCCCGAGCCGCCGCCGGCCCCGGACTCTGCCTGACCCAGGCCCCGGCCCCGGGCACATCCGTCCCCTCACTTTCGTACTTTCGTACTTTCGTACTTTCGTACTTTCGTACTCTCGTACTGCCGTTCCGCACTCCGCACTCCGCACTCCGCACTCCGCACTCCGCACTCCGCACTCCGCACTTCTCCCCCCTCCCGCTTGCGTCCCCGCCCGGCCGCCGGTATATGAACGCGCCCGCAGTCCGGGCCGGCGCCGCGCCGCGGGCCGATTCACCGATCCAAAAATCCCGGAGCCGCGCGTGAGCGACGACGCCATCAAGGACATCACCATCATCGGCGCGGGCCCCACGGGGCTGTTCGCCGCCTTCTACGCCGGCCTGCGCGGCGTAAGCTGCCGCATCATCGACGCGCTGCCGCAGCTGGGCGGGCAGCTGATGGCGCTGTATCCCGAAAAGTACATCTTCGACGTCGGCGGCCTGCCCAAGATCCTGGCCAAGGACCTCGCCAAGAACATGATCGAGCAGGGCACGCAGTTCGGCCCCGACGTGGTGCTGGAGGCCGAGGTGCAGCAGCTGATCCCCGAGGACGGCCACATCCGCCTGGTGACGCCCAGGGGCGAGTTCTTGACGAAGACGGTCGTGATCACCGCCGGCAAGGGCGCGCTGAACCCGCGCGTGCTGGAGTGCCCGGGTTGGACGGAGCACTACAACGAGTCGGGCGGCGCGCACACGCACGTGCGCCAGCCGGAAGACTTCCGCGGCAAGCGGGTGCTCATCGTGGGCGGCGGCGACTCGGCGGTGGACTGGGTGCTGGGGCTGCGCGGCATCGCGAAGGAAGTGACCGTCATCCACCGCCGCGACGAGTTCCGCGCGCACCGCAGCAGCGTGATGGAGATGCGGCAGGCGGCGGAAAAGGGTGAGGTGACCATCAAGACGCCGTACGAAATGCGCGAGATCCACGGCGAGAACGGCTGCATCGCGCGGGTCACCATCTTCAACAACGACACCAACGAGGATGAGGACCTGCACGTGGAGGCGGTGATCGCGCTGCTCGGCTTCAAGCCGGACCTGGGCCCCATCGGCAAGTGGGGGCTGGAGCTGGAGCGCAACACCATCAAAGTCAGCCAGCTGATGGAAACCAACATTCCCGGCGTGTACTCGGCGGGTGACGTGGTGCACTATCCCGGCAAGCTGGAACTGATCGCCACGGGGTACGGTGAGGCGGCGGTGGCGGTGAACAACGCCGTGCACCACATCAACCCCAAGGCGCGCGTAAGCCCGGGGCACTCCACGAACCTGAAGCAGTTCAAGCAGGAGGACGGGGAGGAGTAGGAACGGCAGGGAATAGGGAATAGGGAATAGGAACAGACAGGGACAACCACTCAGGAGGCGGGGATGGACGCGGGGGGAGGCGCGGTGAGATGACGGCGAGCTCACATCGGGATCTGGTGGTCTGGCAGAAGGCGATGGACATGGTGGTGCAGGTGTACCGCCTCTCAGATCGGTTCCCGAAAAGTGAGCTCTACCGTTTGACGTCACAGCTGACACGAGCCGCAGCCTCCGTCCCCGCTAATCTCGCCGAAGGCAACGGGCGATCGACACGGCGCGAATACGCGCACTTTGTCTCGATCGCCCGCGGCTCACTCAACGAAACCGAAACCTTTCTCCTGCTCGCCATCCGCCTGGGCTACATCACCGAAGAGCAGACCGGCGCAACTCTCTCCCTGGTCACCGAAATCGGCCGCATGCTCACGCGCCTCCACGCCCGCCTGAGTTCCTGACGACCGCCGTTCCTATTCCCTATTCCCTATTCCCTATTCCCTTATGTCCGTTGCACTTGTAACCGGCGGCGCAGTCCGCATCGGACGCGCGATCACCGAAGCGCTCGCAGAAGCCAGCTATCGCGTCGTCATCCACTACAACTCGTCCGCGGGGCCGGCGCAGGAACTGCGCGACGCGATCGTCCAGCGGGGCGGGGAGGCGCGGATCATTGGCGCGGACCTGTCGCGCGCGGAGGAGGTGAAGCGGCTGGCGGATGAGGCGGTCGCGGCGTTCGGGGGGATCGACGTGCTGGTGAACAGCGCGTCCGTCTTTCCGTCCGAAAAGCTCGAGGATACCGACGAGGCGCTGTGGGAGCAGACGATGGGCGTGAACCTGCGCGCGCCCTTCTTCCTCATCCGCCACCTCGCGCCCACGCTGCGTGAGCGCCGCGGCGCCGTCATCAACATGGCGGACCTGGCCGGGCTGCAGCCGTGGGCCGCCTACGCCGCGCACTCCATCAGCAAGGCGGGCGTGGTGCAGCTCACGAAGGTCGCCGCGCGCAGCCTGGCGCCCGAGGTGCGCGTGAACGCCATCGCGCCCGGCGCCGTGCTCCCGCCCGAGAGCATGAGCGAGGAGGAGATCGAGCGCCTGGCCCGCTCCGCGCCGCTGCAGCGCAACGGCTCACCCCGGGACGTGGTGCGCGCCGTGTTGTATCTTCTGCAGGCCGACTTCGTCACCGGCGAAACGCTGGTCGTGGACGGCGGCAAGCTGCTGCGCGGCTGAGTGGCAGCGCGGCGGGCCGGAACACCGCCCGCCGCGCCCCGGTACTGAACGAACCGACGAACGCCTCTCCGGCGGTTTCGCATCCCGTTTTCCCCATTGCAGATGGCTGCTCGCAAACCCGCCCGCCGGGCGCCCCGCAAGGGTGCCGCGGCCCGCTCGCCGCTCGCCACGGCCCTGCGCATCGCGCTGGTGCTGGGGGCGGTCTGCGCCGTCGCCGGCGCGGGCGTGCTCGTGTGGCTGTGGCCCCGCTGCTCCGGCTCCGGGTGCCCCTCGCCCGTGGCGCTGCGCGACTACACGCCGCCCCAGTCCACCCGCGTGTACGACGGCGGCGGCCGCCTGATCGCCAACCTGGGATCGGAGCGGCGCATCGTCGTTCCGCTGGACCGCATTCCCGCCAACGTGTCCGGCGCCTTTCTGGCCGTGGAAGACAAGCGCTTCTACCGCCACAAGGGCGTGGACTGGCGCCGCCTGGCCGGCGCCATGGCCCGCAACGTCCGCACGCTGCGGTGGTCGCAGGGCTTCAGCACCGTCACCATGCAGCTGGCGCGGAACGTGTTTCCCCAGCACCTCAAGCGGCAAAAGACGCTGCGCCGCAAGATGTGGGAGATCGTCCTGGCCCGGCAGATTGAAAAGGAGTTCTCCAAGGACCAGATCCTGGAGATGTACCTCAACCAGATCTACCTGAGCGGCGGGCTGTACGGCGTGGAAGCGGCGTCGCAGGGCTACTTCGGCAAGTCCGCATCCAAGTTGACGGACGCGCAGGCCGCCATGCTGGCCGCCATCCCGCGCAACCCGTCGTTCTACGATCCGCGCCGCAACCCCTCCGCCGTGGTTTCGCGCCGCAACGTGGTGCTGGGGCTCATGGCCGAGGCCGGCGTCATCACCGCCGCCGAGGCCGAAGCGGCCAGGGAGCAGCCGCTGGGGCTGGCGCCGCCGCCGGAGGCCAAGGGGACCGCGCCCTACTTCGTCGCCGCCATCCGCAAGGAACTGCGCGACCGCTTTGGCAACGACGCCGACCAGAGCGGCTACCGCGTGTACACGGCGCTGGACCCGGCCCTGCAGCGGTCGGCGGAGGTGGCGCTGCGCGAGCAGATCCGCGCGGTGGAGCGCGGCGCTCACGGCCGGTTCCGCGGCCCGTCGTGCGGCGGAACCACCGTCCACAACCCGGAGCGCTGCCTGCAGGGCCTGTTCGTGGCCATGAACCCGGAAACGGGCGAGGTCCGCGCGCTGGTGGGCGGCCGCGACTACGCCATCAGCCAGTTCGACCGGGTCACGCAGGCGCGCCGGCAGGCCGGGTCCGCCTTCAAGCCCATCGTCTACTCCGCCGCAATCGCGCAGGGCATTCCCATCACCGAGCCGCTGGTGGGGCCGGGCGCCGCGGCGGGCGGGCAGGGCGGCTACTATCCCGCCGACCACGTGGCGGATTCGGTGACCATGGACATGCGCGGCGCGCTGCGCACCTCGTCCAACCGCGCCGCCGTGGTCCTGGGCGAGCGGGTGGGCGCGACGCGCGTGGTGGCCGCCGCGCACGAGCTGGGGATCACCACGGAGGTGAAGCCGTTTCCGTCCACCTACCTGGGCGCTGCGTCGGTCATTCCCATCGAGCTGGTGGCCAGCTACTCGCCGTTCGCCAACGGCGGCGCGGCCGTCAAGCCGCAGCTCATCCGCCGGATCGAGGACGCCACGGGCAAGGTGGTGTGGCAGGCGCGGCGCACGCGGCGGTACGTGCTTTCGCCCGCCGTGGCCTTCATGACCAACTCGCTGATGCAGGACGTGGTGAACCGCGGCACGGGCAGCGGCGTGCGGGGGGCGGGCGGTCTGCCGTACACCATTCCCGCGGCGGGAAAGACGGGAACGACCAACGAGGCGGCGGACGTGTGGTTCGTCGGCGCCACGCCGGACCTGGTGGCGGGCGTGTGGTTGGGCTTCGACCGCCCGCAGCG
>NZ_DASVTX010000110.1:0-17380 GCF_036387355.1 Longimicrobium sp.
CCCACGACTACGGTGGCGCCGCGCGGACCGCGCGGCGCCTCCGTTCGCTTTCTCCGCTCCACACGGTTCCGGACGATCCGTTTTCGTGGCGCACGGGCCGCGCGCGGATAGAGCGCGGGCTCTACCGGGTAGAGCGAACGCTCCCCCGGGGCGCGCCGCCCATGTCGCATCGTTCTCCCAAGCCGCTGCAGGGAAAGCACTTGAGAGAAGGCGGGCGCGAGCATGGCGATTGCCTTTAGCTCCGCCGTTCCCGCACGACCCCCCTCCATTCCGGAGTACGTGATGTCCCACCTGGACCACAACAAGCTGTTGGAAGCCGTCGTTCACCGCGCGAGCGGTGACCGCGTGTTCCGGCAGCAGCTGCTGGCCGACCCGGCCGCGGCGATCCGCGCCGGGTACGGCGTAACCCTCCCGGCCGGATTCCGCATTCAGTTCGTGGAAAAGCCGGCCACCCTGGACGTCCTCATCGTCCTTCCCGAGCTGGCCGCCGGGGAGGAGCTGTCCGACGACGACCTGGAAGCCGTCGCGGGTGGAACCGCCGGCGCCTGGTCGCCGCCGCCGCCGCCCCCCCCGCCGGGCGACACCACGCCATGAGCAGCGCCACTCTCACTCCCCGCCGCCTCGAGGTTCTTCCCGCGGCTGCCGTGGCGGTGAGCGTGGATCCCGATTCGGAGCTGTCCGACGACCAGCTGGAATGCGTCGTCGGCGGCCTCGCCCGGGTTCTCCCTCCCGTCCCGACCCTGATGCCGGTTCAGGCCGCGGCCTGAACCTCCCCGTACCCTCGCCGTACCGAATGACCATGCCGAAGGGAACCTTTTCCACCGCGGTCCGCGGCGTGGCCGTCATGGCCGCGCTCACGCTGGCTGGCGCCCCCCGCGCCGCCGCGCAGACCACCCCCGGGCTCACGCTGGACGACGTCGTCCGCCGCGCTGCCGCCCACGGCCCCCAGGCCAACCTGGTGCGGGCCGCGGTGGACGCCGTGTACGCACGCACGCTCACGGCGTCGGCCCCCTTTGACACGCACCTGGCCGCCAGCGTCGCTGGCGGCCAGGAAAGCGGCCAGCGCGCTCTTTCGACCGGGCTGTCGCCGTTTACGCAGCACACCACCGAATACGCCCTGCAGGCCAGCCGCCGCCTTCGCTCGGGCATCGTGCTGCAGCCGCAGGTGAACGTGCGCCGCACCTCGGAAGTGGGCGTCGCCGCCGTGGACGCCGCCTCGGGCGTGAGCCTGGGCGTCATGGTGCCGCTGATGCGCGACCGGATGGCCCGCGCCAGCGGCGCCAGCGCCCGCGGGCTGGCCTACCGCGCCGCCGCCGGCCCCCACGACATCCGCTACGGCACCGAAGTGGGCGCCGGCGCCGCCGCCGCCGCCTACTGGGACTACGCCGCGGCCTGCGCCCGCCTGGAGGTCTTTGCCGAGGCCGAGCGCCGCGCCGCCCGGCGCCTGGAAGAAACCCGCGTGCTGGTGCGCGGCGACGAGCGCCCCGCGGCCGAGCTGAACCCGCTGCAGGCCGCCGTGTCCCGCGCCCGCGTGCAGCGCATCGGCGCCGAGCAGGCCGTCGACGAGGCCCGCATCCAGCTGGGAATCGCGCTGGGAATGGGCACCGGCGAGCTGGGCGAGCTGGGCACCCCCGTGACCCCCTTTCCCAAGCCGGAGGCCTGGACCCCCGACGCCGCCGAACGCGAGCGCGTCGTGCGGCTGGCGCTGGAGCGGCGCGGCGACGTGGTGGGAACGCGGCTGGAGCTGACCAGCGACGAGGTGCTGCTGGCCGGCGCCCGCGAAAACCTGAAGCCGCAGCTGGACCTGCACCTGAACGTGGGCTACACCGGGCGCCAGCTGGGCGGCGGGCTGGGCGGGCTGGTGCAGCCGCTGTACCGCGACGTGCCGGGGATGAATGCCTCCGTACAGGTGCAGTACCAGATCCCCGTCGCCCGCACCGAGGCCCGCGGCCAGTCGGCGGCCGCCGAGGCCGCCCGGCTGGAAAAGTCGCTGCGCCTGGAGCACCTGGAGCGCGAAGTGTCGGGCTCGGTGCTGTCGGCCATGCTGGCCGTAAGCCGCGGCTCGGCCGCGCTGGTGGAGGCCGACCGCGCCGTGGCCCTGTACCGCGTCTCGGTGAACGACGAGCAGCAGAAGAACCGCCTGGGCGTGTCGACGCTGCTGGACGTGACCTACGCCGAAGACAACCTCACCAACGCGCTCCTGGCCTCCGTCAACAGCCGCATGGCGTACGCCAAGGCGCTGTCGCAGCTGCGCGTGAACACCGGCACCCTGGCGCGCGAGGTGGACGGCGGCCTGGTGCTGGACGCCGCGCTGCTGCTGACCCGTCCCTGACCGCGCACCCGACTCCCGGGCCCGTCCGCGGACCCTCGCTTCTCGCACTCCCGCACCGCGTTTTCGCCCTATGGACAATCGAGTCTTCCGCAAGGTGTCCCTGGACCGGCTCTCGTCGCCCGAGCAGCTCGACCAGGTGATGCAGGTGACCAACCCCCGCGGCTGGCTGGCGCTGGCCGCCGTCGGCTCCCTGCTGGCCATGGCCATCGGCTGGGGGATCTGGGGAACGCTCTCGGAGAAGGTGGCCGGCGGCGGGATCCTGCTCAAGAGCGGCGGCGTCTTTGAGGTGGTGAGCCCCGCCGAGGGGCGCGTCACCGACGTTTCCGTGAGCGTGGGCGACAGCGTGACCGAGGGCCAGGTGGTGGCCTGGATCGCCCAGCCCGAGCTCAGCGCCCGCCTGCAGGAAGCCAAAACGCGCCTGGCTGCCCTGCGCGGCGAGTACGAGCGCACCCTGGCCTTTGCCGGCAGCGACGCCCAGCTGCAGTCGCTGAGCACCTCCGAGCAGCAGAGCAACCTGCGGCAGACCATTGCCGCCGACGAGCAGAACCTGCGCTGGCTGGGAGAGCGCATCACCAGCCAGGAGCAGCTGGTTTCGCAGGGGCTGCTCACGCGCGCCGCCCTGCTGCAGACGCGCCAGACCCACGAGCAGACGCGCGAGCGCATCCGCACCGCCCGCAGCCAGCTGGCCCAGCTGGAGGTGCAGGCCGCCACCACGCGCAACGACCGCAGCCGCCAGGTGTCCACCAGCCGCCGCGAAATCGAACTGGCCCAGCTGGAGCTCGACAAGCTGGCCAACGACCTTCGCCGCGCCACGCAGGTGGTGTCGCCCTACACGGGGCGCATCCTGGAAGTGACCACCGAGCAGGGCAAGATGGTGGGCCGCGGCGAAAGCGTGCTGAACCTGGACCTCACCGGCAGCTCGGTGAAGAACCTGGTGGCCGTGATCTACGTCCCCTCGGTGCACGGCAAGCGCGTGCGCCCGGGCATGACCATTCAGATCGCCCCCAGCACCGTGCGGCAGGAAGAGTTCGGGATGATGCTGGGCAAGGTGACCTTCGTGTCCAACTTTCCCGCCACCCCGCGCGGAATGGGCTTGGCGCTCAAGAACGAAAAGCTGGTGCAGTCGCTGAGCGGCAACGGCGCCCCGTACGAGGTGCACGCCGACCTGATCGTGGACCCGTCCACCGTGAGCCGCTACCGCTGGTCGTCCAGCGGCGGCCCGCCGGTGGAGATCCAGAGCGGCACCCTGGCCAGCGGCCTGGTGACCGTGGACCGCCAGCGCCCCCTGGGCGCCGTGCTTCCGCTCATGCGCCGCTGGACGGGGATGTAGCCCGCGGGCCCCGCCCCGCTCCCCCCGCCCGACCCGACCCGTGACCGATCCGGGCGCGCCCCCTCCGGGCGCGCCCGCCACCGAACGACGAACGCCCTGAAGGCCGCGATGCCACTGGACGCCACCACCGCACGGCGGCGCTGGGGAAAGCTGAAGCTGGCTCCCTGGTTCCGCACCGCGAACCCCGAAACCCCCGACACGCCCGCCGAGGCGCCCCGGCGCTGGGTGCGCAGCCCCACCATCCTGCAGATGGAGGCGGTGGAGTGCGGCGCCGCGTCGCTGGCCATGATCCTGGCCCACCACGGCCGGCACGTGCCGCTGGAAGAGCTGCGCGTGGCCTGCGGCGTGTCGCGCGACGGCAGCAAGGCCAACAACCTGCTCAAGGCCGCGCGCGGCATGGGGCTGGAGGCCAAGGGCTTCAAGAAGGAGCCCGCCCAGCTGCGCTCCATGGCCATGCCGGCCATCGTGCACTGGAACTTCAACCACTTTCTGGTGCTGGACGGCTTTCACAAGGGCCGGGTGCGCATCAACGACCCCGCCCAGGGGCCGCGCGTCATCAGCGAGGCGGAGTTCGACCAGTCGTTCACGGGCGTGGTGCTCACCTTCGCAAAGACGGAGGCGTTCCAGGCCGGCGGGGACCGCGGCGGGCTGCTGGCCGCGCTGGCGCCCCGCCTGGCCGGCTCGCGCACGGCGCTGCTGTTCGTGATCCTGGCCGGCCTGGCGCTGGTGGTTCCCGGGCTGGTGGTGCCCACGTTCAGCCGCGTCTTCGTGGACAACGTGCTGGTGAAGGGACTCACCTCGTGGCTGCGCCCCCTGCTCATCCTCATGGGGGTCACGGGGCTCATCCAGGCCACCGTCACCTACCTGCAGCAGCGCTACCTGCTGCGCCTGGAAACCAAGGTGGCGCTCACCACCTCGGCCGCCTTCTTCTGGCACGTGCTGCGGCTCCCCATCACCTTCTTCAACCAGCGCTTCGCCGGTGAAATCGGCGCGCGCGTGGCCATCAACGACAAGGTGGCGCGGCTGCTGAGCGGCGAGCTGGCCACCACGGTGCTGAACTTCATCGTCATCGCCTTCTACGCGGCCATGATGATTCAGTACGACGTCTGGCTCACGGCGCTGTCGGTGGGGATCGTGCTGCTGAACATGGCGGTGCTGCGCCTCATGTCGCGCACCCGGGTGGACCTCACGCAGCGGCTGGCGCAGGACGCCGGCAAGCTGATGGGCACGGCCATGGGCGGGCTGCAGACCATCGAGTCGCTCAAGGCCACCGGGAGCGAGTCGGACTTCTTCGCCCGCTGGAGCGGCTACCAGGCCAAGGTCATCAACGCCAGCCAGCAGCTGTCCGTCACCAGCCAGGTGCTGGCGCAGGTCCCCCCGTTCCTGCTTTCCATCAACACGGCGCTGCTGCTGGGCTTCGGCGGCATGCGGGTGATGGACGGGCACCTGAGCATGGGGATGCTGATGGCCTTTCAGGCACTCATGCTGGCCTTCGTCAATCCCGTCAACCGCCTGGTTTCGCTGGGCGGCACCCTGCAGGAAGTGCGCGGCGACATGAACCGGCTGGACGACGTGCTGCGGGCCCGGGTGGACCCGCGCGCGCTCCCCCCCGGGCACGAGGACGACGCCGCGGCCGAGGGCACGCCGGCCAAGCTGGGCGGCTTTCTGGAGCTGCGCGGCGTGACCTTCGGCTACTCGCCGCTGGACCCGCCGCTGATTGAAAACTTCAACCTCTCGCTGCGCCCGGGCAGCCGGGTGGCGCTGGTGGGCGGCTCCGGCTGCGGCAAGAGCACCGTCAGCAAGCTGGTGAGCGGGCTGTACCAGCCCTGGGCGGGCGAAATCCTCTTCGACGGGCGCGTGCGCGAGGCGTACCCCCGGGCCGTGGTGGCCTCGTCCATGGCCATCGTTGACCAGGACATCTTCATGTTCGAGGGGAGCATCCGCGACAACGTGACGCTGTGGGACGCCACCGTCCCCGAGGCCGACCTGCTGCAGGCCAGCCGCGACGCCTGCATTCACGACGAGGTGGCATCGCGCCCCGGCGGCTACGCCAGCGCGGTGGAAGAGGGCGGCACCAACTTCAGCGGCGGGCAGCGGCAGCGGCTGGAGATCGCCCGCGCCCTGGCCAACAACCCCACCCTGCTGGTGCTGGACGAGGCCACGAGCGCCCTGGACCCGGCCACCGAAAAGACCATCGACGACAACCTGCGCCGCCGCGGCTGCACCTGCCTGATCGTGGCGCACCGGCTCAGCACCATTCGCGACTGCGACGAGATCATCGTGCTGGACCACGGCAAGATCGTGCAGCGCGGCACCCACGAGCAGCTCGCCGCCCTTCCCGGCTACTACAGCCGCCTCATCGCCTCCGAGTAGAAGAATCATGTCTGACGTGACCGCGATGGCCGTCCCCGTCCTGCCGGACGGCGCCCCCGAGGTGGAGGCCGGCAGCGACCGCCCCTTTCTGCTGGGCGGGGCCGGCGCCTGGCTGGTGCGCTCCGGGCGCATCGACGTATTCGCCGTCCCCCTGGCCGGGGGCGAGGTGGCGGGCAGCCGTACGCACCTGTTCCGGGTGGAAGACGGCGGCCTGCTGTTCGGCACCGGCGGGGCCGGCGACGCCTCGGTGGGGCTGCTGGCCGTGGGCTCGCCCGGCACCCGGGTGTCGCCCATGGAGCGCCGCCAGCTGGGCGCCGCCGCGCTGGACCCCGCGCGCAGCGCCACCCTGGCCGCCCTGCTGGACGACTGGGTGACGCTGCTGTGCGCCGCCGTGTCGCGCGACCGCATCCCGGAAGACTGCGCCGAGGTAACCCCCGAAGCCCCCGAGCCGCCGGCCGGCGCCCGCTTCGTGCGGCCGGGCCGCAGCGTGGCCTGGCTGCGCCACCAGGAGGGCGCGTCGCTCCTGCTGGGGATTCCGGGAATGAAGGTTAACGGCGACTTCACCCCCCTTTCGCGCCGCGCGTGGATGGAGGTGCAGGGGCGCTGCCAGGTCGACGTGATGGACACCCCCGACGCGCTGGACCAGGGCGAGGCGTGGGAGGGCCTGGAGCGGCTGCACGGGCTGGTGCTGGCGTGCGCGGCACGGATGGCCGCCGAGGCGGCCCGGCTGGAGCGCGAGCGGCTGGACGAAAAGGCCGCCGCCGGCCGGGGCGCCTTCCGCGGCGCCATGTGCCGCCTGGCGGGGACGCTGGAAACCGGCGCGCCCGCCGCCCGCGTGCGCATGCGCGCCGCCGAAGAGGCGGGCCCCGGCGAGGACGACCTGCTGGCCGCCTGCCGACTGGTAGGCGCCGCCATGGACCTGCCGGTGACCCCGTACCCGCACGAAAAAGGCGCCGCGCTTCCCCGCGACCCCCTGGCCGCTGTGGCGCGCGCCTCCCGCTTCCGCACCCGCCAGGTGGTGCTGCACGAGGGGTGGTGGCGCGAGGACGGCGGGCCGCTGCTGGCCTGGATGGCCGACGACGAGCGCCCCGTTGCGCTGGTGCCCGCGCCGGGCGCCCGCTACACCCTGCACGACCCCCGCAACCGGGTGGAAGTGCCGGTGGACGCTGCCACGGCCGACGGGGTGAAGCCGCTGGCCTTCAGCTTCTACCGCCCCTTCGCCGATCAGAAGCTGTCGCTGATGGACGTGGTGCGCTTCGGTCTGCGGGGCTGCGGGCGCGACCTGGCCATGGTGGGCGGGCTGAGCGCCGCCGCGGCGCTGCTCTCCCTGGTCACGCCGATCGCGACGGGGATGATCTTCAACGACGTGATTCCCGGGGCCGAGCGCGGCCAGCTGGGGCAGATCACCCTGGCGCTGCTGGTGATCGCGGTGGCCACCTTTCTGTTTCGCCTGGCGACGGGAGTGGCGCTGGCCCGCATCGAAGGGCGCATGGGCGGCAGCACGCAGGCCGCGGTATGGGACCGGGTGCTGGGGCTTCCCATGCCCTTCTTTCGCCCGTACTCGGCCGGCAACCTGGCCAGCCGCGCCATGGGCATCGACGCCATCCGCCAGCAGCTGTCCGGCGCCACCATCTCGGCGCTGCTCTCGGGGCTGTTCTCGCTGGTGCACTTCGGGCTGCTGTACAGCTACTCGCCGCGGCTGGCGGTGTGGGGCACGGGGCTGATCGCGGTGGCCATCGCCGTGGCGGCGGCCGCAAGCCGGGTGCAGCGTGCCTCCGAGCACGAGATCGCCGCGCTGCGCGGCCGCCTGTCGGGCTCGGTGCTGCAGTTCCTTTCGTCCATCGCCAAGCTGCGCAGCGCCGCGGCCGAGGGGCAGGCGTTCAGCATCTGGGCGCGCGGCTTCAGCGAGCAGCGCCGGCTGCAGTTCCGCGCCCGCTCGGTGCAGAACCTGGTGAACTCGTTCAACGCCGGGTACCCGGTGGTCACCACGCTGGTGCTGTACGCGGTGGCGCTGCCGCTCATGAGCGATCCGGAGAATCCGCTGCGCACGGGCGACTTCATGGCCTTCATGGCCTCGTTCGGCACCTGCCTGGCGGGCATGCTGGGCGCTTCCACGGCGCTGCTGGGCGCGCTTTCCGTCATCCCGCTGTACGAGCAGGCGCGGCCCATCCTGGAAACGCTTCCCGAGGTGGACACCGCCAAGGCCGATCCCGGGGTGCTCACCGGGGGCATCGACATCGAGCGCGTCACCTTTCGCTACAACCCCGAAGGCGCCCCCATCCTGCGCGACCTCACCATGCGCATTCAGCCGGGCGAGTTCGTGGCCTTCGTGGGGCCGTCGGGCTCCGGCAAGAGCACGCTGCTGCGGCTGCTGCTGGGCTTCGAGACGCCGGAAAGCGGGGGCGTGTACTACGACGGGCGCGAGCTGGCCGGGCTGGACGCCCAGGCGGTGCGCCGGCAGATCGGGGTGGTGCTGCAGAACGGCCGGCTGATGTCGGGCGACATCTTCACCAACATCATGGGCAGCACCCCGGGCACGCAGGAGGACGCGTGGGAGGCGGCGCGCATGGCCGGCTTCGACGAGGACGTGCGCGGCATGCCCATGGGGATGCACACCGTGGTGAGCGAGGGGGGCGGCACCCTGTCGGGCGGCCAGCGCCAGCGGCTCATGATCGCCCGCGCCATCGTGCAGCGGCCGCGCATCCTCTTCTTCGACGAGGCCACCAGCGCGCTCGACAACCGCACGCAGGCCATTGTCACCGAAAGCCTGGACCGCCTGAGCGCCACCCGCATCGTCATCGCCCACCGGCTCAGCACCGTGCTGCATGCGGACCGCATCTTCGTCATCGAGGCCGGGCGCATCGTGCAGACGGGGAGCTACGACGAACTGATCGCGCAGGAAGGGCTCTTCGCCGAACTGGCGAAGCGGCAGATGGCCTGATGAACAATCGAACCGAAGCACCGAGGAACCCGCACATGACGCGCATCCGTCTGGCCCCGTCCCTGGCCGCCCTGCTCGCCCTCGCGGCGGCCTGCGGCCCCGGCTCTCCCGCCGAACAGCGCGCCCGCCTGGGGCGCGAAGGCAAGGGCGACATCACCGTCGCCGCGGTCTGGCCCTTTCAGGCGCGGGGCGAAATCCGCTTCGCCGAGGGGCTGCAGATGGCGGTGGAAGAGGTGAACGCCTCCGGCGGCATTCACGGCCGCAGGATCAAGCTCCGCATGGAGGACGACCGCGGCTCCGTGAACGACGGGCTGCTGGTGGCGCAGAAGCTGGCCGACGACCCTTCCGTGGCCGCCGTCATCGGTCACCTGAACAGCTACGTCACCGTTCCCGCCGCCTCCGTGTACGACGCGGCCGGCATGGTGCTGGTAGCCCCGGCCTCCACCGACCCGGAGCTCACCAGCAAGGGGTACGGCCGCGTATTCCGCATCATCCCCACCGACCAGCAGACCGGCCGGCAGATGGCGGACTACGCCTCGCGCCACGGCATGAACAAGGTGGCCATCTACTACGTGCGCAACAGCTACGGCCGCGCGCTGGCCAACGCCTTCGAGGAGCGGGCGGCCACCCGCGGCGTCACGGTGGAGGCGCGGGCCAGCTACGCGCCGGAGGCCCGGGCCGACGGGCGCACCTTTGCGCCGGTGCTGGAGCAGTGGAAGGACATGGAGCTGGACGCCATCTTCCTGGCCGGGCAGGTGCCGCAGGCCGGCTACCTGGTGGCCGAGGCGCGCCGGCTGGGGATCACCGTCCCCATCCTGGGCAACGACGCCATGAGCTCGCCCGCGCTGGTGCAGGGCGGGGGCGCGGCGGTGGAGGGCACGGTGGTTCCCTCGCCCTTTCACGCCTCGGAGCCGCGGGGCGAGGTGCAGCGCTTCGCCTCCGCCTTCGAGCGCAGGTACCACGCGGAGGCCGATCCCGGCGCCGCGCTGGGCTACGACGCGGTGATGGTGCTCGCGCAGGCCATGCGCACCGCCAGGTCGGCGGAAAGCGCCGACGTGTCGGCGGCGTTGCGCGCGCTGCGGGCGCAGGGGGTCACCGGCGCGCTCGCGTTCGACGGGCGCGGCGACCTGGCCGAGCGGCAGATGGTGAAGATGGTGGTGCGCGGCGGCCAGTTCCGCTACCTGAGCGAGGCGCTCGCCCGGGCGGACCGGTGAGCGCGGACGCGGAGTTCCGCGCGGCCGTCCTGGCCGCGCACGGCGCCCGCGGGGCCGAGGTCGGCGAGCTGCTGGCGTACAGCGAGAACGCCTTCGTTCCGGCGGAGGGGGACACGGAGTGGCCGCTGGCGGACGAACCGTTCGTGGCCGCGTGGGACGGGTACGCCGCCCGCGCCGCCGGGGAGGGCGCCGCCGCGGTGCTGGGGGAGGTGCTTCCGCAGCTGCGCTTTCCCATCCAGGACGGGATGGCGGCTGAGGACGGCTACCGCGCCGCCACGCTGCGCGGCCTTCCCGAGTCGCACCCGGGCGGGGGCGTGCGCTTTGTGGACGAGGCGGGGATCCGGCTGTTCGTGCACCCCACCGCCGCGGGGCGCATTCCCGTGATCGTGGCCCGCGCGCGCCAGGACTTCGTGGCCCTGCTGCGGGCGCTCACCCGCAAGAACCAGCCGGACGCCATCCCGGATTCCATGGGCGCCTGCATCGTGGGCGGGTACAACAACTGGGACCGGGTGGCCCGGCTGCGGGCGGAGTGGGAGGCGCACAACGCGCCCGCGGGGTGGGCGGCGCACTTTCGCGACGCCGTGGTGCCGCGCCGCGAGCTGTACCAGGACCGCTTCATCCTGCTTTCGAGCGGGCCGTACAGCGCGGTGGACGCCGCTTCGCTGGGGCTGGACGCGGACGAATGGCGCGAGCGCTCCGTGGCGCTGCGGCTGGATCATGAGTGCGCGCACTACTTCACCCGCCGCGTGTGGGGAAGCATGCGCAACTCGCTGCACGACGAGCTGATCGCCGACTACCAGGGGATCCGCGCGGTGGAGGGGCGCTACCGGGCGGACTGGTTTCTCCGCTTCATGGGGGTGGAAAGCGAGGACGGCTACCGGGAGGGGGGACGCCTGCAGAACTACCGCGGCACCCCGCCCCTTTCCGACGGCGCGTTCACGGTGCTCGGGCGCCTGGTGCGCTCGGCGGCGGCGGGGCTGGAAGCGATGGACGCGCTCCGTCCGCGCGGTGCCGTGCGCCCCGCGCGGGAAACGGCGCGCGTGCTGAGCGTGCTGACCGCGGCCTCGCTGGAGGAGCTCGCCTCGGCGGAATCCGCGCAGGGCGTGCGTACTGCGCTGGCAACTCCTGAAGCGGCATTGGCCTGAGGCCCGGTTCACGCGCGTAGTTCGGCGCGTTGCATGACGAACCCCTTTCCGTCCAACATGACGGGGAGGGGTTCTGTCTGTCCGTATACGGAAATCGATGCGGACAAAGCGTTTCCGCCGGTATGGCCGCTTTGTGGCGATGGCGGAATATGTGTGTGTCCGGGGGTTGAAGTTATTGCGTGGCTGGATATGTTTGCTCCACACCTTTCCCGGCGCTCCTCACCCGACGTGCGTTTTTCCCGCCGCCTCCGCGGGCGGGGCCGCACGCCCGGTTCTCCTTCTCCGCCGCCCGCGCGCGGCGGGGGGGACGCGAGGGTCCGCGCCCGGTGTGTTCCCCGGCTCGCCGGCTCCGCGCTCCCGCCGCGCCATCCCGCTCACCTTTGCCGCTCCGCCGCCCGGTCGCCGTCCCGTTCTCCATTCCGCGGATGCCGTAGTGCCCGCCCGTGCAGTCTTTTCAAAAGTGAGATCCCCGCTGTGCAGACCGCCGTATCGCTGACCGCCCCGGATTCGTCGCTCATGCTGGACTCCGCCGTGGACCTGTACCGCCACTCGCTGGACGAGTGGGGGGAAAAGAAGGCCACGGTGCTCATTGGCCGCCACCCCCTTCTGGCCGAGGCCATCGCCAAGACGGTCCGCTTCGCCGGCGCCGAAAGCCCCGTGCTCATCACGGGCGAAACGGGTACGGGCAAGGAGCTGTTCGCCCGCGCCGTGTTTCTGAACGCGCGCCGCCACCGCCGCTGCTTTCTGAGCGTGAACTGCGCCCAGTACGTGGGCACCGAGCTCATCGCCAGCGAGCTGTTCGGCCACCGCAAGGGGAGCTTCACGGGCGCGGTGACGGAGCACCGCGGCATCTTTGAGGAAGCGGACGGCGGCTTCGTGTTTCTGGACGAAATCGGCGACCTTCCCATGCAGGCGCAGGCCATGCTGCTGCGCGCGCTGGGCGAGGGCGAGATCGTGCCGGTGGGGAGCAACCAGGTCAAGCGGGTGGACGTGCGGGTCGTAGCCGCCACCAGCCGCGACCTGCAGCCCATGATCGCGGCGGGCAAGTTTCGCGCGGACCTGTACTACCGCCTTCGCCCCCTGCACGTGCAGGTGCCCGCGCTGCGCGACCGCAGCGACGACTGGGAACTGATTGCGCGGCACTACCTGGACCGGCTGAGCCGCCAGGCGCGCACCCCCAAGGACCTGTCGGCCGCCGCGCGGGCGGCGCTGCGCACGCACCGCTGGCCCGGCAACGTGCGCGAGGTCAAGAGCGTGGTGGAGACGGGCTTTCACATCGCGGACGGCTGCCAGATCGCCCCGGCCGACTTTGCGGGCGCGCTGGACATGTCCGCGCGCGAGCAGCAGGAGCTGAACAACGCCCGCTCCATCGGCGAGATCTGCGCGCGGATGAGCGCCGGGCAGGTGAGCTTCTGGGACGAGGTGCACCGCCCGTTCATCGAGCGCGACCTGAACCGCGACGAGGTGCGACAGATCATCGCCATGGGGCTGGAGTCGTCGCGCGGCAGCTACAAGCGCCTGCTCTCCACCTTTGGCGTGGGCCAGGAGGAGTACCTCAAGTTCATGGACTTTCTGCGCCACCACCGCCTGAAGCCGGAACTGCAGGCCTGAACGCGGGCTGGCTGCGTTTCGCCACCGGGCGACCCTTCCCAACCGGGGCTGCTGGAATGTTCCGGCGGCCCCGGTTCGGTCTGCGGGGTGAATGGGTGCGCGGCGGGGCGCCTTTCCTTCTGCGTCGGCTCGTCGCGCCTCGGCGGGAGCACTCCGCGGCGCATCCAATGGCGGATTGCGGCATGGTCTCTGCTCAGGCGGCGCGGCGCGTTGGCCCTTCCGCATCCACAAGGAGAGACAGATGAAGGCACGATTCACACGGCTCGCCCTGTTGGCCCTTCTCTGCTCGACCGGCGCCGCGGCCCAGACGGACTCCGCCGCCGCGGCGACGGGCGCCGCCCCCGCGACGACGCAGGACACCGCGGGGATGGGCGCGGGCACCATGGCTCCCGCCGCCGACACCGCGGGAATGGGAGCCGCCGCCACGACGCCCATGCCGGACACCATGACGATGGCGCCCGCCGCGGCCCCGCCCATGACGGGCGACACGGCGATGACGACCACCACGACCACGGTGCAGGAAGAGGAGGAAGGCGGGTTTGACTGGGGCTGGCTCGGGCTGCTGGGCCTGCTGGGCCTCACCGGCCTGTTCCGCAGGCCCAAGGAGGTCGTGCACCACGAGACGGTGCGCCCCGTCACCGGCCGCACCGATCCGCCGGGCACCCGCCCGCGCATCTGACCGTTGCGCTGGACGTCACGAGCCCCTCCCCGGCCTGCCGGGGAGGGGCTTTCTCGAAACTCCGCGTCCGCCGCGGCGGCCCGCTCCAGGCGCGCCGGCACGGGTGCATGGCGTGCCCCTTCGGCGCTCTCGATTCTGCCACGCAAGGCGCTGTGCCCGCCCGGCATGCCGTCTGGTTCGATGTGGACGCGCCCGATGGCCGATGCACCCCACTACCGGTGCGCCTCTACGCCCACCTGGCGGCAGAACTCCAGCACGGGGCAGGTGGAGCAGCGCGGCAGCCGGCCGGTGCACACGTGCTTTCCAAAAGGCACGAGCAGGCGGTTGATCTCCACGTGGTACCGCTCGGGCAGCATCGACTGCAGCTCCCGCATGGTCCCCTCCGGCGTGGACGCCTGCACGTAGCCCCATCGGTTCGTGACGCGGTGCACGTGCACGTCCACGCCGATGCGCGGCACCCCGCAGGCAATGCCCAGCACCAGGTTGGCGCACTTGGGCCCCACGCCGCGAAAGCTCAGGATCAGCTCCTCATCGCACCCCAGCTCGCCGTCATGCTCCGACACCAGCCGCCGCGCGATCTCCGCGATCTGCCCCGCCTTGGCTTCGTGAAACGCGCAGTCGTGGATCAGCCGGTCGATCTCCTCCACCGGCAGCGCGGCCACCTGCGCCGGCGTGGCGGCGCGCTGGAACAGGGCGAGGGCCATGGGCGTCGTGACCTCGTCGCGCGTGCGGATGCTGATCATGCACGCCACCAGCTGCTGAAACGCGGATCCAAAGCCGCGGTCCCCCAGGTCGAACAGCGCGGCGGGCGCATACGGGCGCACGGCCTTGCGCAGCCGGCGCACCACCTCGTCGATGTCGAACGCACGCTTCTCCATCACGCGCCGGCGGAGCGGGGAATCGGGATGGACGGGCCACGCGGCGCCGGAGTGCAGGATCATGGCCGCGGAGAACGCCGCGATCGTCCGCATCGAAGCGCATCCGATGACCCACGATACGCGCGCCGCCGCTTTCCGCGTCCGGAGCACGGGGATATGTTGCGCGCAAGGCTGTACAGACCTTTCTGCCCGGCTTCCGCATGTCGCACGCCCCCATCCTGTACGACCGCTCCGATCCCGCGCGGCTCGCGTCGCTGCGGAGCACGGAACTGCTGGACGCGCCTCCGGACGAGGTGTTCGACCGGCTGACGCGGCTGGCCGCCCGGCTGGTGCAGGCCCCGGCCGCGTTCGTGAACCTGGTGGACGGCCGGCGGGACTTCTTTCAAAGCTGCTTCGGCTTCGGGGAGCCGCTGTCCACGGTGCGGCAGCTGGAGGAAACCACCTTCTGCCACTACGCGCTCGGCCGCAGCGAGCCGCTGGTCATCAACGACGCGCGGGCGCATCCCGTGTACCGCGCGGTTCCGGCGGTGGAGTCCATGGGCCTCACGGCGTACGTGGGCGTTCCCCTGCACGACGCGCAGGGCCGCCCGCTGGGCACCTTCTGCGTGGTGGATTACCAGCCGCGCGAGTGGACGCAGGACGAGACCGGGGTGCTGATGGAGCTGGCGGGGAGCGCGGAGCGGGAGATCCGCCTGCGCCAGGAACGGCGGTCGCTGCTGGGCACGCGCCATTCACTGGAGCAGGCGCTGCGCGAGCAGGCCGCGGAGCGCGCGTTCAGCGCCACCGTGCTCAACACGGCGGACGCGCTGATCGTGGTGTCGGATGTGGACGGGCGCATCGTGCGCTTCAACCGCGCCTGCGAGCGGCTGACGGGGTGGAGCGAAGACGAGATGCGGGGCCGCTACTTTACCCACTTTCTGGATCCGGCGGACGTGCCGGACGTGGTGGAGATGATGGGTGACCTGGCCGCGGGCGAGTTCGCGCGGCGGCACGAGCACGAGTGGATCACCCGCAGCGGGGCGCGGCGGCGGATCGCGTGGTCCAACGCCGCCATCGCGGGCGAGGACGGCACGGTGACGCACGTGGTGGCCAGCGGCATCGACGTGACCGAGCAGCGCGAGCTGGACCGCCTCAAGGACGAGTTCGCCGCGGTCGTAAGCCACGAGCTGCGCACGCCGCTCACTTCCATCCGCGGCGCCCTGGGGCTGCTCGCCGGGCTCTCCAGTGGCGCCATTGATGACGAGCGCGCGCAGCGGCTGGTAAAGGTGGCCAGCCGCAACGCCGACCGGCTTACGGAGCTCACCAACAGCATTCTCACCATCGAGCGGCTGCGCGCCGGCCGGGACTCGCTGGACCTGCAGGCGCTGGACGCGGGGGAGCTGCTGGCCGCCGCCGCGGAGACGGTGGGCGGCTCGGCGGAGGCGGGCGGCGTGGCGCTGGTCACGCACCCGGCGGCGTTCCGCGTCGTGGCCGACGGGCCCAAGCTCGCGCAGGTGCTGATGAACCTGATCGGCAACGCGGTCAAGTTTTCGCCCGCGGGCTCCATGGTGGAGATCCGCGCCGAAGCCCTGGGCGATCACGCCAGGTTCGCCGTGCAGGACCGCGGGCGCGGCATTCCGGCCGACAAGCTGGACACGGTGTTCGAGCGGTTCCGCCAGGTGCACTCCGATGATGCACGGGAGAAGGGCGGCTCCGGCCTGGGTCTGGCGATCGCGCGCGGGATCGTGGAGCAGCACGGCGGCCGCATCTGGGTGGAAAGCGAACTCGGCGCCGGCAGCACCTTCTTCTTCACCATCCCGATGGATGGATGATGGAGTTGGCGTACCCCGCTGCGTGCGGCTGACGTGATGAATCCGGTGCGCCTGATGCAGTTCGCGCCGCCTTGCCGGCACCTTCCGCCCCGCCGGTATCCTGCCGCCCACCTTGGCGCCGGGGCGTCATTCTGAAGGAGCGTGCGCCGCGCTTTCCCCGGTGCCGCGTCCATGCGCGACTGAAGAATCCCGGACCGAAGCATTCGCCGCGCCGCTGTCCGGCGTGGCGTGCTCCAGCCTCTCCCGCCGCACCCGCAGCGTCCGAGCGCGGCGCGCAACCAGGCGTGCATCGGACGCGGTGGCGCGGGATTCTTCGGTCGGCGCCAGAGTCCTGGGTGGCGGACGGTGCGGCGCGGCGCCTCGCTCAGAATGACACTCGGAATCCGAGGCGGGTGGCCACCGGGGTTCCTGATGGGACCGCGGAAGGACCACGCTTTCGCGCTAAGCCGCGGTTCACCCCAGGAAGTGTGGCAGAAACCAAGCACGCGCGGATCCATGAAAACAGGACGAACGGGGGCGCCTCCCAGCGGAGGCGCCCCCGTTCGTCGTCCACCCGCGGAACGGCTCAGTCCGGGCGCGTGCCGCCGACGGCGGGGTCGCCCTTGCTCTCGCCGCCGCGCTCGTGAATCACGCCGAAGCCGCTGTCCGGCCGCTGCTCGCTGGGCGTGTTGATCTCGTGCTGGCGGTCCTCCGGAATCCCGGCCACCTTCTGGCCGTATCCGCCGGGGCGCTTGTCATCCGCCGAATCCACAAGGCCGGGCGCCGAAAAGTCCGGCCCGCCATCCGGTCCGTCCTGAAAGCCCGCCTCGGCGAACGCCTGCTCGCCGAGCGGGTCCAGGTCCTCGATCTCCTCGGGGTCAAAGCCGGGGTCGATGTTGCGCTTGGGCATGCGTTCTCCGTTGCTGTGTGGTGACGGTCAGCGCCAACCGAGGCGCGGTTCGATGGTGTCCCCATGCCGTATCCGTGCCCGCGCGCCGGGTCGCGCACCGGCTTCGCTCCCGCATCCACCGCCGCGGAAGTCGCGGCCGTACCGATGGTTGGGCATCGGGCCGCCTCGGCCAAGGCT
>NZ_DASVTX010000111.1:0-7218 GCF_036387355.1 Longimicrobium sp.
CGTCTGCTGGTACGAGGCGGAGGCGTACTGCACCTGGGCGGGCGGGCGCCTGCCCACGGAGCACGAGTGGGAGGCCGCCGCGTCGTGGGACCCCGCGACCGGCACCAAGCGCACCTATCCCTGGGGCGACGAGCCGCCGACGGCGCTGGACGCCAACCTGGACCAGCTCTCGTTCGAGACGGCGCGCATCGGCGCGTACCCCCGCAACGTGTCGCCCATCGGCGCGTACGGCATGATCGGCGACGTGTGGGAGTGGACGGCCAGCGACTTCACGCCGTGGCCGGGATACCAGACGTTTCCGTATCCCGAGTACAGCGAGCTGTTCTTTGGGCCGGACTACAAGGTGCTGCGCGGCGGATCGTGGGCCACGCGCCCGGGCGCCATCCGCAACACGTTCCGCAACTGGGACTACCCCATCCGCCGGCAGATCTTCAGCGGCTTCCGGGTGGCGCGCGATGGCTGAGGCGCGGACGCTCACCGCCCCGCGCGCGGCCCCGGACGCGCAGGCGGCCCGCGAGGTGGCGGACGGGCTGCGCCGCGCCCAGCCGGAGCTGCCGCCCAAGTTCTTTTACGACGAGGCCGGGTCGCGGCTGTTCGAAGAGATCACGCGCCTTCCGGAATACTACCTGACGCGCACCGAGAGGGCGCTGATGCAGCGGTGGATGCCGGCGTGGATCGGCCCGCTGGCGCCCGCGGCCATGGTGGAACTGGGCGCCGGGAGCGCGGAAAAGACGACGATCGTGCTGGACGCCATCGCCGCCGCGTCACCCCGCGCCGTGTACGTGCCCGTGGACGTGAGCGGCGATTTTCTGGATGAGACGGCCGTCCGCATCCGCGCGGCGTATCCGTCCCTCCAGGTGCAGCCCGTGGTGGCGGACTTCACGGAGGCGTTCGACCTTCCGGACGGGCTGGGCGGGCCGGTGCTGCACGCGTTCCTGGGCAGCACCATCGGCAACTTTGCGCCGGATGACGCCGTCCAGCTTCTGCGCCGCGTCCGCGCGCGCATGGCGCCGGGCGACCGCTTTCTGCTGGGCGTGGACCAGCGCAAGAACCCGGCGCGCATCGAGGCGGCGTACAACGATGCGGCGGGGGTGACGGCACAGTTCAACCTGAACATGCTGCGCGTGGTCAACACGTTGGCGGGCACGGACTTCAACGTCAGCCGATGGGAGCACCGCGCCTTTTACAACGGCGTGGAGCACCGCATCGAGATGCACCTGGTTTCCGTCATCGACCAGACGGTGACGGTGCCCGGCAGTGGCGAGTTCGCCTTTCGCGCGGGGCAGACGATCCGCACGGAGATCAGCGCCAAGCACGACCACGACAGCGTGGAGGCGATGTTTGCCGCGGCCGGCCTGCGGATAGACGAGTGGGTGACGGACAGGGACGGGCTGTACGCGCTCGTCCTGGCCAGCCCCGCGGACTGACGGGCGCCGTGCTTTCCCGCGAGACCCTGCGCAACGACCTGCGCGACCACGCGTTCGGGCTCGGCCGCGCGCGCGCGGAAGGCCCGCCGCGCATCGGGGCGGAGGTGGAGCTGATTCCGGTGGATGCGGACACCGGCGCGCAGGTGCCCATTCAGTCGTGCGGCGGAGTGGCGACGCTCCCCGTCGTCCGCCGGCACGCGGGGCGGAACGGATGGACGGAGGAGCCCAGCGACTACGGCGTGCCGCGCTGGACGCTGCCGGACGGCGGCATCGTGAGCTACGAGCCGGGCGGGCAGATTGAGATCAGCGCGGCCGTATTTCCGAGCGCGACGGCGCTGGTGGCCAGCCTGCGCGGCGCCGTGCTCCCGCTTTCCGCGTCGATGATGGACGCCGGCATCCGCCTGCTGAGCGTGGGCATCGAGCCGCGCGGCGGGATCGAGCACGTTCCGCTGCAGCTTCCCGGCACGCGCTACGTGCGAATGACGGAGTTCATGGAGGCGATCGGCACGGGGGGCACGCGGATGATGCGGCAGACCGCGGCCATGCAGGTGAGCCTGGACTTTGGCGCGGACCCGCTCGCGCGGTGGCGGGTGTGGAACGGGATGGCGCCGTACGTGACCGCCATCTTTGCCAACTCGCCCGTGTACCGCGGCCAGCCCACCGGCGACCGCAGCTTTCGCGCGCGCGTGTGGCGCGAACTGGACGGCGGGCGGACGGGATGCTTTCCCTGCGCCGATCCAGTGGAGGAGTACCTGGACTTTGCCCTCGCCGCGCCCGTGATCCTGGGGCCGGCCGCGGCCGCGCCCCCCGCCTCGTTCGCGGAGTGGAACCGGCGTGGCTGCACCTCGCTGGGCGACTGGCGGCTGCACCTCACGACGCTCTTTCCCGAGGTTCGTCCCAAGGGCTACGCCGAGGTGCGTTCGGCGGATGCCGTCGATCCAAAGTGGTACGCGGCGCCGCTCGTCCTTCTGGCCGGCATCGGCTACCACGCGCCCAGCCTGCGCGCCGCCGCGGAGCTGCTGGCGGATCCCGCGGACGGGCTGCTGCACGCGGCGGGGCGCGACGGCCTCTCCCATCCCGCCATCTCCGCGACGGCGAACGCGCTCGTGGACCTGGCGCTCGCCGGCACCGCGGCGCTCCCGGACTTCTTTTCGTCGACCGACATCGACGAAGCCGGCGAGTTCTTTGGCCGCTACACGCGCCGCGGCCGCAGCCCCGCGGACGACACGCTGGACGCCCTCGCACCCGCCCCCCCGCTGGCGCCCGTTCCGTAGCCCCGCGCGAACGCTCGCGTACCCGCTAGGTAAACTTACCCGTAGGACGGGGGGACGGAGCACGCTATCATGGTTGCACGACGATTCCGGGCCGCAGACGGCGGCTCGTTCGCACTCGCGCAATCCATCCGGAGCGAACCATGTCCAATTCCATCCAGCACTCGTCCGGCAACGTCTCCGCCGCCATCGCCGCCGCGGTGCCGCCCATCACTGGCGCGACCTACCTTTTCGCGATCAAGGACCAGAACCCGCTGGTGCGCTTTCACGCGGCGCAGAACCTCGTGTTCGGCGCGGCGAGCATCGGGCTCAACATCGTGCTGTCCATCGTGTTCGGCGTGCTGACGCGCATTCCGGCGCTGGGCCTGCTCTTTGGGCTGATCTCCATCCCCGTGTATCTGGCGATCGCGGTGGCGAGCTTCGGCATCTGGGTCTACACGCTGATGAAGGCGTACAACGGGCAGGAGTGGGAGATTCCGATCATCGGTGCGCAGGCGCGCAAGCTGCTCGTGCAGCCCGCGCTCCACGTCTGAGCCGCCACCGCGCGGACAGGCTGACGCACGCCACGGGGGCGGCCGGAACTCCGGCCGCCCCCTTCGTGCGTTCCCCCAGGCCGCGTGCGCTTCCGGGATTGCTGTGCGTCGCGGGGTTGATGATCGCGACGGCGTGCGCCCCTGCCTCCCGCGAGCCGGTGATGGCGATCGTGGACGTCACGCTGATCGACGGACAGAGTGACACAGTGGCGCCCCACCAGACGGTGATCGTGCGCGGAGGCCGGATCGAGGCGGTGGGGCCCGCGGGAGATGCGCGCATTCCCCGCGGCGCGCGCCGGGTGGACGGGCGCGGGCGGTGGCTGATTCCGGGTCTGTGGGACATGCACGTCCACGCCTTCGCCAACGGCTTCGCGGACTTCTCTGCCCCGCTCATGCTGGCGTGGGGCGTCACCGGGGCGCGCGACATGGGCTTCTACGTCGACAGTGCGCGCTTCTGGCGGGATGAGGTTGCCGCGGGGCGGGTGCAGGGGCCGCGCATGGTGATCGGGGGGCGGCTGGACGGGCCCGTGAACCGCGCGCCCTGGGTGGCCCGCGCCGCGGACGAGGCACAGGCCCGGCACGCGGTGGACAGCCTGGCGAACGCGGGCGCGGACTTCATCAAGGTCTACAGCAACCTGGGCCGGTCCGCGTACTTCGGCGCCGCGGATCAGGCGCGGCGCCGCGGAATCCCCTTCGCCGGCCACGTCCCCTACCCCGTCTCCATGCGCGAAGCCATCCGCGCCGGGCAGGCGAGCGTGGAACACCAAGACGACCTGATGCGCGCCTGCAGCGCGGACGACGATGCTCTGCGCTCCGAACTGGCCGGCGCGCGGGCGGACCGCTCGCCGCAGGCAGCGATGGCGACGGTGCGCGACCACGGCCGGCGGATGCGCGCCGGCTACGATGCCGCGCGCTGCAACGCGGTGCTGGCGGCAATGGCGCGGGCGGGCACCCGGCTTACGCCCACGCTGGTCGTGTACCAGCCCTATGTGGATCGGACGGACACCACCGTCACGCACCCCTCCGCCCTGGCCTGGGTGTCGCCCGGGCTGCGCCGCGCGTGGGACCGGAGGATGGGGCCCGCCACGCCGGACGACAGCGCCGTCGTGCGTGGCTACTTCAGCCTGCAGCGCACGGGCGAGGCACGGCGGATGGGCGTTCGGGTGATGGCGGGAACGGATGCGCCGCTGCCGTACGTCATCCCCGGGCTGGCGCTGCACGACGAACTGGCGCTGCTGGTTCGCTCCGGCTTTACGCCCATGCAGGCGCTGCGCGCCGCCACCTACGAGCCCGCCGCGTACCTGGGCGCGCTGGACACGCTGGGAACCCTGCGCCCAGGCCGCGTGGCCGACATGGTGCTGCTGGACGCCGATCCCCTTGCCGACATCCGCAACACGCGCCGGATCCACACCGTCATCGCGCGCGGCCGGGTGGTGGACCGCGCCGCGCTCCTGGCGCGCGTACGGCGGGGAGCGTCGGGGCCGGGCAGGTAGCGGGACCAAGCTCTGACAGAAACAGCGAGAGGTACAGAGGAACAGACAAAAGCCAGAGGTTCAGAGGGAGGCTCCTCTGTTACTCTGGCAGTTCTCTGTTCCACTGTACTCCAACGCTTTTCAAATCCCGGCGCGGCGCTTCAGGTAGAAGGACGCGAGGGTGTACAGGACGGGATACGCGAGCGAAACCCAGACCGCCCACTCCGGCACGTCGTACGGATAGCGCGGCAGGAACACAAGCAGCAGCACCAGCCAGAGCGCCGCGCCGGCCAGCAGCGGCGCCTTCCACGGGCGCGGCGCCAGGTTGGGGTAGATGAACCACACCGGCGACACGGTGAGCACCGCCAGGATCACGAACATCGCCGCGTTCCCCCACGGCGGCAGAAAGGCGGCGTAGAAGGCCGCGATGTTCCAGTAGCTGGGAAACCCGCGAAAGAACCCGCCCGCCTCGTCCTTGGCACCCTCATTTGCGAATCCGAACAGCGACGCCAGCAGCGCCGGCGCCAGCCACAGCCAGCCGGGCTCCGGCACCCATTCCATCCGCCACACCAGCAGCAGCGGCAGAAAGGTAAAGGTCAGA
The DNA here is from genome assembly GCF_036387355.1 of Longimicrobium sp. Taxonomy (GTDB): domain Bacteria; phylum Gemmatimonadota; class Gemmatimonadetes; order Longimicrobiales; family Longimicrobiaceae; genus Longimicrobium. The sequence continues at coordinate 5,305 of NZ_DASVTX010000111.1, forward strand.
AAGTCGACGATGTCGTCGATGGTGCGGCCGTTGATGGTGGGCGCCGTGCGCTTGACTTCCCACATGCGCGCCAGCGGCCCGTCCGTGGCATCCACCAGCACCGCCAGCACCAGGAACAGAAACACGCGCCGCGGGTCCGGCCGCGGCGCGCAGATCTCCGACGCGGCCACAAAGGCCAGCACCACGCCCGACGCCGTGTACAGGTGCACGGCGTGGCCGCGCACCCGCTCGCCCCGGGTGACCGGCCGTTCGGTGGATGGCGCGGGACCCATCACTCCCGGCCGGGGCGGTCGTCGCCGGTGGCCGCGGCTTCCGCCTCCGCCTCCAGCTTTTCATCCGCCTCGATCTGGTCTTCCACGTCCGGCTCCGGCATCGCCTGCTTCGCCTCCGCGTCCGGCTCGTAGCTCAATTCCACCAGCATGGGAAAGTGGTCCGAGCCAATGCTGGGGCAGCGCCGCAGCTCCACCAGACGAAAGTGGCTGGAGTGGAACACGTGGTCCAGCGGGTAGCGCAGCAGCGGATTGTTGGCGTTGTAGCTGTTGAACATCCCCCGCCCGATGCGCGGGTCCAGCAGCTGCCCCAGCCGCACGAACAGCTCGCTGGTGGGCGACCACGCCACGTCGTTCAGATCGCCCGCCACCAGCGTGGGCACCTCGTCGGCCTCGCCAATGGCGCGGCCCACCATCACCAGCTCGGCGTCGCGCGGGGTGCTGTCCTGGTCGCGGATGGGCTCCGGCGGGCGCGGATGCAGCCCATGCAGAATGACCTGCACCCCGCCCGGAAGCTCGATGCCCGTGTGCACGGACGGAATGTCGTCCTGCACCAGGAACTCGATGCGCGGCTCGATCAGCGGCAGGCGGGAGAAGAGCATCATCCCGTAGTAGTTCTCCTGCGGCTGGCGCACCACGTAGGGATACGTCTCCGAAAGCGGCTCCAGCGCCTCCGCCCACCGCGCGTTGGTTTCCACCGCCATCACCACGTCGGGCGACGACTCTTCGACCAGCCGCAGCAGGCGCTCGTGCTGCGTGTTTTCCATCAGCACGTTGCTGATCAGCAGCCGCAGCGTGGGCTTGTCCTTGCGCGGGCGCTCGCGCGTGGGCTTTACCCGGCTGCGCTCCACCTGCACGGGCGCGAACGGCGTGTAGGGCAGGATCTTCCTGATCTGCCACGCGGCGGTGGCGGCGGTCATGGAGAGGAACGCCCAGTCCGACGGGCGCCCGCGGTGGTACCGGGCCGCGTACACCGCGCCCGCGGCGGCCGCCGCGGCGCCGATCTGAATGCGCGGAAAGTCCCACATGCGCACCGACCAGTGCGGAGAACCGCTGAAGCCGGCCAGCGTTCCCGCTCCGGCCAGCAATCCCACTCCGACTGTGACGTCCTTCCCGGCAGGCTTGGCCACGCGCGTGTTCCTGTGTGAGAGAGGTTGGTGGCTGCAGGTGGGATTATGCGTACCTCGTGCCAGAATACCTTGTGCAGAGCCTGTCTGCTGCCCCGGCGGCACGCCGTCCAGGAATTCTGGAGGGATGAGCAGCGCCCGCGCGGGCCGCTGACGGCCGTTTGGACGACGTATCCTGCGGTCCACCCGGGAGTTGGCGCGGTGCGGAGTGTGGCCCTCACCCGGCTCGCTAAAGCTCGCCACCCTCTCCCACGAACGGATGTGGGAGAGGGGCACACCCCAACGGCAGTTTCGGGCGGTTCGGAGAGCTTGGCGCGGCGACGTCCAGAGCGAATGAATTCGCCGCTGGAAAAGCACAAAGTCCGCCCGCGCGGACTGCGGCGGCCGCATCGGCGTGAGCAGCACGCGCCGGGCCGCCCGGCCGGGTCGGTTGAAGCCTCGATCGTGGGCGCGACAGCGGCCACGAGTCGGGGCTTGCGGCTGTTCGAGCGGCGGATTCATCCGCTCAGGACACTTTT
>NZ_DASVTX010000112.1:0-3583 GCF_036387355.1 Longimicrobium sp.
ACTTCGAGCGGGCGATCGGGATGTGCACGGGCGAGCTGATCGCGCTCTGCGACCAGGACGACGTCTGGCCCGCCCACAAGCTCGCGCGCATCGTTCCGGAGTTTCAGCGGCATCCGGGCGTGGCGCTGGTGTTCACCGACGGGATGGTGGTGGACGAACGGTTGCGTCCCACCGGGGCGCGGCTGTGGGAGTCGTTCGGGATCACCCCCCGCATGGTTCGCCGCGTGGCGCGCGGGGAGGCGTTTCCCCTTCTGACCGGGCGCAACCTGGTCACCGGCGCCGCGATGGTGTTTCGCGCGGACCTGGTTCCCCTTGCCCTCCCCGTTCCCGAGGACACGGCCCGCATCCACGACGGCTGGATCGCGCTGGTGGCCGCCGCCGCCGCCGAGGTCGTGATGATCGGCGAGCCCCTGCTGCTGTACCGCAGGCACGAGTCCCAGCAGGTGGGTCCGGGAAGCCCGGCGGAGTGGAATCCCGGGCTGCTGGAGCGCCTGTTCCGTTCGCTGCGGGCGCAGCCGGGGTCGTACCTGGGCGAGATTCAGGCGCTGGAAGCCACCCGGGGGTCGCTGGCCGGCCGGTGGAGCGGCTTCGCGGAGAGCCGCGCGGCGCGGCAGCTGGACGGCAAGATCGCCAACCTCCGCGCCCGCGCCGCGCTGCCCCGCGGCCTGCTGCGCCGGCTTCCCGTGGTTCTGCGCGAGCTCACCGCCTTGCGCTATCACCGGTTCGCCGAGGGGATGTGGAGCGCGGCCCGGGACCTGGTGGGCGGCTCGTGAGCAGCCGCGTGCCGCCCACGGTGTCGGTGGTGATCCCCACCTACAACCAGCCCGATCTGCTGGACGAGGCGCTGCGGTCGGTGTTCGCGCAGACCTTTCGCGACTTCGAGGTCGTGGTGGTGGATGACGGAAGCACCGACGACACGCCGCGGCGGCTGCGCGCCTGGGGAGACCGCGTGCGTGTGGTGCGGCAGCCCAACGGCGGCGTGGGCGCGGCGCGCAACCGGGGGATCGACGAGGCCCGCGGCCGTTACGTGGCGCTGCTGGACCACGACGACCTGTGGCTTCCCGGCAAGCTGGCCGCGCAGGTGGAGTTCATGCGCCGCCACCCCGCGTGCTGCGGGGTTTCGGTTCCCTACGCGTTCTCCACCTCTCCCGCCGTGGCTCATTTCGACGCGGGCGAGGTGGCGGGGCCGGACGGGATCGTGCAGCGCCCCGTACGCGAGTGGATCGACGGCCGCCCCGTCGCAATCACCTCGTCGGTGGTCCTGTTCGACCGGGAGCGCGCCGCCGGGCTGCGGTACGGCACGCAGCGCGGCGCGGTGGAGGACGTGGAGTTCCTGTTCGGGCTTTTTGCGCGCGGCCCGTTTGGCATCGCGGGCGACGGGGTGCTGGCCATCTACCGCATCCACCCGTCCAACGTGTCGGGGGAAGCCGAGTATTTCGGGGCGGGACTGCGCTACCTGCGCGCGCTCGAGGCCCGCGGCGGCCTCGCGACCGGCCCGGCCGTGACCCCGGAGGAGCGCCGGGCGTTTCTTGACCACCTGGGCCGGGTCGCCGCCATGCGCTACCTTCACGCCGGGCAGCGGGGGCGCGGGCTGGCCACCTACCTCCGTGAAGCTCCCCACCAGCTGCGGTCGCGCAGGCTGCGCTTTCTGGCGGCCTACCCGGTGCTGCTCCTGGCCCCCACGCGGGTGGCCCGGCAGATGGAGCGCCGCTCCTGATCCGCCGGCCCGCGCCCCGCGAGGGTGTGGCCCCGGTCTTCTCCTGATCCCGGTCGTGATGCGAGTTCTGGTGGTGGCGGGCGCCCGCCCCAATTTCATGAAAGTGGCTCCGCTGCTGGCCGCGCTGCGGCAGGCCGGCGCCGAGGCCGTGCTGGTGCATACCGGACAGCACCATGACGAGCAGCTGTCCGGCCGCTTCTTTGAGCAGCTGGGCCTTCCCGTGCCCGACCACCACCTGGGGGTGGGTTCGGGAAGCCATGCGCGGCAGACCGCGCGGGTCATGGAGGCGTTCGAGCCGGTGCTGGTTCAGGTGCGCCCCGACTGGGTGGTAGTGGTGGGCGACGTGAACTCCACCCTCGCCTGTGCGCTGGTGGCCGCCAAGCTGCGCGACGAGCTGGGGTGCCGCATCGCCCACGTGGAGGCCGGGCTGCGCAGCGGCGACTGGCGCATGCCCGAAGAGGTGAACCGCGTACTTACCGACCGCCTCTCGGACCTGCTGCTCACGCCCGATCCCGACGCGCTCGGCAACCTGCTTGCGGAGGGCATCCCCGCGGAGCGGGTGGTGTTCGCCGGGAACGTGATGATCGACACCCTGCTGGCCCGCCTGGGCGAGGCACGCGCCCTGGACGTGCCCTCGCGCTACGCCGTGGACCGGGGCGGATACGCGGTCGTGACTCTGCACCGCCCCAGCGGGGTGGACGACCCGCACGTGCTGGGGACGGCGCTGGAGGGGCTGGCCCGGGTGGCGGAGCGCATGCCCGTGCTTTTTCCCATGCACCCGCGCACCCGCGGCAGCGTGGAACGCCACGGGCTGGGAAAGCGGCTGGGCGGGGTGCGGGTCCTGGAGCCGCTGGGGTATCTGGAAATGCTGGGGCTGGTGGACGGGTCGGCCGTCGTGCTCACCGACTCCGGCGGCCTGCAGGAAGAAACCACCGCGCTGGGGGTTCCCTGCGTCACCCTGCGCGAGCAGACGGAGCGTCCCGTGACGGTGGCGCGGGGCACCAACCGGCTGGCGCCCTGGCCGCTGACGGCCGACGGCATCGTGGCTTCGTGGGCGGCGGCCGTGCGCCAGCCCCGCCCCGCGCCGGGCGCCGGGGCGCCCGAGGGGTGGGACGGCCGCGCGGCGGAACGCATGGTGCAGGCGCTGGCCGCGCGAACGCCGGTCTGACCCGGGTTTCCCCCCGGGGCCCGTCCTGATTCTCATGCCTGGGCAGTCTTCATGGAAGCATTGGCTCCCCGCCTGCCGTGCCGGGCTGCGGCCGCGCTCCTTCTCGTGCTGGCCGGCTGCGGGGCCAACGAGGGGGGCACGCAGCCGTCGCTGGCCGCGGGCGGCCAGGTGCGGACGTACGGGTCGGGTGACATGCTGTACCTGGAGCGAAGGGACGGCGCGACGACCACGCGCATCGGGCTGGACCGGCGGTGGGGGGGCGCCATTGCCGAGGTGAGCCTGAACGGGGTCAACATGGTGAACGCCTACGACCCCGGGCGCGAGGTGCAGCTTTCCCTGTACGATGGTGACGAGCCGGGGGGCGACCTGTGCGGCGGGTGCGAGGGGAAGTGGCCCTGGAACCCGGTGCACGCGGGAGACAGGCACGGTCACGGGAGCGAGGTGCTGCTCGCGCAGGCAGGAGACAGTTCGCTGTACGTGGTCACGCGCCCGCTGCACTGGCTCCCCGAGGGTCGCGGCGGCGCGCCCGGCACGCCTGGCCCGTCCGACATGCTGTACGCCATGCGCGTGTCCGTGGTCCCCGGCTCTCCGGGCGCCTTTCACGTGCAGTACCGCGCCACGCACATGGGCCGCGACACGCACGGGGCGGCCGCACAGGAGGTGCCCGCCGTATACGTGAACCGCGGGTTTGACACGTT
>NZ_DASVTX010000113.1:0-5959 GCF_036387355.1 Longimicrobium sp.
AAACGTCTGCTGGTACAGCTCTTCCGGCCCGCCGAACGGATCGGGCACCGCGCTCCCCAGCCCCGGCCCGCCCGCCGCGAAATCGCCCAGCGTGGCGGCTTTGATGCCGGCACCCACGCGGTCCACCACGGCCAGGTGCGACGGGCTCATCGCCAGGATCAGGTCCGCCCACTCCGCCAGTCCGGGGGTCAGCGGCTGGCTGCGGTGCCCGGACAGGTCGATCCCCGCGCGCGCCGCCACGGCCACGCCCTCCGGCGACGCGGCGCACCCCGGCGCGGCCGACACGCCTGCGCTCTGCACCCGCACGTGCCGCCATCCGCGCGCCGCGACCGCGTCACGGGCGATCGCTTCCGCCAGCGGCGACCGGCAGGTGTTGCCGGTGCAGAGAAAGAGGAGATTGAACGTGGTGGTCCGCGGCGAGGACGGCGTGGCCTGTTCGGACATCTCCGGTCCCGGGTTGCGGGCGGGGGTAAGGTCTGACATCGGCTCCCGGCGTCTGGCGGCCGGCCCGCACGCGGGGCCGGCAAGGCAAGCCGCGCAATCTACAGACCGCGCCGTCCTCCGTCCAACCCGCGCACGGTGTGTCAGCCGCGCGCCAGCTCCGCCGCGATGGCCTCCGCGGCCAGCAGGTCCTCCGGCCGCGTGACCTTGAGGTTGCGGGGCGAGCCCATGACCACCCGCACCGGGCCGGCGTACCGCTCGTACAGCGCGGCGTCGTCCGTCGCGGCGACGCCGTCCCGCGCCGCGCGGCGGTAGGCTTCGGTGATGGCGGCGCACGGAAAGCCCTGCGGCGTCTGCGCCTGCCAGAGCCGCGACCGGTCCGGGGTGCCGGTGATGGTACCCGCCGCGTCCACCTGTTTGATGGTGTCCGTCACCGGAACCGCGGCGATGGCGCCCTGCTCTCCGCAGGCGTCCAGCACCCGGTCGATGGTGTCTCGGTCGATGAAGGGACGCGCGCCGTCGTGGATCAGCACCCGCTCGGATTCCGCCACGAGCGCGAGCCCGGCGCGCACGGAATCGCCCCGCTCCGCCCCGCCCGCCGTCCGCGCGACGCCGAGCGAGGCCAGCCAGGGCGGCGGCGCGTCCACGTCTTCCGCGGGAAGGACGACGACGACGCGATGGATGCGGGGATGGTGCAGAAAGGGGAGAATGGCGCGCAGCAGCACCGGCTGCCCGCCCACGGCCAGGTACTGCTTGCGCACCGGGCCGCCGAAGCGCCGGCCGCTGCCGCCCGCGACGATGATGGCTGCGTGGTTCGCCACGTCAGGCAAAGATGCGGTCCACGAGGGCGCGGACATCTTCCGCCGGAACGGCGCGGATGCCGGAGGGCACGTTCTGCGGCACGGCGCGGGGCGAAAGGTACGCGGTGCGGAAACCCATGCGCGCCGCCTCGGCCAGCCGGCGCTCCATCTGCCCCACCGCGCGCAGTTCGCCGCCCAGCCCCAGCTCGCCGATCACCACGACGTCCGCGGGCACGGCGCGGTCGAACACGCTGGAGGCCAGCGCCACCGCCACGGCCGCGTCTCCCGCGGTTTCCGCCAGCCGCAGCCCGCCCACCACGTTCAGGAACACGTCCAGCTGGCCGAAGGGGAGGCCGGCGCGCTTTTCCAGCACGGCGAGCAGCAGGGCGAGCCGCTTGGGATCGATTCCCGCGCTCACCCGCTGCGGCGCGCCGTACGCCGCCTTTGCCGCCAGCGCCTGCACCTCCACCAGGAGCGGGCGCGTCCCCTCCATGGTGGCGACGACGGCGGACCCGGGGACGGATTCCGACCGCTCGCCCAGAAACAGTTCGCTGGGGTTGCCCACCGGGCTCAGCCCGCCCGCCGTCATGCGGAACACGCCGATCTCGTCCACGCCGCCGAAGCGGTTCTTGGTGGCGCGCAGCACGCGGTGGTCCAGCCCGCCCGCCGCCTCGAAGTAGAGCACCGTATCCACGATGTGCTCCAGCGTCTTGGGCCCGGCGATCCCCCCGCCCTTGGTGACGTGGCCGACCAGAAAGACGGCCGTCCCCGTCTGCTTGGCGAAGCGCTGCAGCCGCGCGGCGCACTCGCGCACCTGCCCCACGTTGCCGGGGGCCCCTTCCAGCTCCGGCGTGTAGACCGTCTGGATGGAGTCCACCAGCAGCACCCGCGGGTTCAGCTCCGCCGCGCGGAGCAGGAGCGTGTCCAGCTCCGTTTCCGCCAGCAGCGTCACCGCGCCGGCGGGCTGGTCCATGCGGTCCGCGCGCAGCTTTACCTGATGTGCGGATTCTTCGCCGGAGACGTACAGCGTGCTGCGGCCGGCGCCTTCCAGCCGCGCGGCCACCTGCAGCAGGATGGTGGACTTGCCGATCCCCGGCTCGCCGCCCACCAGCACCACCGAGCCGGGGACGATGCCGCCGCCCAGCACGAAGTCGAACTCGGCCAGCCCCGTGGGCCAGCGCTGCCCTTCGGCGCCCTCCACGTCGCGCAGGCGCACGGGCGCGGGCGAGCCGGCGCCCGCCAGCCGCACGGACGAGCCGGACGCGGCTGCCTTGGCGCGGCGCGGCGCGGCGGGTTCCTCCACCAGTGAGTTCCACTCGCGGCAGGCGGGGCACTGGCCCTGCCACTTGGGCGTCTCGTTGCCGCACTCGCGGCAGAAGAACGCGGTCTTCGTCCTGGCCATTCGCCCTGTTCTGCTCCGGAAAGCGGTCCGGCGATCCGTACACCACGGACACCGTTTGGTGCACGGCCGCTCCGGCGTTCGCGGAGGGGAAAAGAACGGGATCTCGCACAGAGCAACAGAGCCACCGGAGTTGGACCCCGGTGACTCTGTTGATCCTCTCCGCCTCACGGGACGCGTGGCGTCTACCTATGCGGGATCGGGGATCCTGTTGATCCACCCGTGCGCGGCAACGAAACGCTCCAGCTGCTCGAAAGCCTGCTGCGCAGCCGCTTCCGTGACCCGCACCCAGGAAGGCGGCCTTCCCGGGAGCGAGTGGTGCGCGAACCCGATCTGCTCGCCCTCCAGATCCACGCGAAGCACGTCGTAATCGGGATCCCACCGGGCGACGTTGGTCACGAGGAGCGTGTGCATGGAGGTCGCGGCGAAAAGCCGGCTCTCGTAGCGGTTCGCGATCAGCCGAACGAGCTTCGCCATCTCCGCGAACCGGTGCGGACCGGGACGGATGGCCAGGTAGAGCGCCTCGATCTCCGCCCACGGCCGCGCGCTGATGGAGTACAACGCCGCCTCAGTACTCCGGCGGCCCGTCCGCGCGGCCCGAGAAGCTTTCGAAGCGGGTGAACTCCTTGAGGAACATCAGGTTGACGGTACCCGTGGCGCCGTTTCGCTGCTTGCCGATGATCAGCTCGGCGCGACCCTCCAAACTGTTGCCTTCCTTGTCCGTAGGACCGAAGTAATACTCCGGCCGGAACAGGAACATGATGACGTCCGCATCCTGCTCGATGGCGCCCGAGTTGTGGCTCACGATGCCATCCGCCAGCCAGCACGACGGGCCGGGCACCGTCAGGTCGAATACCTCTTCTTCGCCCGCAGGATCTACACTTACAACTGGGTCGAAGAACAGATCGCTGTCCGGCCACTCACAGACTCCGACAGCGCTCGACACATCCGCCGCGGCAAGAGCTTCGCCGTACTCGTGACCAACCCCTTGCCCGGACTCCGGCGGATGCTGGACGGGCGGCTGGGAGCTGAAAAGCCGTTCGGGCGAGATGGATGTTTCCCGTGCAACGGCAATGAGATCACCGGGCGCCATGTCTCGGACGTGCATCCATCCCGCCGGGCCGCGCAGGCGATGCTCCGCCGTGGCGCGGATCCGCCGGCCGCTGGCGAGCTGGACGGTAAACACCGGTTTGCGCCCCTTGCTCCACACCAAGTCGGTGGCCGCGGGGTGCAGCTTTCCATCCTCCGAAACCGCGATCACGTCCGGCGTGGTGCCCACGAGGTCGCGGACGGGGACGCGGCGTCCATCCGCCAGCACCACCCGCGTGTCCCCCGTGACGCATTCACGAAGATCGCTCATCATGGGGCGCTTGTCGGGGCGCGATTCCACGGCGCGGGAAAGCTGCGAAAGCGCCACCACGGGCAGATCGAGCTCCTTGGCAAGCGCCTTGAGCCCGCGGGAGATTTCCGAAACTTCCTGCTGGCGGTTCTCGGTCTTGTTCCCCTTGCCGCCCACCATGAGCTGCAGGTAGTCGACGATGATCATCGACAGGTCCGGCCGGTCGGCCTTGAGGCGCCGCGCCTTGGCGCGCATTTCCAGCACCGAGATGCCCGCCGTGTCGTCGATGTAGATGGGCGCGGTGTTCAGGTAGCCGGCGGCCGTGGCCAGGCGCGCGTACTCGTCGTCCAGCAGGCGGCCGCGGCGCAGGCGGCTGGCGTCCACGCGGGCCTCGGCGCAGAGCACGCGCTGCACCAGCGACTCCTTGCTCATTTCCAGCGAAAAGAACGCGACCGGCTTCTTGGCCGAGATCGCCGCGTGCTGCGCGATGTTCAGCGTGAACGCAGTTTTTCCCATTGACGGCCTGGCCGCGACGATGATGAGGTCGCTGGGCTGGAACCCGGCGGTCATCTCGTCCAGGTCGCCGAAGCCCGTGGGGATGCCGGTGACGGAGGAGTTGTTGTTCTGCAGCGCCTCGATCTTTTCGAACGTGGGCCACAGGATCTCCTTGATCCACACGAAGCCCTTGCGGTCGTTCGTCTGCGCGACCTCAAAGATCTTCTGCTCCGCCTGGTCCAGCAGCTGGTCGACTTCGCCCGGGTTCTCGTACGTGTCCTGGATGATGGTGGTGGCCGCCTCGATCAGCCGGCGCAGCAGCGCCTTTTCGCGGACAATGCGGGCGTGGTACTCGATGTTGGCGGCCGTGGGCACCGCGTCCATCATCGAGGCGATGAACTGCAGGCCGCCCACCGCCTCCAGGTCGCCGTGGTTGCGCAGGTCCTCCGCCAGCGTCAGCGCATCCACCACGTCGCCGCGCTCAAAGATCCGCTGCATGGCCCGGAAGGCCCGGCGGTTCCCCTCGCGGTAGAACATGGTGTCGTCGACCTGCTCGATGGCCTTGGTGAGCGCATCGGCGTCGATGAGCATGCCGCCCAGCACCGCAAGCTCCGCCTCGGCGGAATACGGGGGCGAGCGGTCGGCAAAGGCCGGCGGTGCCGACGCGACCTTGGGAACGAACGGAATGGTGGACATGGCTCCTGGTACTGCTGAAGAGCGAGGTACGTCTATGGTCCGCGCGGGGCGGAAAGTGTGCGTTCGGGGCGGATGCGGATCAGGCCGCGTCCAGAAGGCCGCGCGCGCGCTGCAGGTCCTCCCACACGGCGCGTACCCAGGCCGGGCTGCGCAGGCAGGCCGCCGGGTGATAGGTGGGAACGAGCGGAATGCCGCGGTAGTGGTGCGACCGGCCCCGCAGCCTGCTCATGGACGTGTCCGTCCCCAGCAGCGTCTGCGCGGCAAAGTTGCCGAACGCCAGAATCACCCGCGGCCGCACCAGCTCCACCTGGCGCAGCAGGTAGGGGCTGCAGGCGTCCACCTCTTCCGGCCGGGGATTGCGGTTGGCCGGGGGCCGGCATTTGAGCACGTTGCAGATGTAGACCTGCTCGCGCGAAAAGCCCGACGACAGCAGCAGCAGGTCCAGCAGCTTGCCCGCGCGCCCCACGAAGGGCCGCCCCGAGCGGTCCTCCTCCTGACCCGGCGCCTCGCCCACCACCAGGACGTCCGCGTTCTCGTCGCCTTCGCCGAAGACGACGTGCGTGCGCGTCTTTGCCAGCTCGCACCGCGGGCAGCCCAGCGCCAGTTCCCGCACGTCATTCAGCACGGGGAGCGACGCGATCTCTTCCGCGGAGGCGTAGCGCGCCGGCGCGCGGGGCGAGGGCGGGTGCGGCGTGGTGCCCGGCACCGGCGCGCCCGCCCGGCGGTGCGTCTCCACCACACCGGGGACCGGCGTCTGCGCGTCGGCCGGAGCGGAGGCGGCGAGGCGCG
>NZ_DASVTX010000114.1:0-2285 GCF_036387355.1 Longimicrobium sp.
GAAGTTCTGGTAGTTCTCGCACGTGGGAGCGGGAACCGCCGCGCACGTGTTGGTGCTGCAGAACTGACCGTAGGCGCAGGTGCTCTTGCCCTCGCCCGAGCAGGTGGTGCTCGCAGCGGTGCACGTACCCGCGTTGCAGACCTGGCCAGAGCCACAGTCCGTGTCCTTGGTGCAGGCCGGCGTGGTGCCGCCGCCCGTGCAGACACTGTAGGACTTCGAGCACGTCAGGCCCGAAGCGTCGCTCACGCGCTCGTCACGCTGGCACAGCGCGTCCGTTTCGCACTTGCAGATCTTGGTGCTGTTGGTGGTGCTGATCACATCGCAGGTCTTCGCCGACTGGGGGCAGTCAGCTCCCGAGGTACAGGTCTGCACGCACACCTTGGCGTTCGGGTGACAGATCTCACCCTCGATGCACTCCGTGTCCGCCGTGCACGACAGGTCCGTACGGCCACCGTCCGGGCAACCCGTCAGCACCATGCTCAGCGCGCCCAGCGTGGCGAGCATCAACGTCATCTTGCGAAGCTGCATGTCTCGACTTCCTCCTGAATGGATACGTCGCACGAGGCGGGCCGCCGGCCACTCACTCAGGCCCCCCTCCGTCCTGCAGCGCGCGGCTTTAGTCCCGGCGCTCCAGACGTGTCAACGAATGTCGACACGGCCTTCGACGCATCCCCCAGAAGGGAATTCAACATCCATTGAAGCGGACAGTCGTACGAGCCTTGTGACTCAAACGTAACTGTCCGCCTCTCGGATGTTTAGAACGTGAACGGGAAGTCGATCGGATCGCCCTGCACCTTGTGCTTCGGGAAGCTCCAGCCCTTGATGAGCCCGGAGATGCAGGTCGCCATGTAGGTCGTGCGGAACTCCGACGTCTGGCAGGACACGTTCTTCGTCTTGCCGTTGGTCTGGATCGTCCAGCGCATCACCAGCTTGCCGCTCAGACCCGGATCCTTCTTCTTCTGCTCGTTCACGCACTTGATGATGGCCGGCTTGTTGGCCAGCACCACCTGCATGATGTCCGACTGCCCGAGCTTCTCCTGCGTCGCACCACCACCGCCAGGCTCCGGCGGGATGTAGGCCGTACGGCCATTGGCCGACACCGTGTCGCTCTTGGCGCTGGAGCTCGGCTTCTTCGTGCCGAAGAGCTCGTCGAACTCGTCATCCGCGCTCCCGCCGCTCCTGGCGGGCTGCGGCTTGCTCCGCACGGGCTCCTCGTCGTCGTCGTTGCTCACGGTACGCGTCGGCGGAGGACGGCTGACCGGGGTGGTGGTCGGCGTCCGCTTGCTCGGCACCTCGGCGCGGGCCACCTGCTGCGGCTCCGTCTTCGCCGTCTCGACGGGCTTCGCCGGCTCGGTCGCGGGCGGAGGCGTCGCCGTGTTCGCCGCGGGCGTGGTTCCAGGCGTCCCCGCCGCGGCGACCGCGGGAGCAGTCGTGGGCGTGGCCGCCGGCGCCGTGGCCGGCTGCGTCGTCGTTGCCGCCGGCTGGGCCGTGCCCGCCGCGGGCGTAGCGGTGTTCTGCGCCACCGCCGCCGGAGGAGGCGGCATGGGCGGCACTTCTACCGGCTTGGACGGCGCCTGAGCCATCGGCTGCGGCGCCACGGGGGCCGGATCGGAGGACCGGGTCGCGAAGAAGGCGCCCGCTACACCAATCAGCAGCACGACAGCCACCGCGCCGATGATCATCCCCATCTTCCCACCCTGCTTCGGCGCGGGCGCGGCCTGCGGCGGATAGCCAGGGTACCCAGGAGGCGGCCCGTACTGCTGGGCCGGAGGCGCGTACTGCTGGGGCGGCGGATACGGCTGGGCCATCGGCTGCGCGTACGCCTGTGGAGGCGGCTGCGCGTAGGCCGGCGCCGGAGCGGGCTGCATGTACGGCGCGGGCGCGGGAGGCTCGGCCATCAGCGGGCTCTGCGCCGCCACCGGAGCAGCCTCCGGCGGAGGCACATCCAGCAGCCCCAAGGCCGCCGGCTTCCCCTTCTTCTCCTCCACCGGCGCCGCCTTGGACGCGGGCTTCGACAGCGCCTCGTTCTCCTCCTTCACCAGCGAGGCGAGCACGCTCGCGGCCGAGGGCTTCCAGCCCGTCTCCTGCGCGGTCGGAACGGGCGCGGGCGTGTCGGACTTCGCCGGCTTCGCCAGGCCACTGGCGAAGGCGGACTCGACCGGACCGGACGCCACCGGCGCGGACGACGCCACCGGCGCGGGCTCCACGATGACCGGCTTCGTCGGACGCGGCGCCAGCACCGACGCCAGCTCCGAGGCCTCGGACAGCGGAATCCAGTCGCTGAA
>NZ_DASVTX010000115.1:0-2203 GCF_036387355.1 Longimicrobium sp.
CCCGGCGCGGGTCTTCGTCACCCCGCTGGCCGCCGCGCCGGACCTCTTCCACCCCGTGACGGACGCGGCGCGGATCGCGGAGGTGAAGGCCCGCTACGGGATACCCGACGCGCCGTACCTGCTGAGCCTCAACACGCTGGAGCCGCGAAAGAACATGGATCACGCGATCCGCTCCTTCGTCCGGCTGGTGCGCGACGAGGGGGTGCGTGACCTGTACTTCGTGCTCGCGGGGACGAAGGGGTGGCACCACGACGGGATCTTCGAGGCGATCTCCGGCGCCGGCGACTTGCGCGGGCGCATCATCCTTCCCGGCTTCGTGGCGGACGAGGACCTGGCCGCGCTCTACAGCGGCGCCACCGCGTTCGTCTACCCGTCGCTCTACGAGGGATTCGGGCTGCCGCCGCTGGAGGCCATGCAGTGCGGCGTCCCCGTCATCACCTCCAACACCTCCTCGCTCCCTGAGGTCGTGGGCGACGCGGGCATCATGCTCGACCCGCGCGACGAGGACGCGCTCTGCCAGGCCATGCTCGACGTGTACCGCACCCCCGCGCTGCGCGAGACGCTGCGCGAGCGGTCGCTGGCCCGCGCGCGGCACTTCAGCTGGGAGCGGTGCACCCGCGACACCATCGCCGCCTACCGCGCCGCCAGTGCGTCGTAACACGTTGCGTGGGTGGCACTTGGGTGCCCCGGGCGGCCTCGCGGGGCCATTGCAAAGGTGCGCGGGTTGCTCTAAATTCGGGATTCCAGCGGAACGGGGCGCCCGCGGCCGGCGCGCGGAGCCCGACGGGGCGGAGGGATGACGATGGCGGGGGAGGGCACGGCAGGTCCGGGGCGCCGCGTGACGCTGGGGATGGACGCGCGCGCGGTCCACAGCACCGGCGTGGGGCGCTACGTGCGGGAGGTGCTCGCCGCCCTCTTCGCGGACCCGCGCTTCGGCCGCCTGGTGCTGCTGGGCGAGCCGGACGAGCTCCACGCGCTCCTGGCGGAGTGGGGCACGGAAGGCCAGGCCACCGTCCTCCCCTTTCCGCGGAGCTGGAGCAGCCACCGCGCGCAGCTCGCCTGGGCGCGGATGGCGGCCCGCGGCCAGACCCGCGCGGACGTGTGGCACTTCCCGTTCTCGGACGTGCCCCTGCTGCTGCACCCGCGCCGCAGCGTGGTGACGGTGCACGACCTGATCCCCATCAAGCTGCCGGGGCTGGTGCGCAGGCGCGAGCGGATCGCCTCCACCATCGTGCTGCACGCGGGGGCCCGGCTCGCCTGGCGGATGATCGCCGACTCGGAGTCCACGCGGCGCGACATCGTGTCGTACGTGCCGGGCGCGGCGAAAAAGGTGGAGGTGGTGCCGCTGGGCGTGGGCCCCTCCTTCCGGCCGCTGGAGCCCGCCGAGGCCGCGCACTGCTCGCGCGCGCAGGGGCTGCGGCCGTACCTGTTCTGCGTGGGGAACCGCTTTCCTCACAAGAACCACGTCGCGGCCGTGGACACGCTGGCGCGCGTGCGGGCGGGGGGAAGCGCAATGCGGCTGGTGGTCGCCGGGGGCACGGCCAACGCCCACTGGCCCCACGTGATGCGCCACGCGGAGGCGCTCGGGGTGGCCGACGCCGTGGTGGACCTGGGCAAGGTGAGCGAGACGGAGCTCCGCTGCCTGTACGCGCACTGCACGGCCTTCCTCTTCCCCTCGCTCTACGAGGGGTTCGGGCTCCCCGTGCTGGAGGCGATGGCGTGCGGCGCGCCGGTGATCGCCTCCAACCGCACGTCGGTTCCGGAGGTGATGGGCGAAGGCGGGCTCTCCGTGGACCCCGGCGACAGCCAGGCTATGGCGGACGCGGTGGCGCGGCTGGAGCGGGACCCCGGCCTGCGCGCCGAGTGGATACGAAAGGGGCGGGAGCAGGCGGCCCGCTTCACATGGGAGAGCACCACGCAGCGGACGATGGAGATCCTGTACCGCGCCGCGTGTTCGTGAACCAGGGTGGGAATGAAGCGCGTACTGATGTACGATCCGTATCACGACTGCGCCTTCGGGGCGCAGCGTGCCATGATCACGCTCGCGGAAGGGATCCGCGAGCGTGGCTTCGAGCCGATCATCGCCACCGGCAAGGAGGGGATGCTCACGCGGATCGCCCGTGAAGCGGGGCTGCGCGTGGAAGTCATCCCCGTGCCCGCCACCCTGGACATCTTCGGCGGGGCCGCGCTCGCCGCGTCCGCT